>JAJDOE010000043.1 GCA_022340345.1 Gammaproteobacteria bacterium
CGGATCGGAAAAACGCCATGGTGATCGTTGTCGGATACGAGAATCCGTTGGGTAACAAATAGAGAAAACGACGAAATTTCTCCGCTCGTACAGCGCGAAATCCCGAAGTGAGATCGGTGATCCGATGGCCGGTCATGGCGGAGGCAAGTCCGTTGAGCAGTCGGTTGCCCAGGCCGCGACGCCAATTGGCCTGCTGGCCCTGTGTTCGGGCGCCAATGACCATGTCGAAGCCCCGATCGAGTAGCGTCACCAGCTTCGGGATGTCCTCAGGATCGTGCTGGCCGTCGCCATCCATGAATACGATCCGCTCGCCGCGGGCGTGCCGGGCGCCGGTCTTGATCGCCGCGCCATTGCCCATCGAGTAGGGGTGGCTGATACAGGTAGCGCCGTGTTGGGCACAAACCGTCGCGGATTGGTCTGTTGAACCGTCGTCTACCACCAGTACCTCGGCCTGGGGAAAGCGCTCTTTCAGCGCGGGTAATATCCGCTGCAGCCCCTGTGCCTCGTTGCGTGCCGGGATGACGATGGATAGTGATAGTTCAGTCACGTTAGTCTCGTTTGTCCGCCGGTTTCGCCGGGCTCTCCGCCAGGTCGCGATCAAGTAGCATATCCCAGTCCTGCAGTCCGGATCGCATCAGCCAGGCAAACAGTGGGTTATGTCGCGTGGCCCGGCGTGCCCTTTGCAGGTACTCCGCCGCCTCCGCCGAGCGGCCCGCGTCCGTAAGCCAGTTGGCCTGGATGATCGGGATGGTGGATCGTGCGCTCCTGGCGAAGGAGAGATCCAGTTCCGCCAGTGCCTCGTTCAGCCGCCCCTGGTAGCGGTATACCCGCCCTTTCAGGTAGTGCACCAGCGCGTGCTGGTAGCGAAAACGCGGGTTGCCGAGCAGTGCGTCGGCGAAGGAATGCAATATCGTCGGGGTCACGGCCGGACAGCGTCCGGCACTCCGCAATCCGATGATTTCCTCCATCACGCTCACCGGACCGAAACCACCGCCCGTGACGCGCAGCCGCGCGAGCGCATTCCGGAGTTTGTCCGGGTCCGGTTCCGGGCGCGGACACTCCAGCAGCACCAGTACCAGCGGCGCGGTACCGTCCTCCGGAAAATCCGTCGCGATGCCGGTCAGCAGCCGCTCCGCCGCCGCGTCTCCAAAGGCGACCCGTTGCAGGCCGGCATTTTCCATTCGCGCCCGCAGGGAGCCGGGCTGCTCGGCCGCCCAGGTTGCCGCCAGGCGCAGCGGGTTGCCCCACAGCGCAGCCCGGTCCGCGGTCAGGTAGAGAAACAGCAGGCCGAATAGCGCCAGCATCACCGCCACCGCCCGGGACAGCAGCGGCGTACGCAGCCGCGCGAATAGCATGGGCACCGCGCTGGCCACCGCGAACAGGGGCCCCACGGCGGGGACATAGTTGCGGTGTTCGAAGGCCAGTTCCAGCCCGATTACCGTGGATTCCATCAGGTGACCGGCAAAGAACCACAACACGCCGAAGGCATAGACCGGCCAGCGTCGCCGCAGAGCCAGCGCCGAAGCGATCAGGGCAAGTACCCCGAGTACCGACGCCAATGTCGCGGGTTGCCACAGGGAATGGGCTACCGGAAGGTCATCGAAGAAAAAGCGCAGGCTGCCCGGACGGGGCAGCAGGATCGAATGCAGGTAGCCCAGCAGCACCTGGCATTCGGTCAGCAGGCGTTCGCCGAGGCTGAAGTCCCGCGATGCGTATCCCCGCAGTATCAGCGGCTCCACGTTGAGCGCCAGGTAGCCGGCCATCAGCGCAACCGGAGTGCCCAGCAGCCACCACTTCCAGGCGGGCGGCCCCAGCCGCCAAGGCACCCGCGCCAGCAGGGTCATCTCCAGCACCACCACGAAAAATGGCAGCAATGCGGAGTTTTCCTTGCTCAGCACCCCGAGCAAACCGAAGCCGGCCAGCCCGCCAATCATCCACCCGGCGGCGGCACCAGCGCGTCCCGACGGCAGGGAACGGCCATGCACGTAGCACAACAATGCCAGCAGCGAGAACAGCATCGAAAACTGCGCCATGCGCTGGACCACGTACATTACCGTGGAGACCTGCAGCGGGTGCGCCAGCCACAGGAATGCCGCCAGCGCCGGGACCAGCAGACGATCCGGAGCGAGGGGAAGCCGCAGCCGCTGGATGCGCAGCAGGAGCCAGAACAGAAGACAACCGTTCAGCAGGTGCAGCATCAGGTTGACGTGCTTGAAGGTCGACGGGCTCACCGGCCACGCGTAGTACTGGGCGGCAAAACTGAGCATCGGGATGATGCGCCCCAGGCGACTGGTTTCGGTGGAGGTCAGGTACAGCGTAAGCTGCCCGAAACCGGGGTGGGCGTGCAGCTGCCGCAGTGGTCCGAGACTGGGGACGTCATCCAGCAGCCAGCCGCCGGAGAGACCTGGAAACAGCACCAGCCAGGCTGTGGCCAGCGCCAGGAAAAACCCCAGACCGATACCCAGCTGCAGGCGGTTTGATTCCATCCGGGGAATACTAGCCCACCCGGCGACAACGACGCCGCGCGCTGCGCCCTTCCGGCGCGGGTCGGTCCGGGCGGAAAATCAGCGACAGACGGAGGGAAGGTACTGGTCTTCGACCGGGGCGGGGCCTCCGACCTGGCAGTTCCAGGTTCGTGCGGCGTCGATGGTCAGAAACTGGGCGGTCCGTCCGGCGAGGACACTGCTGATGCCGGTCGATCTCATGGTGGCGGTAATGATGTACGTCGAGGTGGTGCCACCGGGCGCACCGGCGATGGTTGCGGTGTACTTTCCACTAACGGTGTTGACCACCGAGCCGATGCTGGAGGGCCAGGTGCCGCGGTCCACGAAGTACTCCTCGAGCGGAACCTTGGTGGCCCCCATCAGTTCCAGTGCTTCGGCCATCTGGCTTCGCGCCAGGTAGTCGGAATAGGCGGGTATGGCCAGGCTCGCCAGGATGCCAATGATCGCGATCACGATCATCAGTTCGATGAGCGTGAATCCACGCTGCAGGCGCGTTCGGATCGGTCGCCGGCTGGATGTCACGAACGGGCTGGAAGTCACGTCGCTCGCCTCCCGGGTGTATTTGGCCTCCGCGGCCGGTTTTTTGCGGCGCGGGATGGGGTCGTTCAGCGCTAAGATTCTGGATATGGCCATTTCTGCAGTTTAAGTATGCAGGAACCGTACCACGACCTTTCGATTGAACCGGATTCCGATACCGGGCCCGCCAGCCCGCCGGCGGGCAAAGAAAAACCCGCCGATTGGCGGGTTTTTCGGTGTTTCCCGCCAAGGCGGGAATCGGGTTGATCCGTACTAGCGGCAGGCTGCCGGCAGGTACTTTTCGTCCACGGTGCCAGCGGCACAAGTCCAGGTGCGGCCCGCGTCCGCTGTGGTCAGCGTGGCGGTCTGGCTCTGAATCAGGTTGTTGACGTTGGCGGCCTTCATCAGCCCCGTTACCACGTAGGTGGAGGTCGTTCCACCGACGGCGCCGGAAATCGTGGCGACGTACTTGCCAGACAGGGTGCTCGCAACCGAGGCAAGGGCACTCGGCCATGCGCCACGGTCGGCGAAGTACTCAGCCAGCGGGGTCTTGGTGCCGCCCATCAGTTCCACGGCTTCGGACATCTGGGCCCGCGCCGTGTAGTCGATGTAGGACGGGATGGCGATTGCCGCCAGGATGCCGATAATCGCGACCACGATCATCAGCTCGATCAGTGTAAAGCCTCGTTGTAGTTTCTTGCGCATGTCGCTTTTCCTCATTTCCCTGGATCAGGGTGTTAATTCAAACTTTGCCTGCTACCCCCGTTGGAAGCGCCAGGCGGCTGGTTCCGTAAGTAAACAATGCACATACCGTGCCAACCGCCGGATCGGCGACCAGCTACCGGCGCCCCGGTTGTCAGCCCGGTGCCAGATCGTCGCGGGTGACGTACTACGTCACAAAGTGACGCTGTGGGGACGTTTTGCCACCTCCGGTCCGAGCGGGGAGGAGACCCAGGATACCGGTTCCGCGCGATCCGGCACGACTCAATTCCCGGATTCGCGCAGGAACACGAACTGGTTGCATCCGGAGGCGTTGGTGGTGGTAAGGCGTTGCAGGCGAAATCCGCGCGAAGCAAGAAAGTCCAGCACATCGCCGGGGGACGCGACTTCGAAGGGCAGGCCCCCGAGCCAGTCGATCCAGTCGTGGTATACCGACATGCCGCGCTGATTCTTGTAGGTATTGATGTAGCCAAGTGGATTGCGGTGGCGGACCAGGCCCTTGAGTACCGCCACCGTGGCATACAGGGGGACAAATATGGTGACCACCAGGGCGCGTCCGGCCCATCCCGAACCGTACAACTGCTTGACGCGTTTCCAGAATGTGGAGAGGGCGCCCTGATCGTTGTACAAGGCGATAAACAGGCTTCCGCCGATGGCGACCCGCGTCGCCGCGTTGTCCAGCGCTCGCCACAGGTCGCCGGTATGGTGCAGCACGCCCCAGGCGTAGACGATGTCGAATTCGCCCAGAGAGGCAATGTATTCCTGGTCCAGGACCGAGCCGCGTTCGATCCGCCAGTCGCCACTGTCGGGGAAGAATCGTTCTTTCAGATGCCGGGCGCATTGCACGGAATCCGGATCGAAATCGAATCCGCGCACCCGCGCTCCCAGCTGGCGTGCGGCCAGGCTGAACAGGCCACTGCCGCAGCCAATATCGAGAAACTCCAGGCCCGCCAGTGACGTCCGGCCGAGCATCTGCTTGAGCGAGTCGCGCGCCTCGGCCATGCGCGCGTCATCCAGGTGGCGGAGAAAATTCTTCCAGTTGGCGCCAAAGCCGAATCGCTCGTCCAGCGGCAGATCGCCTGGATCCGGCTGGGGCGTTTCGGTGCTGTCGGGGGAGGGCGGCATATCAGGGATTCGGGGTGCTTAACGACGGGCATGCCGACGTGCCAAGATTGCCACGCCCGTCGATGCTTCGCTAGCCGTCGTGGCGGGCGATCGGAATCCGGCAACCAGGGGGGTCCAATTCATGACCGGCAAACCGGGAAGCAGGCGCTGGATGCGTGAGGGTCTGGCCGTCATCTTCATTTCCGTCATCAGCCTGCTGGTGGCACTCAGCCTGATCCGCTGGTTCGCGCCTTCGCTGCTGGGCCAGCGGTCGTCCGGGGCCGGATTCCTGGCCCGGGCATTGGTGGTGCCGCGGGATCAAACGGCGGAATTGCTGACCCGGGATCCCGATGGATCGGTGCGGGGATCTCCGCTGCTGCTGGAGTGGCCGGGCGGAATCGGGCCCCACGACCTGCTCGGCTTTCGCAACCTGGACGTGCCCTCGGTGGCCGACGTTGTGGTCATTGGCGACAGCCAGACCTACGGCAACAACGCGGGAATAGCCGAAAGCTGGCCCGGTCGCCTGCAGGCGCAACTCGGTGATGCCGGGCGCGTGTATTCCATGGCGATCGGAGGTTGGTCGGCGCCGGACTACCTGGTAACGGCGCAGCTCGCTCTGGCCCTGCGCCCGCGGCTGCTGGTGGTGGCCTTCTATTCCGGGAACGATGCCCTGGAGAGTATCCGGGTGGCGGTAAAACGGCCCCGGGATAAGGCGCTGCTCGGGGACCTGCGGGTGGATCTTTCCCTGGCGCCCGAAAGCGTTTATCCGCCGCCGGCGGATGAGCTCTGGCCGGTGCAGTTTTCGGACGGTGTGAGTACCGTGTTCACGCCACGGCATCGGCTGGTCTCCAACCTGGCGAACCCCGTGGTGGATGCGGGATGGGAGGTCATGGGGCGGGTGGCCGAGAGGATCGTAGCGCTGGCTAACGCCGCTGGTGCGAAGGTGCTGTTCACCGTGGTGCCCACCAAGGAACGGGTCTACCAGCAACGGGTTGTCGCCACCGGTGAACGGTACGAGGACTACCTGCATCTGGTGACGGAAGAGGCCCGGCGCACGCAGAGTTTCGCCGCGCGCTTGCGTGCCACCGGAGCGGGCTACGTGGACCTGGTGATCCCGTTACAGCGATCCGCGACCGGGCCAAAACCCCTGTACCCACCGGACGCCAATGGCCACCCGCTGGCCGCCGGCTACGAGGTCATCGCGACCGCGCTGGAAGCTCCGGTGCGTGCGCTGCTGCCACCGCGTCCTCATGGGCTGGTGGCCAACCCCCTGGTAAACGATCCGGAGCGGGTTGAACTTCTGCTGGTGCGGGACGGGCAGGTGTGGGCATTCGATTCCCTGCAACGGGTACAGGAGAATGGCTGGAATCCGGCAACCGACGCGCGCCTGGTGAGCCATCGCGACCTGGCCGGTCTGCCGCGCCGGGGAATTATCTCCGTATCGGACCCGGCGCGTTTCGGGCCGCTCAGTCCTCCTCCATCCCCAGTTTCTTCAGACGATAGCGTAAGGCGCGGAAGGTAATTCCGAGTTTGCGCGCGGCCGCGGTTTTATTGAATCGGGTTTCTTCCAGGGCCTTGCGGATGGCGTCGCGCTCGTAGTCCTCGAGTCGGCCTTCCAGGTCCGCATCGCTCGGCCCCGCGGCCACGCTGCCGATTTCGGGCAGCACCAGGTCGGCGGGGGTGATGACCCCGCCTTCGCACAAGGTCGAGGCCCGCTCCAGGATGTTCTCCAGTTCCCGTACATTGCCGGGAAAGTCGTAGGCGCGCAGGGCGTCCAGAGCGGCTGCGCCGAGGCGGACGTGGCGCTGGTTATCCCGATTCAGGTGCCCCAGAAAGTAATCCGCCAGCAGGTCCAGGTCCTCGCGCCGTTCCGCCAGGGAAGGAACCCGAAGGCTGATGACATTGATGCGGTAGTACAGGTCCTCGCGAAACTCACCCGTCTGGACCAGCGCGCCCAGGTCCTTGTGGGTGGCGCTGAGGACCCGCACATCGGTATGGACCTCGCGATCCGCGCCCACCGGGCGCACGGCCTTTTCCTGGATCGCACGCAACAGCTTCACCTGCATGGCCAGTGGCAACTCGGCGATTTCGTCCAGGAACAGGGTGCCGCCGTCGGCGGCCAGGAACAGTCCGGGTTTGTCCGCTACGGCACCGGTGAAGCTGCCCTTGCGGTGACCGAAGAACTCGCTTTCCATGAGTTCGCTGGGAATTGCACCGCAGTTTACGGGCACGAAGGGTTGGTCCGCCCGTGCGCCCAGTTCATGGATCATTCGTGCTACCAGCTCCTTGCCGGTTCCGGACTGGCCGGTGATGTACACCGGGGCCTGGCTGCGGGCCAGCTTCGCCACCATGGCGCGAATCTCTCGCATGGGTTCCGATTCGCCGAGCAGGCGTTCGCGGGTGCGCCGTTCCGTGTGACTGCGAAGCTCCAGCACATGCTTAACCAGTTGCCGCAGGCCGGTCAGGTCCAGGGGCTTGGAAAGGAAATCGAAAGCGCCCGCCTTGAGGGCCTCGATGGCGGTATCCATGTTGCCGTGGGCGGTGATGACCGCGACCGGGAGTTCCGGCCAGTGCTCCTGGATGCCGCGCACCAGGTCGATGCCGTCGCCGTCCGGAAGGCGCATGTCGGTGAGACACAGGTCAAAGGACCGTTTCCGCAACAGCGCGCGCGCATCCTTCAGGTTCAGTGCGACATGGCAGGCGTGGTCCATGCGCTCCAGGGTGAGCTGCAGCAGTTCGCACAGATCCGGCTCGTCATCCACGATCAGAATTTGCGCCTTGTCGCTCATTTCGCTGCCTTGAACTCGATGCGGAAGCATGCGCCGGTGGCAAGCCTGCGGTAAACCAGTCGCGCACCATTGCCCTCCACCAGTTCGCGGGCGATGAACAGGCCCAGTCCGGTGCCTTTCGGCGAGGTGGTGAAGAAGGGTTCAAACAGCCGCTCCTCCAGCTCCGCCGGCACCGGTTCGCCGCGGTTCTCCACTTCTATGAAGCTGCGACCGGAGCCGTTATCCACGCCACAGCGCAGGGTTAGCTTTGGCCGTTCCCGGTCGCCGTGATGCAGGGCGTTCTCGCACAAGTTGAAAAGCACCTGGTTGAGTTGCACCGGGTCGGTATCGACGGTGGTGGCCTCGTGGTTCAGTGTAATTCGCCCGTTTGTCTCCGGGTGACTGGTCTCAAAATCCCTGGCAAATTCACTCAGCCATTTTTTGAGATCCAGCCGCTTGCGGTCCGGCCCGCGCTTGCGGCCGAGCTGCATGACATCCTGGATCAGGCGGTCAATGCGCCGGCTGTGCTCGATGATGATCTCCACCATGCGCCGGTCAGAGGCGCCCATGCCACTGGACTCCGAAAGCAGCTGGCCGGCGTGGCTGATGGCCCCCAGGGGATTCCGGATTTCGTGGGCGATGCTGATGGTCAGCCGCCCGAGGGCCGCCAGTTTCAACTGCAGGGCCTGGCGCTCGGCGACCGTCATGTCCTCGACGAAGATCAGCGCCGCGTCGGTGGCATCTCCCAGCGGCAGCAGGCGCGCGAGCAGGGTACCGTCGTGGATGCCGAGTTCCAGCCCCTCACCGTCGTTCCGTTGCCGCCACCTTTCGACCAGTAGCGCCAGTTCCGTGGAGAACTCCGCCAGTGGCGCCGGCCCGTCATGCGCCGGCGATGCCGGGAGCAGTTGCCGCGCCTGGTCGTTGACCATGCGCACCGTGCCGTGGTTGTCCACCGCCACCACGCCGGTCTGCATTCGTTCGATGACCAGTGCATTGAGTTGCTCCAGGTTGGCCAGGTCGACGCCGCGGCGTTCCGCCAGGGCTTCCGTCTCGCGCATGCGCTGGGCGACCGCGTGCATCAAAAATGCGGTGCCGAGCAACGCGATCCCGAGGAAACCGATCTGGCCACTGTTGGCGCGGCTGACATCGAAAGCAAAGTGTTCCACCAGCACCAGCACCGTGGCTGCGGCTGCCAGGAACAGGGACATGCGCCCGCCCAGGGCCACTCCGGACCCGGCAACCACCACCACCAGCAGCAGGCCAAGGCCGCTGGATGCGCCACCGCTGGCATGCATCAGCAGCAACAGGAACAGCACGTCGCCGAACAACTGCGCGCGCGCCTGGAAATGGTAGTTGGGGCGGCCGCGCGTGATGGTAAACAGGAAGATCAGCGCCGTCAGGGCGAAGCCAAAACTGGCAACCCGAAACAGCAGCGGAGAAGCCTGCCCCAGGATTCCAATCCTGGAGGTGTCCAGGGCGATGGTGACGAAAAAGACCGCCAGGGCGATGCGGTAGAGATTGAAGTAGTAGAGCGCCCGCCAGTGCTGGGCCCCCGGTCGCGCAGGTCCCCGGTCGCGCAGGATCGGCGAGCCGAAGATGGTCTGCTCGACCCGGGTTGCTGGTTCAGCCATCGCGGTGGTTCGGACCACAGTAATAGCGCCCGTCACGCCGCAGGGCTTCGTTCTCGGGAACGTGTACGCCGCATACCGCGCAGGGGACCATGCGTTGCGCGGACACCGCGCCCGGTGGTTGGCGCCGTTTCCGGTGGCGATGTAGCTGACCGCGAACCCAGGCATACAGCAGCCAGCCCAGCAGCACCAGCACGGCAATCTGGAATAGACGAATCATCACCGGCAGTCTAACAAAAGCGCCCCGGGCAACCGGGGTCTTCAGGCCCTGGCCACCACCCAGGCATCCACGCGGCCGGCGCCGGCGCGCCGCAGGCAGTCGCTGAATGCACGCAGGGTGTGACCGCTGGTCATGACATCGTCCACCGCGGCGACCCGGCAACCCGCGGGTAACGGAGCCGCCACCGCGAAGGCGCCGCGCAGGTTGCCGGCGCGGGCGGCCCGCGCCAGCCGCGACTGGGTTGCGGTAGCTCGCTGACGGACCAGGCAGTGGTTGTCTACCGGCAGGTTCCCGAGCCGACGCGCGCTAACCCGCGCGATCTCCAGCGACTGGTTGAAGCCGCGCCGTTGCAACCTGCGCCGGTGCAGGGGCACCGGCACCAGGCGTTCCGGCAGCGGACCGCCAGCGGCGCGTACGGCATCGGCCAGCAGCCGACCCAGAACGCTGGCGGCATGCAGTTGCTGGCGGAACTTGAGGCGCCACACCAGTTCCCGCAGCGGGCTGGCGTAGCTGCCGGCCGTGATTACGCGCTCGAAGGGTGGCGGGTCGTGCTGGCAGGAGCCACAGGCGACGGGTGCCGTGCGGGTGGGCAGCGCCCGCGCGCAGCGGGGACAGCGCCCGGTGGCGGGAAGCCGTTCTGCCGCCAGCCGGGCGCGGCAGCCGGGACACAACCCGTCCTCGCCGGCGGTCGCCTGGCAGGCGGCGCAGCGCCGCGGCCCCAACAGCAAGTGTGTAAAAATTAAGCAATTGTTCATGTCCGTGCGGTTCCGGATTGACAAACAGGATGTGACTGCCAAACTGCGCCCCATTCATTCCCGTAGGGACGCTACTCCCCGAGGACCCATGTCCGCAGAAATCATTCGCCACGACTGGACCGCCGACGAGGTGGCCGCGCTGATGCGGCTTCCCTTCAATGACCTGCTGTACCGCGCCCAGGGCCTGCACCGGGCGTTCTTCGACGCCAACGAGGTGCAGCTCAGCACCCTGATGAATATCAAGAGCGGCGCCTGCCCGGAAGACTGCGCCTATTGCCCCCAGAGCGCTCGCTTCGACACCGGCCTCAAGCCAGAGCCGCTGGCGGAGCTTGGCGAAGTGCTGGAGCAGGCGCGCGCCGCGCGTGCCGCCGGCGCCACCCGTTTCTGCATGGGGGCTGCCTGGCGATCCCCGAAGGAGCGGGACCTGCAGCAGGTGGAAACGCTGGTCCGCGAGGTCAAGGCGCTGGGACTGCAGACCTGCGTAACCCTGGGCATGCTGCACCCCGGCCAGGCGGACCGCCTCAAGACCGCCGGGCTGGACTACTACAACCACAACCTGGACACCTCTCCGGACTTCTACCCGCAGATCATCAGCACCCGCACCTACCAGGACCGGCTGGATACGCTGGAGACGGTCCGCGCGGCGGGCATCCACGTGTGCTGCGGCGGCATCATCGGCATGGGCGAGAGCGTTGCCGACCGCGGCGAACTGCTGCGAACGCTGGCCTGCATGGACCCGCACCCGGAGAGCGTGCCGGTGAACCAGTTGGTGGCGGTGGAAGGCACCCCGCTGGCCACCGCCGAGCCCACCGAGCCGCTGGAGTTTGTGCGGACCATTGCGGTGGCGCGGATTCTGATGCCGGCGTCACGGGTGCGCCTGTCGGCCGGGCGGGAGCAGATGAGTGACGAGACGCAGGCGCTGTGTTTCCTGGCCGGGGCCAACTCGGTGTTCTACGGGGAGCGCCTGCTGACCACTTCCAACGCCGGTGTGGAACATGACCGTCGCCTGTTCGATCGACTGGGCCTGAAGGCCGAGGCTTCCGGCGGGCCAGCGGGCCGCCAGCAGGCCCCGTAGCGGGTCATGACCCCCTTGCAGTCCCTTGAGAACCGGCTGGCGCAGCGCCGGCGGGACGCCCTGTACCGCGAACGGCTGTGCCTGGAAGGGGCGCAGGGTCGCGAGGTGCAGGTCGCCGGCCAGACGCTGCTGGCCTTTTGCAGCAATGACTACCTGGGCCTGGCAGCGGACCCGCGTTTGCAACAGGCACTGGCGGAAGGGGCCCGCCGCTACGGTATCGGCGCCGGCGCCTCGCACCTGGTGAGCGGCCACAGCCGCGCCCACCGGGAGCTGGAAGAGGCGCTGGCGGATTTCACCGGTCGCCCGCGGGCGCTGCTGTTTTCCACTGGTTATATGGCCAACCTGGCAGTCATCTCCACCCTGGCCGGCCGCCACCAGCACGTATTTCAGGATCGGCTCAATCATGCTTCGCTGCTGGATGGCGCCACCCTCAGCCGCGCCCGCCTGCGACGCTACCCGCACCGGGACCTGGCGGCGCTGGAGCGGATGCTGACGGCGGTCGCAGAACCGGCCGCGGGCACACTGATTGCCAGTGATGGGGTGTTCAGCATGGACGGTGACCGGGCGCCGGTGGCCGGGCTGGCGAAACTGGCGCGCGCTCACCAGTGCTGGCTGCTGCTGGACGAGGCCCACGCATTCGGCGTGGTCGGCGCTGGAGGCCGCGGGGTGTTTTCCGCCGTCGGCCGGCTGCCTGCGGAAGAGCTTATCCAGGTGGGTACCCTGGGAAAGGCCTTCGGCGGGTTCGGCGCCTTCGTTGCTGGCGAGGATGCGCTCATCGAGACCCTGGTCCAGGAAGCACGCAGCTATATCTACACCACCGCCCTGCCGGCCGCCGTGGCGCACGCGCTGACGGTGGCAACCGGAATTGTGCGCAGCGAAGAGTGGCGTCGCGAACGGCTGGTCGCCCTGGTGGCACGTTTTCGCGCCGGCGCCGCGCAGCTGGGACTGCCGTTGCCGGCCAGCGACACGCCGATCCAGCCACTGGTGGTGGGGGGCTCGCAACGGGCGCTGGCTCTGGCGGCCGCGCTGCGCGACCGCGGCATCCTGATCACCGCCATCCGTCCGCCGACCGTGCCGGCGGGTGGCGCACGCCTGCGCGTAACCTTCAGCGCCAGTCACCGGGACGCCGATGTGGACCGGCTGCTGGCGGCGCTGGAGGCGGTATGGTGAACGCCCGGGTGGAGCGCCGCGGCGGCGGCCGGCCGTTGCTGCTGGTACATGGTTGGGCCGGCTGCCGCCGCCACTGGTACCCGGTAGCGGATCGACTGGCGGCCGCCGCGGAAAGCTGGCTGCCGGACCTGGCCGGGCACGGCGCCCGCACAGCGGATCGCGGCGAGGATCTGTTCGAGGACCTGGCCGGGATGGCGCCGGCGGGCGCGGTGTGGATGGGCGCATCGCTGGGCGGGCTGCTGGCGCTGCGCGCTGCGCTGGAGCTCCCCGGGCGAGTCGCCGCGCTGGTACTGGTGAGCTCCACTGCGCGATTCCTTGGCGACCGGCACTGGCCGGGAACCGCAACCGCGGTGCTGGAGGATTTTCGTTCGCGCCTGGCCCGGGACCGGCAGCAACTGCTCGCGGATTTTGATGCCGGGCATGCCGGCGCGGGGGTCCGCGCCGCGGCCGGCCTGGCGGCGGTGCGGGCCTGCCGCCGGGCGGAACCCCTTCCGGCGGCGGAGGCCCTGGTGGCGGGGCTGGATCTGCTGGAGCACACCGACCTGCGCTCCCGGCTGGTGGAGCTCGGCATTCCATTGCTGCTTCTGCACGGAGGCGCCGATGGCATCATCCCGGCAACCACCGTGGCCGCGATGCGGCGCCTGTATCCCGCCGCTGCCGTTGCGGTGCAGCCGCAGGCCGGACACGCGGTGATGCTATCCCACCCGGAGTGGGTAGCCGCCCGGGTTCTGGAATTTCTGCAGTTGCATGCCGATGCCTGAGCCCGCGGTGCTCGACCCGTTGCGCGTGCGTCGCCAGTTCGAGCGGGCCGCCGCCGGCTACGACGCGGCGGCGCCCTTGCATCGCCAGGTCACGGAAGAGGTGATGGAACGCCTCGACTACATCCGCCTGGCGCCGCGGCGCATCCTGGATGCGGGCTGTGGCACCGGCTTTGCGGGTCCGCGGCTGGCGAGCCGCTATGGCGTAGCCCCGGTGGAACTGGATCTGGCCACCGCCATGCTGCGGGTTGTGGCGGCGGAGCCACGTGGCCCGCGGGTGGCCGGCGACGCGCAGCGGCTGCCATTCGCCGCCGCCAGTTTCGACCTGGTGTTTTCCAGTCTGATGCTGCAGTGGTGCGAGCCGCAGATCGCCTTTCCCGAGTTCCACCGGGTGCTGGCCCCCGGAGGCCTGCTGATGTTCACCAGCTTTGGACCGGACACCCTGCGTGAATTGCGGGCCGCCTGGCGCGCGGTGGATGCCGGCGTACACGTGCACGACTTCCTCGATATGCACCACCTGGGCGACATGCTGCTGGCCACCGGCTTCGAGGACCCGGTGGTGGACCAGGCGGTATTCACCCTGACCTACGCGGATTTTGCCGGCGTTGTCGGCGATCTGCGCCAGCTGGGGGCTGGAAACGCCGCCCGGGCGCGGCCGCGGGGACTCACCGGGCGCCGGCGGCGGAGCCGCCTGGAGCAGGCCTACGAGGCCTTCCGCCAGGCGGACGGGCGTCTGCCGGCTACTTATGAAGTGGTGTTCGGTCACGCCTGGCGGCGTGCCGGTGGCCGGGCGGTGGTGCCCGCTGCGAGCCTTGCCCGTGCGTGAAACGGCCGGAATCTTTGTTACCGGTACCGACACCGGCGTGGGAAAGACCCGGGTGGCTGCCGGGCTGCTGCGGGCGCTGGTGGGTTCCGGGATACCGGCGCTGGGCATGAAGCCGGTGGCCAGCGGCTGTGAACCGCTGCACGGAGGGCTGCGCAATGCCGACGCGCTGGCCCTGCAGGCGGCGGGCTTCGAACCGGTGCCCTACGAACTGGTGAATCCCTTCGCCTTTGCCCCGGCCATCGCCCCGCATATTGCCGCCGCGGAGGCCGGGCAGCCGGTGGATTTCGAACGCATCCGCGCGGCCCTTGCGGTGCTGGCGCGACGTGCCCGTTTCCTGGTGGTGGAGGGGGTGGGTGGTTTCCGCGTGCCGCTGGGAAACCGTGCCGGTGAACCCGGGGACACGGCGGACCTGGCGGCGCTCACCGGTTTCCCGGTGCTGCTGGTGGTGGGCCTGCGCCTGGGCTGCCTCAACCACGCGCTGCTCAGCGCCGAGGCGATCGCCACTCGCGGCCTGCCGCTGGCAGGCTGGGTCGCGAACCCGCTGGACCCCGGCTTCGAGCGGCTGGACGCCAACCTGCAGGCACTGGAGGCGGGCCTGGGAACCCCGCCCCTGGCGTTGCTGCCCTTCGCGCCGGATGCCGAAGCGGAGCCGGTCGTGGCGGCGCTGGCCGCGCTGGCGGCGAAATTGAAAGACGCATTGATGGCCCCACAAGAGCTGTGAATTGCCGATGCCAGGGCCATGTGTTAGCGTCCTCGCGGTTTTTCGGCCCGCGTGTGCCGGGGTCAGCGTGCTGAATTCAGGGGAGTAAAACCCATCGAAAATGGCTTCGAGCTGCTTGCCGTGCCCGATTCGGGGTTCCGGGCCATTGTGCGACCCAATTGCTCGCTTTCCGCTCCCGCCACGTGGCTCTTCGTGGCGGCGGTGTTCCTGACCTGCATGGCGATCGGCATCGGATTTCTTGCCGCTGGCGCGTGGCTGGTATTGCCCTTCGCCGGGCTGGAGGTGACCGCCCTGGCGCTGGCCTTCTGGTGGCTGCGGCGCCGCAGCGGGGACTTCGAAGAGGTGCGCGTGCACGGTGGGCGCCTGAGCGTGTTGCAGCGGCGGTTTGGTCGGGAGGAACGCTTCGAGTCGCCGGCCGCGTGGGCGCGGGTGCGACTTCACGCGGGGCGGTCGAGCTGGCAGCCGGTACGCCTGTGGCTGCGTTGCCACGGACGGGAAATGGAACTGGGCATCGATCTGACCGATGGCGCACGGCGGTGCCTTGCGGATGAATTGACGGCGCGAGTCGGATCGGCCTACTAGGTGGTCAACTGGCGCTCCTCGTGGCGGCTTGTGTTGCGGCGAGGTTCAACTAGATTTCGATTCTGGAATTTTTAGGGGAGAACGGCATGTTCGATACACGACGCCTCGTTTGCGCGTTACCACGCGCCTTGGCAGGCCTGGGACTTTTTCTGGTTTCCGGTGTTGCGGCGGCGGACTACGCGCTAAATTTCCAGCGGCCGGTAACAGAGATCGCCGCGGATTTGTATGACCTGCACATGCTGATCTTCTGGGTCTGCGTGGTCATCTTTGTGGTGGTGTTCACCATCATGTTTTACGCGGTGTTCTCTCACCGCAAGAGCCGGGGCGCAAAAGCGGCCAGCTTTCACGAGAGCACGACGCTGGAAGTCATCTGGACCGTGATTCCCTTTGTCATCCTGATTGGCATGGCGATCCCCTCCACCCGGACCCTGTTGAAGATGGAGGACACCACTGGCGCCGACATGACCGTCAACATCACCGCCTACCAGTGGAAGTGGGAATACGAGTACCCGGATAGCGGCGTGCACTTTTTCAGCACACTGGCGACTCCGCGCGCGCAGATACTGAACCAGGAAGAAAAAGGCGAACACTACCTGCTGGAAGTCGACAACGAACTGGTGCTACCCGTTGGCAGGAAAATTCGCTTTAGCCTGACCGCTAACGACGTTATCCACGCCTGGTGGGTACCGCAGCTTGGGGTAAAGAAAGATGCGATTCCCGGTTTCATCAATGAGATGTGGACGCGCATTGATGAGCCTGGTGTGTACCGGGGGCAGTGTGCCGAGCTGTGTGGCAAGGACCATGGCTTCATGCCTATCGTCGTTCGCGCGGTCGCGCCGGCCGAGTTCGATGCCTGGGTAGCGGCCCAGAAGGGCGTCGCCAGTGCCGAGGCCGCCCAGGCGGACAAAACCTGGTCCCGGGAAGAGCTCATCGCCCGGGGCGAAAAGGTCTATGCCCAGTGCGCGGCCTGCCATGGCCCCACGGGTCAGGGGGTGCCGAATGTATTTCCAGCCATTGCCGGCAGCGCCATTGCCACGGGCCCTGTGGATGGCCACCTGGACCGGGTGATGAATGGCAAGCCCGGCACTGCGATGCAGGCCTTCGCCGAACAGCTGAACGATATCGACATCGCGGCCGTGGTCACCTTTCAGCGCAACGCTTTTGGAAACAGCGTGGGTGACAGCGTGCAGCCTTCCGATGTGAAGGCGCGCCGCCAGTAACGAACCGGATATCTTTTATAGGAACGCAAGAAAATGGCAGACGCACATCATCATGACGGCCCCCCGGCGGGCTTTACTCGCTGGCTGTACACCACGAACCACAAAGACATCGGTACCCTGTACCTGTGGTTCGCCCTGACCATGTTCATTTTTGGCGGCCTGATGGCCCTGGTGATCCGCAGCGAGCTGTGGCAGCCAGGCATGCAGATCGTTACGCCCCAGTTTTTCAACCAGATGACCACGGTACACGCCCTGGTCATGATCTTCGGCGGTGTGATGCCGGCCTTCGTGGGCCTGGCCAACTGGCTGCTGCCGATGATGATCGGTGCGCCGGACATGGCCCTGCCGAGAATGAACAACTGGAGCTTCTGGTTGCTGCCGCCGGCGGCAACCCTGCTGACCCTGTCCCTGTTCATGCCCGGTGGCGGACCGGCAGGTGGCTGGACCCTGTACCCACCGCTGTCGGTGCAGGGCGGCATGGGCGTGGACTTCACCATCCTGTCGATCCACATGCTGGGTATCAGCTCGATTCTGGGGTCGATCAACATCATCGCCACCATCCTGAACATGCGCGCTCCGGGCATGACGCTCATGAAGATGCCGCTGTTCGTATGGACCTGGTTCATCACCGCGTTTCTGCTGCTGGCGGTGATGCCGGTGTTGGCGGGGGCGGTCACCATGCTGCTGACGGATCGTCATTTCGGCACCCACTTCTTTGATCCCTCCGGTGGCGGCGACCCGGTGCTGTTCCAGCACGTATTCTGGTTCTTTGGTCACCCGGAGGTGTACATTCTGGTGTTGCCCGCCTTCGGCGTGCTGTCCCACGTGATTCCCACCTTCGCGCGCAAGCCGCTTTTTGGCTACACCTCGATGGTGTTCGCTACCGCGACGATCGCCTTTCTTTCGTTCATCGTCTGGGCCCACCACATGTATACCGTCGGCATGCCCATGGCAGGCGAGCTGTTCTTCATGTACGCCACCATGCTGATCGCGGTGCCCACCGGAGTGAAGGTGTTCAACTGGGTAAGCACCATGTGGCGGGGCTCCATGACCTTCGAAACCCCCATGTTGTACGCCATTGCGGTGGTGTTCCTGTTCACCATGGGCGGACTTTCGGGCCTGATGCTGTCCATTACGCCGGCGGACTTCCAGTACCACGATACCTATTTCGTGGTTGCCCACTTTCACTACGTGATTTTTCCGGCATCCGTGATGGGCGCCATGTGCGCGGTGTACTTCTGGCTGCCGAAGTGGACCGGCAATATGTATGACGAGAAGCTGGGCAAGCTGCATTTCTGGCTTACCGTGATCGGCTTCAACCTCACCTTCTTTCCCCAGCATTTCCTGGGGCTGGCGGGCATGCCACGTCGCATCCCGGATTACGCGTTGCAGTTCACCGAGTTCAACCAGTGGTCCACGGCGGGAGCTTTCCTGCTGGCGGCTTCCCAGCTGGTGTTCATCTGGGTGGTGGTCAAATGCGTGCGCGGTGGAGAAAAGGCGACCGACCAGGTGTGGGAAGGGGCCGAGGGGCTGGAATGGACCATTCCCTCGCCGGCGCCGTATCACACTTTCGCGACGCCTCCCACCGTCAAGTGAAGATGCGTTTCGAACTGCAACCGCAAGTGCGGCGGTTTAATGCGCCACCGACGGCAACTCGTCTGTAGCGAATGGATTCCGTCGAACACAACCGCGACGAGCAGCGCGCTCGCATCCGCCGTACCGTGCTGGTGCTGGCTGCGGTGGCCGTGGCGCTGTTTGCCTGGACACTGGTTCGGGGGCTGGCATGAGCACCGATCGCCACGCGGCCGCCAACCGGCGCACGCTGGTAAAGCTGCTGAGCGTGGCGGTATTCATGTTCGGTTTCGGTTACGCGCTGGTACCGTTATACGAGGTGATTTGCGAAATCACCGGTATTTCGTTCAAGGACGGTGGCCGTACCCAGGCGAGCTTCGAGGTAGACCGCTCCCGCTGGGTCACCGTGGAGTTCAATTCCGCGGTGATGTCGGGTCTGCCCTGGGAGTTCCGGCCGCTGACCCGCAAGCTGCGTGTACATCCCGGCCAGCTCACGACGGTCAAGTACCTGGCGCACAATCTGGCGGACCAGCCAGTGACCGGCCAGGCGACACCCCGGATTTCGCCCCCGCGGGCGACCCGCTATTTCAAGAAGACCGAGTGCTTCTGCTTCAGCAACCAGCGGCTGAACCCGGGAGAGGAGCGGGAAATGGCGGTGACGTTCCTGGTGGATCCGAGCCTGCCAAAAACCGTGGACGCGGTGACGCTGTTTTACTCTTTTTATAACCTGAATGCGCACGCGCGGTCGGATTCGACGACCGGCGGCAGCGGATAACGATAGATTCTTTGAAAGGGGATCCCAAATGAGCGGAGCACACGGCGGGTACTATCTTCCCGCACCCACCAAGTGGCCGGTGATCATTTCGTCCGGCCTGTTCGTCCTCGCACTGGGCGCCATCCTGACCTTCAATGAAGTGTCCGGGGGCGGCTGGCTGCTGCTAGCCGGCGCGGCCATCATTATTGGCGTGATCTTCGGCTGGTTCGGTGAGGTGATCCGGGAAAGCGAAAAGGGCCTGTTCAACGATCAGGTGGATCTTTCTTTTCGGCTCGGAATGAGCTGGTTCATCTTCACGGAAGTGATGTTCTTTGCCGCCTTTTTCGGCGCGTTATTCTACGTCCGCAACTTTTCCGTGGACTGGCTGGCGCAGACCGAGCCCTTGTGGCCAGGCTTCGAGGGCGGCTGGCCCACCGCCGGCCCCCTCGGTCCGGAAATGATTCCCGCGGACACCCCTGCGGAAGGGTCGGCACAGTTCTCGCCCATGGGGGCCTGGGGCATCCCGGCCATCAATACCATGATCCTGCTGACCTCCGGCGTCACCATCACCTTTGCCCACTGGGCGCTGAAAAAGGGCAAGCGGAGCGCGCTGGTCGTGTGGCAGTTGCTGACCATCTGCCTGGGCCTGTTGTTCCTGTCCCTGCAGGCCTTCGAGTACGTGCATGCCTACACCGAACTGGGGCTGACCCTCAAGGCGGGCGTCTACGGTGCAACCTTCTTCATGCTCACCGGTTTCCATGGGCTGCACGTCACCCTGGGCACCATCATGCTGATCTCGATCCTGGGTCGCATCCTGGCGGGACATTTCACGGCCGAGCGCCACTTCGCATTCGAGGCGGTGGCCTGGTACTGGCATTTTGTGGACGTGGTGTGGCTGTTCCTGTTCGTGTTCGTGTACTGGCTGTAACACCAACCCGCTAACCGACCCGGTAGCGGTCAGGGGGCGCCCGTCGGGTGCCCCCTGCTCGTTTCAGGAACCGGAAAAGATCAGCGGAACACGCCCTGCGCCGGGATCAGGCCGAAGTAGTAGCCGGCCATCAGCAGCAGGAAAAGGATCACCGAAATGGCCACGCGCACGGTCAGCGCCTTGACCACCCGGTCGGACCCGGAGCGATCTTTGTAAAGGAAAAGCAGGCCGGAAAACAGGCTGGAGACGATAGCCAGAAGCGCGACAATGACAAGTATCTTGATCAGCATG
>JAJDOE010000117.1 GCA_022340345.1 Gammaproteobacteria bacterium
CTGCACGCTGATTAAGACCGCGGGTTCCGGGGCCTGCCTGCTGTTTACCGTCCACCACCTGATCTTCGATGGCTGGTCGCGGGACGTATTTTTCCGCGAACTGGCCGCCGTGTACCGGGCGTTGCAAGCCGGAGAGAGCCAGGTGCTCCCACGATCGGTGGACACGGCCGCAACGGTGGTCGCACCGGCCGACCTCGACGCGGACCTTCTCTGGTGGCGGGAACACTTGCAGGGCGCACCGCGCCTGGCATTGCCTTTTGCCGGTACGGGCGGCAAGGGTGCCGGGCGGGTGCCGGTGCAGGCCGACCCCCTCCTTTGCCGGGCCCTGCACCGGCTGGCGCACAGCGAGGATGCCAGCCTGTTCATGGTGCTGGCGGCTGCGTGGGCGATTACCGCGGGAGCGCTGGGCCGTGAGGACGACGTGGTTTTTGGTACCGACATGGCCGGGCGCGATCGCGATTCGGGAGATCAGATTGGGTTCTTCATCAACCCGCTGCCGTTGCGCATCACAGTGCGGTCCGGCATGACGGTTCGCGAGGTAGTTGCCGGTACCCGCGAGGTCGTGCTGGGAGCGTTCAAACGCCAGCATGTGCCGTTCGACGACATCCTTCGGGCCACCGGCGTGGCTCGCGACGCGGTGGCGGCCCCCCTATTCGATACCAAGCTGGTGCTGCAACAAGGTGCCCTGGATCCGCCGCGGCTGGACGGGCAGGCGCTGGTCCCCCAGGCACACATCCGCGGCCTGGACATGAATCTGCTGCTGGACCTCACGGAGGCTGGTGGTGCGCTTTCAGGATGGGTCAAGTTTCGCAGGCAAGCGCTGGATCAGGCGACCGCGGGGCGGATCGCCAGTGCCTTCGTCGCGTTGCTTGAGGACATGGTCCGCTGGCCCGAGGCCCGCGTGCCGGATCTCGCTCTGGCGATCAGCGAAAGGGTGTTGCCGGCGGCGACCGGGTTCCGGGCGCATGCCGGCCGTCGGCAGGCCACGGTTCCGTCTTCGCCGGGAGTGGTCACCGATGCGCTTCAGTGACAGCCGCCGGCGGGCCGTTACCCTGGAAGCCTCCGGCGATTGGCTGGACGTGGAAATCCTTGGTGAACGTGAATTCCTCGCCTGTATCACGCCGCGGATTGCTGGTATTCATCTGGCGGACTGGTTGCGCAACAACCCGGACTGGCTTGCCGATCGCCGCCGACGGCACGGAGCTTTGTTGTTCCGCGGCTTCGACATCGGGAATGTCGCTCGTCTCAATGAGGTGGTGAATGCCGCCACCGGGGCGCCGCCGCTGGAATACCGCTACCGGGCGTCGCCCCGGCACGCGCTGGAAAAGGGGTATCACATCTATACCTCGACCGATTATCCCGCGCACCAGGCGATCTTTCTGCACAACGAGCACGCCTTTTCCCGGGAGTTTCCCGCCGGCCTGTTCTTTTGCTGCCTGGTGCCGCCCGGGAGTGGTGGCGAGACCCCGCTGGGCGACAACCGCTGGATCACGGAATGTATCCCCCGGGACATCCGGGAACGTTTCGACGAACACGGCGTGTTATACGAGCGCAATTTCAACCACGGTTTCGGACTCACCTGGCAGCGTGCCTTCGGAACCGGTGACCGTGATGCGGTGGAGCGGGAATGCGCACGTCGCGAAATCGAATGCACGTGGTCCGGTGCGGACCAGCTCCAGACGCTCCAAAAGGGGCCCGCAATGGTGTGTCATCCCCGGACCGGCGAGCGACTGTGGTTCAACCACGCGACCTTTTTCAATGCCCTGTCGCTGCCCGCGGCGATGAAGGAGACCCTGACGCGGGACGGGGCAAGCGTCACCTGGCCCACGCAAACGTACTACGGAAACGGGGAAGAGATCGAGGACGAAGTTATCGAATGCCTCCGGGGGATCTACATCGAGTCCCGCCTGCTGTTCCCCTGGCGGCACGGTGACGTGCTGTTCCTGGACAACCTGCTGGGCGTTCACGGCCGCATGCCGTTTGGCGGCGATCGGCGTATCGCGGTGGCGATGTCGGAGATTTGTTCCTGGCAGCAACTGGCGGCAGACGGACAGGCATGAAGCAGCCAGCCGACGCATTTCCACTCTCTCCCACGCAGCTGGCGTTGTGGCGATCAGGACGCGGTGAGGAGATCATCAGCCTGAGGTTCCGAACGGACGCGTTGGCGACAGCGGATCGTGCCGGGGAGGCAATCGGGACTCTGGTCGCGCGCCACGAAATCCTGCGCACTGCGTGCGTCGTGCCACCGGGATTCGAGGCACCGTTGCAACGAATTGGTGCAGGCGCTGCACAAGACCATTACCGGATTGTCGGAGCGGACAATGCCGCGCAGGCGGAGCCGTGGCTGGATCCGGGCAAGGGCCACAACACCCTGCTGGTGGTTGGGGAGGGCTGGCTGGAGATCCGCCAGCCCCGGCTGGTGGCGGATCTCTATTCCCTGGCGCATCTGGCCGACGAGTTGGCGGGATTACTGGCGGGTGAGTACCCGTCCGGGGCACTGCCGCCGCAGTATGCGGACGTGGCGCAGTGGCTGTTGGACCTGGCAGAGGATCCCAAGGCCGCTCCAGGCCGGGCCTTCTGGGAGCGATCAGGCTCCCCTGATTCCGACAGCCCGGGCCTGTATCCGCTTCCCAGACCCGCGGGAACCGCTTCCGGGCCGCTGCTACCCGACTTGGTGCAACGGCTGAGACGACGCGCGGGGGAATGGAATGCACCGCCGGACACGATCCTGTTGGCCGGTTGGGCAGGTTTTCTCTCCCGGTTGTTCGGCGCGGGGCTAAGGCTGCAGGTACGCCTGGACGGGCGAGCTGAAGCTGCGCTGCGGGAAGCCCTGGGACCGCTCGAGCGATTCGTTCCGCTGGCGAAGACGGACGCGGCCGCGGGCTTGCGTGATATTCACCAGCGACAGGAGCGTTGGTTGCGCGATGCCGTGAAGTGGCAGGATTGTTTTCCGTCCAACGGCGGTGCGACGAAATCCTGGGAACCGGCAACGCTTTTTTCCCTGTTGCCCGAACCCCGGAGGCGGGATGCCGGTATTTTCAGCGAGCCTTCACCGGCGGCGCTGGAACTGCGCGTGCAGCCCCTACCGGAGGGGTATTCACTGGAGTTTGCCGGTCGGGAGCTGGACGCCGGCACGGCCGGCCACCTGCTGGAAGCGTTCACCGGATTGCTTGAGAGGATGCTCGACGACCCGGCCGCCAATGTTGTAACCCTGCCGTGCGTGCGACCGGCGCAACGCGACGAACTTTCTGCGCTGAGTTCGATCACCGTGGATGAACCGGTGGTGCCGGGCCGAATCACGGATCAGATTCTCGCGCAGGCACGCGAGCACCCCTCGCGGGTCGCCTTGGCCGGGCCGGACCGCTCTCTGAACTACGTGGAACTCGAACGTGAGAGCCGGGAGATGGCTGCAGTGCTGGTCGGCGAGGGCGTAGCGCCGGGAGACACGGTAGGGGTGAGGTGCCGCAGCACCGAGGCGGCGCTGATCGCCATGCTCGCCATCCTGCGCTGTGGAGCCGTGTACGTGCCCCTGGACCTGCGCTGGCCATCCCAGCGCCTTGAGGCTGCGGTCGGCCAGGCGACGGTGCGTTACCTTGTGAGTGACGACGGGCTGAAGCTCCCGGTCGGAGTTACCGTTGTCGATTCCGGCGCGCGCCATCCGGATGCAGGGCCGCTGAATACCCCGGATCCGAAACCGGACGCGCTTGCCTACATCATCTTCACGTCCGGGAGCAGCGGCCGGCCCAAGGGCGTGTGCGTCAGCCACGCCAACCTGGCGGCGAGCACGGCTGCGCGCGGCAGCGTTTACCCGGGATGCGTACAGCGCTTCCTGCTGCTGTCGCCACTGGCATTCGACAGTTCCATCGCCGGGATTTTCTGGACCCTGAGCCAGGGAGGCACCCTGGTGCTGCCGGCAGAGGGTGTGGAACGCTCCCCCGCTGAGATGCTGGCGCTGATCCGCGATGCGGGGGTCACCGAGTTCCTGTGTCTGCCGTCCCTGTACCGAGCGCTGGCGGAAGCCGCGACACCGACGGACCTGGCCGGAGTGAAACGCATCATAGTGGCGGGAGAGAGCTGCCCCGCGGAGCTGATGAGGCTGCACCACGAGCGTGCGCCGGGGACGGAACTGTACAACGAGTATGGCCCGAGTGAGGCCACCGTTTGGGCCACCGTCGTGCGCTTGGACAACCGAAAGGACGATGGCGTCCCGGTCAGTATCGGCCGCGCGATCCCGGGCGCGCAGGTGTATGTCATGGATGCGGCCGGGGAGCTCCTGCCGCCCGGTGTGGCGGGGGAACTGGTAATTGGTGGCGCCGGCGTTGCGGCGGGCTATTGCGGACCACAAGCGGAGGGGATGTCGCCGTTTCGCAGTGCACGCATCGACGCCGACCAGCGCCTCTATCATAGCGGCGACCGGGGCGTACTGCTTTCCGACGGGGAGTTCCGATTCCTCGGGCGCCTCGACCGGCAGGTGAAGGTTCGTGGTCAACGCGTGGAGCCCGAAGAGATTGAAGCGGCGCTTCGGGCCTTGCCGCAGGTTCGTGCCGCCGCCGTGATCGCGCGTCCCGCGCGCGGGGACAGCGGCAGTCGGCTCGATGCGCTGGTAGAGGCGGATACGGATCACGATTGGCGCAACGCCCTGCGTGGGGCGGTCCCCGACTACATGGTTCCCGGGAAGATCGTTTCGGTTCCTGTGATTCCGCGGCTCGCCAACGGCAAATGCGACTACCGGGGCGCCGCGCGTTTGCTGGATGATGGCGCGCGGACGCGTGGCGGCGAACCACGGGGTGAAATCGAGCAGCAGCTCGCCGAAATCTGGAAAAAATTGCTGGGTTTAGAGGCGGTGGGACGGGAAGACGGTTTCTTCGAGAACGGCGGAGACTCGATCCTGGCCATCCGGATGATTGCGCTGTTGCAGCAAAAGGGACTCCGGCTGGCACCACGACAGGTGTTCGCGACGCCGCGACTGGGCGTGCTGGCCCAGCATGTACAGCCCCTGGACCCGGCATCCGGCGCACGAGCCAGCCTGCCCGCCGGACCATTCCCGCTGTCGCCTATCCAGGCCTACTTCCTGGAGCAGGAGCCGATCAATCCCGGGCATCGCAACGTGGCGCGGCTGCTGGCCCCGACCGCGGTACTCAACCCGGACCGCGTCGGGATGCTGGCTGCCGGGTTGGTTGAGCGTCACGCGACACTTCGGATGCGCTTTTCGCGCGCAAAGACCGGTTGGCAACAGGCTTACGTGCAGCCTGGAGAGGGTACGGTTTTTGCGGTCGAGGACCTGCGGGGCCTGGATCGGGATTCCTTCGGCGAGGCCGTGGCGCAACGTTGCACCCGGTTGCAGGGCAGCCTGAATATTGAGACCGGGCCCATGTTCCGGATGGTGCTGTTCCAGGGGCAGGACGAACAGCGACTGCTGTTGCTGGCGCACCATCTGGTGGCGGATCCCGTTTCGCTGCAGGTGATCGTGGATGACCTTTCCCAGGCCCTGGGTGCTGGCGGGACCCTGGGGGCCGGTCCGCAGCCAGCGCCCTTTCACGTCTGGGTGGCGGCCCTTGAGCGCTACGGGCGCAGCGAGCGGCTGGCAAACCAGCGTGCGTATTGGCGTGGGCAGGCGGCTCCGGATGCAGTACGTTTGCCGGAGCGCAGCACCTGCGACGGTGGGCGCCGCGTGCTGAGTCGACGCGTTGGGCCGGCGTGGCTGGCGGGCGGGGCCAAAGTCGCCGGTCGCGAGGTGCAGGCCAGGATCGTCGCCGCACTCGCTGGTGCGGTGGCGGGTTTGGCCGGCCAGGGACCGGTGCGTATCGACATCGAGGGCCACGGCCGAGAGTCCGCGGCAATCGGCTCCGATATCGGGGGCAGCGTTGGCTGGTTCACCAGTCTCTATCCTTTGCGGATCGACGGTGCCGGCGACGAAGCCTTGGGTCGGGTTCGCAGCGCCCTGGACGGGGTCCCGGATGGCGGGATCGGCTTCGGGGTGATGCAGCGGCAGGAAAAAGGCCTGGCACCCTGGGCGCAAGTGGCATGCAACTATCTGGGTCGGGGCACGGTTGC
>JAJDOE010000139.1 GCA_022340345.1 Gammaproteobacteria bacterium
GGTGGAGGGCAACATGGGCGCTATTTCCACCATCATGAAATATGGCAGCGAGGAGCAAAAACGCCTGGCTGCCGGCCTGGTGCTGGCGGGTGACAAGCCCGCCATCTGCATCACCGAACCGGAAGCGGGCAGCGCCGCGACCGAAATGACAACCCGCGCCGATCGACGCGGCGATCACTTCGTGGTCAACGGACGCAAGCACTGGATTACCGGTGGCGGCGTGTCGAAACTGCACCTGATTTTTGCCCGCGTCTTCGATGAGCAGGGCCAGGAACTCGGTATCGGCGGACTGATCGCCCAGCTCGGAGACCCGGGACTCGTGATCGGCGAACGGGAGCCGACCATGGGCCTGTGCGGCATACCGGAAACCGAGATCCGTTTCGAAGACCTGCGGGTGCCGGTGGAGATGCTCGTCGAGCCGCCAAAGGGGCTGGCGCGGGGCTTTGCCGGACTGATGAACGCCTACAACTCGCAGCGGGTGGGCGCCGCCACCGCCGCGCTGGGCATCGCCCAGGGGGCCTACGAGCTGGCATTGGCCTACACCCAGCATCGGGAACAATTCGGCCGCCCGATCTGCGAGTTCCAGGGGCTGCAATGGATGCTGGTGGACATGAACATCCAGCTCGAGGCGGCGCGGGCTCTGGTCTACCAGGCGGCGGCCAACGCCGGCGAGGGTTTCCCGGATGTCTCCGAAGCAGCGCGGGCGAAAATCCTCGCCTCCGAATCCGCCATTCGAGTGACCAGCGATGCCCTGCAGTTGTTCGGTGCGGCGGGCTATTCGCGCCGCCAGCCCCTGGAGCGCATGTTGCGCGACGTGCGCATGTTCACCATCGGTGGCGGCACCGCGCAGATCCTGCGCACGGTGGTGGCCTCGAAACTGCTCGACCGCAAACTGCCCCAGACCCGCGACGGGTACCGGGAGCGCTGACGGATTGCGGAGCGGGCTCAGCTACGGGATCTACCTGGCGTGCCGGGTCACCGGTCGCGCGGCTCCTGCGTTCCTGCGTGACCTGGTGGCCGAGCGATACGCAGCGGTTTTCCGGCGGCTGTCGATCGGGACGCGTGGACGCTTGTACACCAGCGCCATGCCGGACAGCCCGTTCGATCCGAACAGCCGGCTGCTGGTCCTGTTCCAGGCCTGCGGGATTCGCCACATCCTGCTGCTGGCGGAGCCCGCGGAAATCCGGAAGTTCTCCCGCAGCGACATTATCGGCGCCTACCGGGATCGGGGAATGACGGTGGCCAAGCTGCCTCTGCCGGGACGGGCGCTGGTGTCAGCGGATGAGATCGACCTGGGCGCCCTGCAACAGTCGACCCACCAGTTGGTGGCCCGGTTGTCAGAGGGCACGGATTGCGTGATCCACTGCCGGGCCGGCACCCGCCGCTCCGTTGTCCTGGCTGCGTGCGTGGTTGCGCAGTTCGAGCAGGCCTCGTTCCGCGACGCGCTTGAGTGGGTAGAGCACAGGCAGCCCGCCGAGCTTCCCGACCGGGAGGCCTGGCTGGGTCGGTTGGCGCCGTTCTATCCGGAAACCGGGCGCAGCGGTCTCAGCCCGACAGGGCCTCGTTGATGACCGCGTGCACGCCCTGTTCGAGATTCTCGGAGGGCGTGATCACGACGGTGTGGCCGGCGACCTCCGCCTGGTAGCGGTCCGCGTCCGCGCTGCTTTCGTAGGTCTCGCGCAGCTGGTCGGTGATGCGCTCCAGGCGCACCGGGTTGATCCGGTGTTTTTCCACCAGGGTCTTGAAGTTGCCCACTTCGCCATTGTGTACCCAGGCGAGCCCGAAACGCTTCGGTGGTTTGCCGATAAAGACGTAGGCCGCGTGTTCACTGGGCACGACTTCCAGGCGCTCACCGGTTTCGTTCGCCAGGTCGGCGAGTTGTTTTTCGACTTCACGCAGGCGCGCGTTCGCGTAGCTATCAGGCGGGAGGGCCGGAAAATCCGGTTTTCCACCGAACAGGTTGCCAAGCATTCCCATTTCTTTTCTCCTGGCGGCATTTGGCATTGCCGCCTGTCTCAAACGACAATGAAATGGTAACGCGAAAAATCGGGTGTTTTCAAACCGGCCGGTTTTCGGTTCAGGGCAGAGGGCTGACAGTGCGCAGTCGCTGGTAGAGATCCTGGCGGAACGCCTCGAAGCCATCCTGCTGGTGTGTGGCGATCGTGGCATTCCGGCTGCTCAGGCATTCGAAAACGTAGCCGGTGTCCGTGCACGTCGGCCGCCGGTCACCGGCGAAGCTGATAACCACGTCCTCGGAACTGTGAATCTCGTCGTTAACAACGCCGATGGCGGACAGCAATGCAAAGTACCGATCGAGGTGTTTTCGTGTGAACGCGTAGGTCTGCAGCAACACGTCCACCGGCTGGGTGTAGCTGCGCCAGGACCAGATCCGGCGGCGGATGCCCACCAACCGTCGCAGTTCCGGGTTGTACACCTGACCGAAGGTGCCCAGCGGCGCTGACGGGTCCCGCAGCAGGGCCCTGAACATGCGGCGCAACTGCCAGGGGCTGGGAAACACGTCGTCGTCAATGCAAAGGAAGTATGTGCCTGGTTCATCGCGCGCCAGCTCATACCGAAACGAAGGCCAGCGGCGTTGCTCCTGTTGCACCAGCACCAGCCGTGACTCGTCGTCCGGTAGTCGTGGTTTCAGATCCACTTCCGGGTTGTTATTAGATACCACCACCCGCTCGACAAAGTCGCATAGCAGTGCGTTGCGGACGATGGCCGGAATGTTGTTCATGCGTCGGTAGCTGAGTACGATGACCGTGGCGCGCTGCGGTGCTTTGAGCCGCACCTGGAATCCAAGCACCGCCAGGGCCTTCATCGCCGTCTGCTGGAGCGGAAAAGCCACTCGCTGCAGTCCGCGCCGGATGCCGCGGTCCATGCGTCGGGGGAGCCCGGCGGTCCGCTGCTTCACGGCGCCGGCCACCAGGCGCAGGCCATGGCGGGTCCCGTCGGCGAAGATGCGGCGCGTGCGCCCGGCGAACTGCGGGTCCACCCGCTGCCAGTGCCGGAGATCGAGTTGGTGGCTGGCTTCGCGATAGACCTCGTACCACTTCTTGCCGGCCCAGGTGGCAGGATTGCGGCCCAGGCGCGCGCCTCGTACGCGAAATCCATCCGCGAAGTAATGGATGATGATGGCGTCCGCCAGGTTGGTGCGGCGGAAATATTCATCCGCCGGGCAGTTCCACTCCTCGCCTGCAAGGTGGTGGGGGTATTCCGGGAGCATCGCCAGCGTGAGCAGTTCGTCCACCATGTCCACGCCTTTGGCCTCATCCCGATCCATGCGGGCGGAAAAATCCTCCAGGAAGGCATTTCCCCGCGGTCGCGAGATACCCATGACGCCGACATTCACGTCAATTCGTTCCTCGATCAGTCTGCGTCTTGCCTCGGCAAAGACTTTCGCATCCACGAGGTGCTGCACCGCTTCCAGGTGGCGGACGCGGTTGGCGAAGGCCGGTTGTTCCCGCGTACCTTCCACACCCCAGGGCGGGCAAAAAAAGCGCGTCACCAGCAGTCCCTCCCGTTCCAGCGGTTCCCAGAGCGCATCGATGCGCCCCTGGAAAAGCATGTCGCCATCCAGGGTGAGGGTCGTGCGGTACGGACTTCGCCGGAACAATCGGTGCCGGGTTTCGCAACGGTTCATGTTCTCAAGAAAAACCACGTCGCAATCCAGCGACCGAAGCTGCGGCTCCAGGCGCTTCCCGACTGGATCCTGGCGGAGGAAAACTGTTACCGATCCGGCGTAGAACCGGCGCAGGGAAAAAATCGAGACCAGCAGGCGCAACGCGTAGCGATCGCCAAAACTGAAAAACACACAACCACGGTCGTGCAGCGGGGCGATCTCAGCCAAGCAGCCGCGCACCGGTGCAGTCGAAGGCGGTGAGGCGAAGCTCGCTTGCCGGGGAGCCCTCGTAGTCAGCGGCGAACAGGCACCACAGCATTAGATCGAATATGCTGTCGTCGGTCCCCAGCCCACGACGGGATAGCGTGGTTTCGTGGGTGAATCCGAGTTTCTCGGGTATTCGAGCACTGGCAGTGTTTGCGGAACCGCAATGGATTTCCACCCGGTCCATGCCGTCGTTTTCGAAGGCCACCCGGGTCATGGCGGCGGCGGCTTCGCTTGCAAATCCCTTGCCCTCGAATCCGCGCGCCACCAGGTAGCCGATCTCGCGCGCGTTGGGCCCGGCGCGGGTGTACAAGCCGGTCTCTCCGATCAGTTCCCGTTCCTGTGCATCGAAGATTCCGTAACAGTAGTTCTTGTCGAGATCGAAGTCGCTGCGTCGTTGCCGCAGCCACTCGCCGGTCTGCGCGCGGGTGCGGGGCTCATCCTTCATCCATGGGATCCAGGGATGCAGGTGTTCGCTGCCCCGGTCGAGCGTCGCACGCATGGCGGCAGCATCCGAAGGGGCGTAGCAGCGGATCACCAGGCGTTCGGTTTCGATTCGGTAGGCGACCGGGTTGGGCATGAGCGGTGCGGGTCGGCATCGTGGCCAGGATGGTGGATGAGACACTAGCCGTTCCCGCCGGTCCCGGCAATCTGCCCCCGGAAAGACATCCCGTTTCGCAAGCTTCCGGCGACGATCGCCGGCGCTGCGTTGAATTTGCCGCCGGGGTGCGGGAGAGTCCGGACTGCGGAGCGCCGGCATTCGGCGAGGGAGAGCAGAATTAGAGAATCAGCGTCACCCAGAATGACTAAGCCGGGATCGGCGCCTGCGGTAGTCGCCGCTGGCACCGAGGGCATGTGGCGGGATCTTGCCATCGTCAGCTTGCTCGGCCTGGGCATATTCCTTTTCGAGTCCCTCGCCTGGCCCGTCGCCGGCGGGCGCGACATCAACGTCCACCTGGGTTTTTTCAACCACTATTGGCAATCCAATCCGGACTCATGGGCGCTCATGGTGTTCCGTACCCCGATGGCGCCATGGTTCCTTGGTGGCATATCGCTGCTGGGGGGGCCGCAGTTTATGCAGGTCGTGACCACGCTGATGTTCATCGGCGCGGTGGCCGCAGTCTATTATATTGGTCGTATCTGGAGTCGCCAGGTGGCGCTGATCGCCGCGGTTGCGGTTGCCGGATTCCCGCCCTACGCAGTGCTGTTTCACCGTATCGCAAGCGATGGGCTGTTTGCCTTTGGATTCATTGCCTGGGCCGCGTATATCGTACGAACCGCGCGGGCACCAACGCTTGGCCAGTTCGCCTGGCATGGCGTGATCGTGTTCCTGCTGATCCTCACCCGGCCCAGCGCGCAGATTTTTCTGGCCTTTGCCGCGTTCCCGCTGCTGCTGAACGGTTTTGACGCGCGCCGCAAGCTGGCGGCGGCTGGGCTGTTCCTGGCCACCAGCCTGGCATTGACCGCGGCCTGGGCGACTCACAACGCGATACGCTACGACGACTTTACGATCAGCCGTGCGGGCAATGCCCATTTGCCGTTCTGGCGCGTATTTGTCTTGGATCGGATTGTCAGCGCGGACAATGGCCCCGCCTCGGCGCGCCTGGCGAAGGCCGTGGAAGATGACCTGCTTCGCCGTGAGCCCTACCGGAGTCTTGGGCTGGACGTGGACACCGTGATGGGATCCGGTGACTCCCGGGTCTGGTCGGACCTGGTGTCCCTGTCCGACCGTACCTGGGGATGGGACGCGGATCTCGCGGTCCTGCGCGCGGCAGGCTTCGAGGCCATCCGGGCACATCCGCTGCGCTACCTGCACGGCGTCGCCTCCACCTGGAAAACTGCTTTCCGTAACAACCTCACGCCGGGTCCAACGCAGGTATCCACCGACCGCAGGCGCGGCCCGGAGGAATTGGCCACCTTCCGACCGCATGGACAGCGGGTTATACCCTTTTCCTTCCAGGACTATCGCGGATCCCGACCGGGCGGTCCCTCCCACGACCAACCGCGCGATGAACCGCAAGTCGGGTGGTGGAGCGTGCCCTACGGAACCCTTCACGGCAGCGTTCGGGATGGATCACCGGGGGTCGCGCGATTTCTGAATGATGTGGTGACGGATCTGTATCCGCCGATGTACGTTTTTGTGCTGCTGGGTTTTGCCGGGGTTTTCCTGTGCCCCCACCCGGCCCGTTGGGTGATGCTGTTCATCGCCGGGCTCGCGTTGGGGCATGTGCTGATCGTCTACGCAATCGAACATGTCGTGCTCGAGTACCGCACTGCCTTTGATGCGGTCTTTATCCTGCTCGGCGTCGCCGGCTTCACGCGCAACGGACTTGGCTACCGCTTGCGCCGTGAGGCGGGTTGATACCCGGACCGTTTCGGCGCTCGCGGCGGGCACGGCTCACGGGTGGCGGCCGAAACGCCGCCATCGACCTGTGGGCGCAACCGCTCCAGCGGTTCGCCGGGGTCCTGCCCAGCGACTGGGACCGGGTGGGTCGCCCGGTGGCGCAATTGGTGGCGCAATTGGCGGCGATCACCTTTGGTGATCGTTACTATCAAAAAACATCTCTTTACGCCGGGTGGTTTCGGGCCAAGAATCCCTCCGCCCGAATCACAGGGCTTAACCGTATCAGGTGTAATTTGATGTTGAAGACATATCGGTTCGCCACGCTGTTCGCTGGTGTTTTTGCCTTCGGTCCCGCTGTCCTGGCCCAGACCAGCGAAGCAGTAGAAACCCCGGAAGCCATCTGCGCCGCCGACGCGAAGACCGCTGGTGTTTCCGGCGAGGAACTGGACGCCTTCGTGGCCGAGTGCCTCAAGGATTTCGTCCAGGGGGCGAATGACGCGGAACCGAACTCGGAAACCGCGGCCAAGTAAAGCAACTAATTTTGGAGTATGGCCGTTCCCTTTCAGGAACGGCCTTTCCGTTGTACTTCTGGCGAGGCCCATTTCGCGGCCTC
>JAJDOE010000173.1 GCA_022340345.1 Gammaproteobacteria bacterium
ACCCAAACCGCCGCCAAAGGAAAACTTGAGCTTGTCGTCGGCGACGGACTCACCGCCGGTGGGAGTTTCCTCCAGATCACCAAGAACCGTGCCGGCCTTGCCCTTGAAGTACACCGTACCTCCGGTGCGATAGGCCACATACAGTGCCTTGGTGCTGATATTCCAGGTGCCGGTGCCGCCGACAAACAGGTCCTGGTTGATTTCACCGTCACTGTAGGTGTCGGTGAACTCGGCCTCGATGGAGGCGGCGCCACCGGTTCGGCCCGCGGGGCGGGCGAAGGTGTAACCCAGCACAAAGCCACGAGTCGAGGCGCTGTCGTAACCCTCGTTTTCATTGTTCATGGTTCCGCCCTTGACGCCGACGATCCAGCTTCCCTGGGGCGTGTCACGATCACCAAACCAGGTGCCATCGGCCGCAAAAACCGGCGTTGAAACCAGGCAGGCGGCGAGCAGAGTGGGGAAAAATAGTTTTTTCATCTCAGGTTCCCGGGTAAATACAGCCGTTTCTTCATGTATTACTTTAACAATATCGGAATAGATTCGTCTACTCAATGAGATAACGAAAATTTCCAGATAAAGAATCCGAATACAACCCTAACTAATTGAAAATAAATCAAAAACCAGTGACAACGAAGGTCACCATGTTGGAAAGGTTGCTTACCTGGGTGCCGTTTCGGGCCCGTATTCCCAGCGTATAGCTTCCAAATGGCACCTCACCGCTGATATCGGTAACCGCCACGGTTCCACAGGGGTCACAGATATCCACCGCGACGATGTCATAGGCGGTTGCGCCCGGCACCGCGTTCCAGGACAGGGAGATCTGGAATCCGTTCACCTCCACCTTGAACTGGGTCGGCGGGAGCAGGGTGCCAGGGACCGGTTTTACGCCCCCTACGTTGATCTCCACGACCTCCGACAGCGCACTGACGCCGCCGCTGTTAACGGACCGCAGTGCAATTGGGAACACCCCGCTGGGCAAGCCGGCCACAAACAGCGGACTGCCGAAGATCTCTCCGCAGGGATCGCAGTAGCCGACCGCGACCACGTAGTAGGACGTGGCGTCGCTGACCTCGCTGAAGCTCAGGGTTAGCTGGTCACCGGCCACCTCGGCGCTCAGGTTGCTGGGTGGGCCAGGCGCCGGCAACGAAGGAGTCGAGACATTCGGATACAGGGCGGTTACCCCCGCAATATCGTCGCTGCGCGGATAGGGATTGCTGCATAGCTGGTTCGAGATTCCGGGGTACATCAGCGCCGATGTGGAACTGGAATGGCCGAGGCCGAGCACGTGGCCCAGCTCGTGCGTCGCAGCTCCCTGGAAGCAACCGGCCTGGCTGAAAACGCTCTGGCTGGAAAAATCCGCGTTGAAGGTTATGTCGCCATCTACATAGTCGGTGCCAACGGCACAGGCGCCACCCAGCGCGAGGGTGCCGTCATTCGGTATCTCGTCCAGCGGATCGCCGAAATTTACCTGGGAAAAAAGATCACAGGCGAAAATGGAACGCGCCGGTACGAACCCGCCGGGAGCCAGCGCGGCATACGAGCCACTGATCGCGTTCCAGGCGGCCATGCCGGCGATGGTCTGGTTGAGTCCGCCGGAGGAGACGCCGGGCTGCTTGTTGACGGAAAAATCCATTACCACCGGGAAGGCCTCGGCCGGCCATTTGCCACCCACCAGGCTAAAGGCCTCGCTGCTGCGGGTCTTGCCGCTGGCCGCGGCATCAGCGTATTCGGCAGGGCGTGTCCGGATTTGTCGCAGTTGCAGGCCGCCGCGCTGGCGCACCAGCTGCCGGAGCCGGGATCGGAGCGTGGCAAAGTCACGGTCTTCATGCAGGGCCTGAAACAGTTTGCCGCCCAGCACCATGGTGCCGGCATGACTGAAATCGCGGATCGCCCGGCGCCCACGGGCTTCCTGACGCAGGCTGAATTTGCCCTGGAACAAGCCGGTGGTATACAGGCTGCCGTCGGGGCGCGCGCGCAACGCCAGCAGTACTTCCTCGCCTTTGGTGAACTCGGGGCTGCCAAAAATCCAGCGCGTATTTTCCGGCCCGGCACCGCCAGGCTGCTTGAGCACCAGTTCGGCACCGGGGCCCGGTCCGCCCAGGGTTTCCACAATTTGTACCGTAATATAGGTAAATCGGCGTGGGTCGCTGCCGGCCCGGAGGGTCTCGATCCCGGTCACGCGGCCGGTAACGATAAGGTGGGAGCGATCCACCAGCTGCTGATCACTGAGCCGGGTGACCACTGAGGCGGACACCGGATTGACCACTGCCAGTAGCGTGGTCAGCAGCAGGGGCAAGGCCCGCCGGAGGGGGCTGAGGCTCTGGCGCTGGGCCATTGTAGTCTCCTTCCTTCTTAAGGTACTTTCATAAATCTAGATGCTAACTGACCAAAAGTAAAACACAATTCCATGAATTCCAGCGGCCAGAACCGGCCATTTGTCGCCTCGCCCAGGCCGGCGGGGCAGCCGTCGGCCCGCCGCTTGGTTCCGTCGCCGAATACCGGCGCCGCGCCACCGGGGTGGGCGATATGAGCAAGCCTATGCTGCGCAGCGAACAAGGCATGCGGCTGGCCTACTTCCTGCGCGGTGCCGACGCGGGGTACTGGGAGCAGCATTGGGAGGACGTGGTCAGCGCCGAATTCTACGCCGGTGCCGAAAACGGTCGACTGGGGATTTTCGAGAAAATCTTCCCGCGGTACCTGCCGCGCCGGGGTTCGATCCTGGAGGCTGGCTGCGGACTGGGGCAATACGTCATGGCGTTGCGCGCCCGTGGCTACCAGGCCGAGGGCCTGGACTGGGCGGAAAAAACCGTGGTGGAGGTCCACCGCCGGTTTCCGGATTTGCCGGTGCAATGTGGAGACGCCACTCGCATCCCGGTGGCGGACGGACAATACGCCGGCTACATCTCCCTGGGCGTCATTGAACACAGCCAGGAGGGGCCCGGCGCCTATCTGGTGGAGGCCCACCGGGTGCTTGCGCCCGGGGGCGTGGCCCTGGTCTCGGTGCCGTGCATGCATGCGGTGCGCCGCCTCAAGGCCCGGCTGGGTTGCTACCGGGACATCGTGGCGGAGGCGGATTTCTACCAGTATGCGTTCCGCCGAGACGATCTGCAGCGGGAGCTGGAAACCGCTGGCTTCCAGGTGGAGGCGTGGCACGGCTATGACAGTTACAAGGGCATCAAGGACGAGATTCCTTGGTTTGCCGCGGTGTTTTCCCGGCGGATCGCGGGCTTCGACCTCGGCTACGCGACCCAGAGGGCGCTTTCCCACCTGCCCGGGGCGGACCGCTTCCTGGGCCATATGCTGATGGCGGTGTGCCGCAAACCCATGGGCTGAGCGGGGCTGCCAGAACGAAAAAAGGCCGGGCAATGCCCGGCCTTTTCCGTTCCGAAATGGGAAACCGATCAGGAAGTCGGCGCCTGGGTCCCCATTCCCAGCAGCCGGTTCCAGCCCGCGTAGGTGTCGGCGTTGAAGAAACCGGCATAGGCGGAGGGGTTGAGCACCTGCAGGTAGGTGTTCGGGTTCATGTACGGGGTGTAGTTGGCAAAATTCATCGCCTGCATGTAGCTGGCGGGATTCATATACACCGCGTAGGAAGCCGGGTTTACCCATGACATCAGGTTATTCACATCGGCAAATGCCAGGTAGGTCTCGGGCTTCATGAACTGGACGTAAAAAGCCGGATTCATGAACTGGGAAAAACGGGCCGGGTTGAGAAAGCTTGCGTAGCTTTGTGGCTGAGCCCAGTTCTGCTGGTACTGGGTCTGGGCCGGTGTCTGAAACCAGCTGCTAAACGGGTTGGTGTCAGCGGCGACGGCGCTGGTGGCGAGGCCGAATACGAGGCCGAGGGTCACAATTGCCTTTTTCATGCAAAAACTCCGGGCTACAAATGAGTGTGTATATGCATCATATTTAGCACATTCGAATATGTCAATAGACTGATATACTATCCGTTGGAGCGCAGGCCCTCTCCGGGGCGCAGGATTTGCGCCGGCCCGGTACTATCCCCGCCCATGCAAGGGAAATTTCCATGCCTCGTGGGGAGCTGAGCGTGCCGGAAGCACCTCCCGCCGTGGGCTGGCTGGCGGAGACCGACTGGTGGGGGACCGGCCAGGGTGTGCTGCTGGCGGTCCTGCTGCTGATCCCGCTGGCGCTCAGCCCGCAGGATTGGGCCGGGTGGTGCCTGCTGTATGCCAGTTTTGCCGTGGTACTGGGGCCGCGAGAAATCCGCGTCCGGCCCGTGCTGGCCTGGAGCCTGTGCCTGGTGCTGGCGGTACACCACCTGGCGGCGCTGGTGGATACCTGGCTGTTCACCCTGCCGGGAGGGGGGGTGGATGCGGCACTGTTCGCCTCCCGCGCGGAGGCACTGGTCGACCGGGACCTGGTCTTCCGCCTGGGTTCCAGTTTCTATTCCTACCTGCTGGCCGCGTTGTATAAACCCCTGGGAGCTTCGCCCCTGATCGGACGGGAAATCTCCGTTTTGGCGTTCGCGGTTGCGCTGGTGTATTTCGTCCGCCTGCTGCAGCTTCTCGAACTGCAGCGATTCGCGCCCCAGCTCTCGCTGCTGTTTGGTCTGCTTCCCGCCACCATCATCTTTACTTCGCTCACCCTGCGCGAGCCCCTGGAACTTGCGCTTCTGATTACGGCGGTGTTCTACAGCATGCGCGCGCTTCGCGGGCCGCGGCGGCTGCGTTCCGCCGGGCTGGTTCTGGTCATGGCCATCGGCATGGGACTTCTGCACATGGTGTTGCTGCTGTATGCCGGTCTGCTGGCGTTGCTGTTTGTTTTATGGCCGACGGGTGGGGGG
>JAJDOE010000062.1 GCA_022340345.1 Gammaproteobacteria bacterium
TCTGCCGATCAGCCTGATGCTTGCGGCCCTGGGACTGTCGAACTACGCGTATACCTTCTGGACCGCGCACACCTTTACCAACATGAGCGCGCTGATGCTGGTATCCGCCCTGCTCACATTTCTGATCGGGATCCTGGCCGAACAGATTTCCTCACTGCACTATCGCACCGTGGATCATGACACCGAGCGACAAACGCCCCCCTGAGCGCCCCGGCGGGGAATTTCCCGGGGTCGTCACCCTGGTCACCACTTCCTACCCGGTTCCCGGACATCCATCCAGCGGCAGCTTTGTCGCGAGTCTCGCCGAAGCCCTGCGGGCACGCACACCGACGCAGGTGATCGCCCCGGCCGGACTGGGCGAAGGCAAGGCGCCCGACGGCCTGACCCTGGTTCGCTACGCCCCGCGACACTGGCAGCGCCTGGCCCACGGACCCGGCGGTTTGCCGGCGGCACTGGACCACCCGTGGGCGTGGCTGCTGCTGCCCGGATTCCTGCTGACCCTGTTTGTCGCCAGCCTGCGGGCAGCCCGCCGAGCCCGGGTGCTGATCGGCAACTGGAGCCTGGCGGCACTGGCGGCGGGCCTTGCGGGCCGCATCGCGGGGCGACCGGTAATCTGCGTGTTGCGCGGCAGCGATGTGAACCGCGCCCTGTCGTCGCGCCCCGCGCGCTGGATGCTCGTCCGGGCGGCAGGCTTGGCGACCCGGCTGGTGACGGTCAGCCCGGAGCTGGCCCAGGCACTGAACACGGTGCCCGGGCTGGAAAACGCCGACTGCGAAGTGATCGGCAACGGTGTGGCAAGCGAGTTTTTCCAACTGCCGCCCCCGGAAAAAGAAGGGAATCCACTGCGGCTCCTGATGCTGGGTAATCTCACCGCCGGAAAGCGCCCCGGAGATTTGCTGCTCGCCGTCTCGCGCCTGCAAGGCCCGCATCGGGTGGTGGTGGATTTCGTCGGCGACGGACCCGCCCGCGCGCCATTGCAGCGCCAGGCAGCCTCGCTGGGGGTGGAGGCCCGGTTTCCCGGCCGCCAGGCCCACGCCGAGATTCCTCGCCGAATGGCCGCATGCCACGTCCTGGTCAGCGCCAGCGAGGCGGAAGGCCGCTCCAACGCGGTGCTCGAAGGCCTGGCCGCGGGCCGCGTGTGCGTCGCGTCCGACGCCAGCGGTGTCTCGGATCTGGCGCGGCAGCTGCCCCAGTTGTATGAATTCCGCACCGGTGACGTGGACGCTCTCACCGGCTGCCTGCAACGGTTGCTGGACCACTGGCCCGCCGAGGCACAAGGTGCGGAGCAACAGCGCGAAACGGTGCGCCGGCTGATCCCGGACTGGGACCATTGCGCCGGGCGCTACCTCGATCTCCTGCGCTCGCTGCCTGATGCCCACTGATCCACAGGTCATCCTGACCAGTTACTACCGCTTCAAGCCCGGGGGCTACTGCAGCCGGCTCCGGCGCGCCCTGCTCGCGCTGCTGCAGGCCGGTCACGAGGTGCATTACCTTGCGCTGGAACCGTTCCCCCTGGACCACCCACGCTGTCACTTTCACCGACTGCCATGGTTCAATCGGCACGGAGATTCCCTGGCGTTCTGGGCCTGGTTACACGCCATGGCACCGCTGCTGCTCGCCTGGCTGGCGGTGCGCCGACGGGTCACCCGTTGCTTCGCTTTCGGCGCCAGCTATGGAGCGATCCTGCGGATCGCTGCCAGGCTGCGCCGGGCACCCCTGACGGTATTCTTCCGCGGTGATCCGCTGGAACATCATCGCCTTGCCGGCCGACCGGATTGGCTGGTGCGAGCCGAGCACATCGTGGAGGCCATTGCACTGGGAGGCAGCCACGCGCGTTTTGTTTCCCAAACCCTGGCGGAACGTGTCGCGGGTCGTCACCCCGGCGCGCGTCCAGCGAGTTCCGGTGTTCTCCCCAACGATATCCCCCGCTGTCCGGCTCGCCGGGCCGACAGCACCCCGGGGTCGCTGCGACTGGCCTGTGTGGGCACCTTTGATGTGGAGAAAAACCTCGGCCTCGCCCTGGCCTGCCTGGGTGAACTGGAGGACGGGTACGAACTGCACCTTTTCGGTACCGGGCCGGAGGAAACCCGGCTGCGCGCCCTCGCCGCGAGCCTGGGCGTAGCGCGACGAGTCCACTGGCATGGCTGGGTCGCGGATCCGGAACGGGTGTGGCGCGGGATTGACCTGTTGCTGTTTCCCTCGTTGCGGGAGGGCTCGCCCAACGCGGTGCTGGAGGCGCTGGCCTGCGGTATCCCGGTGCTCGCGCTGCGCGTCGATGAGCTGGCGGAGATTCTTCCCGCCAGTACCCTGGCTCCCGATGCGCCCGGCGCCTGGGCGGCCAAAGTGCGCGACTGGCGCAATCGCCTGGCGGATGTAGCCGGAGAACAGTCCCGCTACGCCATGCGGTTGAACTATGACTGGGATCGGGCCGTGGTCGACGCGTTGATCTCACCGCCAACGCACGGATCGTCGGGCCAATCGTCGGGCCAATCGTCGGGCTAGTTCCGGCCCGGTGTCAGAACCCGTCCGGGAAGCTGTGCACCGCCTCGGATACCGCCTCCAGATGTTGCTCGCTCAGGTAGGCATGGATGGGCAGGCTGAAGATCCGCTTCGCGCAGGATTCCGCCACGGGCAGGCTACCGGGCGCGTATCCCAGGTCGCGGTAGGCCTGCTGTTGGTGCAGCGGGATGGGATAGTAAATGGCGGTGGGTACGCCGTGCTCGCGCAGGTGTGCCACCAGCGCGTCCCGCTGGTCATGCAGCACCGAGTAGCAGGCCCATGAACTCTGGTAGCCGTCCGGCACCCGCGGCACCCGGACCGCCCCGTCGAGCGTGGCCTGGTAGTGGTCCGCGACCTCCTGGCGGCGCGCGATTTCGTCGGGAAAGATTTTCAGTTTTTCCAGGATCACCGCCGCCTGGATGGTGTCCATGCGCGCGTTGACGCCGATGCGAACGTTCTCATAGCGGTCCCGGCCCTCGCCGTGCACCCGGATAGAACGCATGCGCTCCGCCAGCTTCCCGTCGTCGGTGAACACCGCGCCACCATCACCGTAACAGCCCAGCGGCTTGGCCGGGAAAAAGCTGGTGGCGGCCACGTGGCCGAAGGAGCCGGCGGGACGACCCTGGCAACGGGCGCCGAAGCTCTGTGCCGCGTCCTCGATGACAAACAGCCCGTGTTCCCGCGCGATCGAGTCGATGGCAGCGTAGTCCGCCGGCAGCCCGAACAGGTCGACCGGGATAACCGCCGCGGGTCGCAGTTCACCGTCCGCAAGTACCCGCCCGATGGCCTCGCCCAATCGCTCGGGGTCGATGTTGAAGGTGTCCTCGCGAATATCAACGAACACCGGAGTGGCCCCCGTCAGGCTGATCACTTCGGCGGTTGCGACGAAGGTGAACGGAGTGGTGAACACCGCGTCACCGGGACCGATACCCCGCGCCATCAATGGCAGCAGCAGCGCGTCGGTTCCGCTGGAACAGGACACCACCTGCGAAACGCCGGCGTGTTCCGCGAGTGACGCCTCCATTTCCGCGATTTCCGGGCCCATGATGAATCGGCAATGCTCGAAAATGGCCGCCAGGCGCTCTTCCAGCGGGCCGCGGATGCGCGCCAGCTGGGCATGCAGATCGATGAAAGGAACTTGCTCTGTCACGAAATCACCGCCAAAGTGTCGATGGTAGCCACATTCGTCGGGGGAAACCCCGCTATGGTCCGAAAAAACACCCTGCGGTGCGCAACGGGCGCCCGGTCGACTAGACTATGTACGGTCACAGGCCCCCGCCACGAATCCGGTCGCCCGCAGGCTGCATCGACGGAAACGCAATAAGAAACAGTTGGATAAACAGGCTTTCTAAACTAACATCTGACAGCAGGTCAACCTGCGCGGACTGAAATATTATTTCCGAATGGCGACTCCCGACACAGCCTTGCACTTGAGCGGACTCGCCCAGCGGCTGGTCCGGGAGACCCTGCTGGCGGAAAATGCTGCGCGGGACTTTCAGCAGCGCGCTGCCCAGGGCGGCGGCTCGTTTTTCGGTGAGGTCATCAAGAGCGGCACCATCGACAGCGCCCGCCTGGCCCGCTCCGCCTCCGAGGAGTTTGGTATCCCGCTGCTGGACCTGGATTCCATGGACTTCGAACAGCTGCCGCTGGAGGCGGTAGACGAGAAGATCGTGCGCAAGCACGCCATCCTGCCCCTGTACCAGCGCGGTACCCGTCTGTTTGTAGCGGTGGCCGACCCCACCAATACCCGGGCCCTGGACGATATCAAGTTCCATACCGGCATGGGCGTGGAGCCGGTCCTGGTGGACGCCCAGGTGCTGGGATTGGGCCTCGATCGGGCCTACGAGAGCCGCGAAAACGAGGCCTTCGAGGATCTCGCGGACCAGGGGCTGGAAGACATCGATATTTCCGGCGAGGAGGAGGCGGCGGACCAAAAGGCCGCCGCGGATATCGAAAACATCGACACGCCGGTGGTGCGCTTCGTCAACAAGATGTTGCTCGACGCCATCAATCGTAGCGCCTCGGACATCCACATGGAGCCCTACGAAAAGAAATACCGCATTCGCTACCGAGTGGACGGCGTCCTGCACGAGATCGCCTCGCCCCCGCTGGCTCTTGCCGCGCGGCTGTGCGCGAGGGTGAAAATCCTTTCCCGGCTGGACATCGCCGAACGCCGCGTCCCTCAGGATGGGCGCATGAAGATGCGGCTTTCCAAGACTCGCTCCATCGACTTTCGTGTCAGCACCCTGCCGACCCTGTACGGCGAGAAGGTTGTCATCCGCGTGCTCGATACCAGTGGAGCCAGTGTGGGCCTGGAAAGCCTCGGCATGAACCCGGCGCAGAAAAAGCTGTACATGGACGCCATCGAGCGACCCTACGGCATGATCCTGGTCACCGGCCCGACCGGTAGCGGCAAGACGGTTTCACTCTACAGCGCCCTGGGTGTGCTGAACACGGTGGATCGGAATATTTGCACCGTCGAGGACCCGGTGGAAATCAACCTGGTCGGCATCAACCAGGTATCCATCAACGAACGAGCCGGTGTTTCTTTTGCATTGGTCCTGCGCGCTTTCCTGCGCCAGGACCCGGACGTCGTCATGGTCGGTGAGATTCGTGACCTGGAAACCGCGGACATCGCCATCAAGGCGTCCCAGACCGGTCACCTTGTACTTTCCACGCTGCATACCAATGACGCTCCTTCGACCCTTACGCGTCTTCTGAATATGGGTGTGGCTCCGTTCAACATCGCCTCCGCGGTGCATCTGATCATGGCCCAACGCCTGCTGCGCCGTTTGTGTACCTCGTGCAGGCAGCCCGCGGAGATTCCCGAGCCGGCCCTGCTGCAGGCCGGGTTTGGCGAGGAAGAACTGGAGCGGCTCACGGTATACCGGCCGGTTGGCTGTAGCCAATGCACCAATGGCTACCGCGGCCGAACCGGCGTGTTCCAGGTCATGCCGGTGAGTGAGGCTATGGACCATCTGATGATGGAAGGATGCAACGAACTGGACATCGAACAGCAGGCGCGGGAAGAAGGCATAATCGACCTGCGGCGCGCCGGACTCGACAAGGTTGCGGAAGGCATCACCAGTCTCGAAGAAATCGAACGGATCACTAACGTCTAGCACCTCATGGCACAGACTGCCCAACAGCTGACAACCTTTGTCTGGGAAGGCGTCGACCGCGGTGGGCGCACGGTCAAGGGTGAAAACCAGGGTCCCAGTACCGCGTATGTAACCGCGACCCTGCGCCGCCAGGGCATCAAGCCGGTACGGGTACGCAAAAAGCCCAAGCCGCTTTTTTCGAGACGACGGCCGGTAAAAGCAAAAGACATCGCGGTGATCACCCGCCAGCTATCAACCATGATTTCAGCCGGAATTCCGATTGCGCAATCCTTCGATATCCTGGCCCGGGGCCACGAGAATCCGGTCATGCAGAACTTGCTCAACGGTATCCGCCAGGACGTGGAGGCCGGCACCAGCCTGAGCGATTCCCTGCGACGCTACCCGGCGCACTTCGACGACTTGTACCGCAACCTGGTTTCGGCCGGCGAACAGTCCGGAACGCTGGACGCGCTGATGGACAAGATCGCGACCTACAAGGAGAAAATCGAGGCCCTCAAAAGCAAGATTCGCTCCGCACTGTTCTACCCCACCACGGTGCTGCTGGTGGCAGTCGTGGTCACGGCCATCCTGCTGATCTTCGTGATCCCGACCTTCGAGGAATTGTTCAAAAGCTTCGGGGCGGAGCTGCCCAGCCTCACGCAACTGATTATCGAACTGTCGCAGTTCTTCCAGGAATGGTGGTGGGCGATATTCGGAACGATGATTGGCGCCATTGTCGCGCTCTCGATTCTTTACAAACGCTCGGCATCCATGCGCTACACCCTTGACCGCATCCTGCTACGCCTGCCAATCCTCGGCCAGGTAATGAAAAAGGCGACCATCGCACGTTTCTCCCGCACTCTCGCCACCATGTTCGGCGCCGGCGTTCCACTGGTGGATGGGCTGGAGGCGGTGGCCGGCGCTTCTGGTAACCGGGTGTATTACAACGCCGTACTCGACATCCGTTCCGATGTCAGTACCGGCCAGCAGCTGGCGCTGTCGATGGAATCTACCGGTCTGTTTCCGAACATGGTGTTGCAGATGGTGTCCATCGGTGAAGAATCCGGCGAACTGGAACTGATGCTGACCAAGGTAGCCGACTTCTACGAGCAGGAAGTGGACGACGCGGTGGCCGCGCTCAGCAGCCTGATCGAACCGGCGATCATCATCTTCCTTGGCCTGGTGGTAGGCACCATGGTGGTAGCCATGTACCTGCCGATTTTCAAAATGGCGGCGGTTTTCTGATCGCAGCCCGCCGGATCACCACGCCTCCTCCCGATCCCGGACCACCCAGGTGAGCGTGCTGGAGCTCATCGGCGCCTCGCCCGTACTTGCGTGGTCGTTCACCGCGGTACTGGGTCTGGTGGTGGGAAGTTTCCTCAATGTTGTCATCCTGCGGCTGCCGCCGCTGCTGGAATACCGCTGGCGGGAAGAATTTGCGTCGCTGGAGGTTGACGCCGCCTCCGGCGAAACCACACCGCCTCCTCCGGGGCTGGTGCTGGCCACGTCCCGCTGTCCCGCCTGCAATGCGCCAATCCGGCCCTGGCATAACATCCCGCTTCTCGGTTACCTGTGGCTGCGCGGCCGTTGCGCGGATTGCAAGGCGGCCATCAGTCCGCGCTATCCACTGATCGAGGTCCTGGCTGCGTTGCTTGCGTGCCTGGCCCTGTGGCGTATGGGCTGGAGTCCGCAGCTACTGCCGCTCCTGGTGTTGCTATGGGGTCTGCTGACCCTTTCGATCATCGATCTCGAACACCAGCTGCTGCCCGACGTAATCACCCTGCCGCTGTTGTGGCTGGGGCTGCTGCTCAACAGTTTCGGCTTGTTCGCACCACTGGCCAGCTCGGTGTGGGGAGCGGCGGCTGCCTGGCTGAGCCTGTGGCTGGTCTACCAGCTGTTTCTGCTGGCCACCGGCAAAGAGGGCATGGGCTACGGCGACTTCAAACTGTTCGCGGTGTTCGGCGCCTGGGGCGGTTGGCCGGTTCTGGTACCGACGATTCTGGTGGCGGCGCTGAGCGGCCTGCTGGTTGCGGGGGTGGTCGCGGCTACCGGGCGTGACGCGCGCCAGCCCATGCCGTTCGGGCCGGCGCTGGCGCTGGGCGGTATCGTGGTGCTGTTGTGGCGCTCCCAGATCCTCGGCCTGCTGGGCCTGGGCGGGTTGGCGTGAGCATCTGGAAGCTGGGCCTAAGCGGCGGCATCGGCAGCGGCAAGAGCGCCGCGGCGGACCACTTTGCTGCGCTGGGTGCCTCGGTGGTGGACACGGATGTGCTGGCCCGCCAGGTCGTCGCGCCCGGGCAGCCGGCCTTCGACGAAATCCTTTCGCGTTTCGGACCGGAGTTCCTGAACAGGGACGGTAGCCTGGATCGCGCCGCCCTGCGCGAGGAGGTATTCCGCGACCCCGACCAGCGTGTCCGGCTGGAAGCCATCGTGCACCCGCGTATTCGCGAACGCATCCTCGCCGCCTGGGACGATGCCACTGGCCCCTACGGTGTGCTGGTCATCCCGTTGCTGGCGGAAGCGGGGCGGCGCTATTCACTGGACCGGGTACTGGTAATCGATGCCCCCGAGGAATTGCGAATCGCCCGGGTCATGGCCCGTGACGGCGTGGATGAGCCTTCGGTGCGCCGAGTGCTCGCAGCCCAGGCGGCTCGCAACCAACGCCTGGCGCTGGCGGACGACGTGATCGACAACCGGGGCAGCCTGGCCGAACTGCTTGGCCAGGTGGCCGCGCTGCACCGAGGCTACCTGGAACTGGCGGCGGCCCGGTCCGCTGCGACAAACTAGAATTCCAGCGCTCTCGCCTCGGCGGCAGACAGCGCCTCCAGCACCCGCGCCGGGCCCGCTTCCCACAGGCCACTGATCATGGCCAGGCCACGGGCGCCGGAACCCCGGGCGTTTTCCAGGTCGCCGGCAGCCATGCCACCCAGGGCATATACGGGCAGGGACGCGGTCCGCACCAGGTCCGCAAAAGCGCGCCAGCCCAGGGGCGTGTTTTGCCGTGCGTGGCTGCCACCGGCCACCACTGGCGAGAGCACGGCAAAATCCAGATCCAGCGTCGCCGCCCGCTGCAATTCCGCCTCGTCATGACACGACGCCGCCGCCACCGGAGTGGTCGGCCGCCGCAGCCGCTGCGCCAATTCGTCGCTGGGCAGGTGTACGCCGTCCGCCACCCCGGAGTGACGGGCACTGAGCAGCAGGCGCGCACCGTGGGCAGCACAGCGTTGCCGCGCACCCGCCAGAAAACGCGTGAGTTCCGCCGCCGCCAGTCCCGGCTCGCGAACCTGTACCAGCCGCAATCCGGCTGCCAGCGCCTCGTCCAGAAGATGCAACTGCGCGTCCACTCCATAGCGGTGGGCGGCCGTAATCGCATACAGGACCGGAAGTTCCAGGGCGCGCAGGATCGTCTGGTTCCCACGCAACAGGTTCAGGCCGGCCAGCTTCCCGGGTGGGCACCAGGCCAGGTGCTGTCCTTCCATGGCCCGTGGGGGTTGTGGGCCGGCGAATGCGTCCACCCGCCACACGTGCAGTTCCACGCGCTTTTCCGCGTAGCGGTGGCGGTAGGTCAGGAAGGGCGCCGCGGCGCGTACCTCCACATCCAGTTCCTCGGCCAGTTCCCGGGCGAGGGTTGCGGCCGGGGTCTCACCGGCTTCGATCTTGCCGCCGGGAAATTCCCAGAAACCCGCGTAGGGCTGGTGTTCAGGTCGGCGTTGCACCAGCAAAGCGCCGGAGGCATCGCGGATCAGTCCAGCCGCGACCCGCACCAGCGGCAGATTATCAACTGCGGTACTCGGCATTGATGCGGACGTAGTCGTGTGACAGGTCCGAGGTCCAGACCAGGGCCGAACCCGGGCCGTCACCCAGGCGCACCTCGATACGCAGGTCCGATGCGGCCATGCTCGCCTGCCCGTCTGCGGCATCGTATTCCGGAACCAGGCCGCCATCGCGTACCACTTCCAGACCGTTGAGCCGGAGGCTGACCTGGCCCATGTCGAATGTCACCGCCGGGGCACGCCCGACGGCCGCCAGAATACGGCCCCAGTTCGCGTCGCTGGCGAAAAAGGCGGTTTTTACCAGTGGCGACTCCGCGATGGTAAAGGCCACCCGCGCGCATT
>JAJDOE010000092.1 GCA_022340345.1 Gammaproteobacteria bacterium
CCCATGAGCACCGCGATGGTTGCCAGCAGGTAATCCCGGTCGTGACTGTAGCGGTCTTCGACGGGAAGCTGCATGGTCACGCCCAGGGCACGTCCCCGCGGGATGATCGTGACCTTGTGCACCGGGTCGGTGTTCTCCAGAGTCTTGGCTACCACCGTGTGCCCGGACTCGTGGTACGCGGTGTTGCGGCGTTCTTTTTCCGGCATGACGATGGAGCGCCTCTCGACCCCCATCACCACTTTGTCCTTTGCAAGCTCGAAGTCTTCCATGCCGACTACGCGCTTCTTGCCGCGCGCCGCGAATAGCGCCGCCTCGTTGACCAGGTTGGCCAAATCGGCGCCGGAAAAACCCGGCGTACCGCGCGCCAGGATGCGCGCGTCCACGTCGTCTCCGATTGGAACCTTGCGCATATGAACCTTGAGAATCTGTTCGCGACCGCGGATGTCCGGCAGCGGAACGTAGACCTGCCGGTCAAAACGGCCCGGGCGCAGCAGCGCCGGGTCGAGCACGTCGGGACGGTTGGTCGCGGCAATGACGATTACGCCCTCGCTCCCCTCGAAGCCATCCATTTCCACCAGCAACTGATTCAGGGTCTGCTCGCGCTCATCGTGACCACCCCCGAGACCCGCGCCCCGCTGGCGGCCCACGGCATCAATCTCGTCAATGAAGATGATGCAGGGCGCGTGCTTTTTTGCCTGTTCGAACATATCGCGTACGCGGGAAGCGCCGACGCCAACGAACATCTCGACGAAGTCCGAACCGGAAATCGAAAAGAACGGCACCTTCGCCTCGCCGGCAATGGCCTTCGCCAGCAGCGTTTTGCCCGTGCCCGGGCTGCCGGTCATCAGCACGCCGCGGGGAATCATGCCTCCCAGCTTCTGGAAGTGGCTGGGATCGCGCAGAAATTCAACCAGCTCCGCGACCTCTTCCTTGGCTTCTTCGACGCCGGCCACGTCCTCGAATGTGGTCTTGTTCTTTTCCTCGGTGAGCATGCGCGCCTTGCTCTTGCCGAAGCTAAGCGCCCCGCGGCCACCACCGCCCTGCATCTGGCGCATGAAAAAGATCCACAAGCCAACGATCAGCAGCAACGGGAACCAGCTGATCAGGATCTGCATCAGCAAGGAAGGCTGGTCCTCGGGCTTGGCCCGCACGTCAACACCGTTCTCCAGCAGGTCGTCGATCAGGCGCGGATCGCTCGGGGCAAACACCTGGTAGGCCTTGCCGTCGTCCTGAAGAACGTGAATCTTGTCGCCCTGGATCTCTACGCTTTTTACACGACCGGCCTTCACGTCGCTGATGAACGCCGAGTAATCCAGATCCTGCGTACCGCGCCGCTCCGGGTTATTGAAGTTGCTAAACACCGCCATCAGCACCATGGCAATGATCAGCCACAACAGGATATTCTTGGTCAGGTTATTCAATGGGATCCTCGTACGGGATGGACACGCCCGATCCGGCGGGGTTCCGTGTCAGATTGAATGAAATACTAGCACTATCGGTCCACAACCAGGCCTCGACACACCAGATAGGTTTCCGCGCTGCGGTCCCGGGAAGCCGCGGGTTTGCGTACCCGCACCGTGCCGAAACACGAGCGCGCCAGGGCCTGTACCTCGGAAAACGACGCCCCACCGAAGGTCTTGCATACGGCCGCTCCGTCCGCCCGCAGATAGCGGGCGCAAAGCTGGCAAAAAACCTCCGCCAGCCCCAGTACCGCCGCCGCGTCCTGGGCAGAGATACCCGTTATATCGGGGGCCATATCGGAAATTACAAGGTCCGCCGGACCCCCGAGCCGCTCGCCAATGGCCTCCTGGACCACAGGGTCATTCAGGTCCCCGCACAGGATATCGACCCCCGGAATCGGGTCCATCGCCAGCCGATCCACCGCTACCACCCGCCCACCAGCCGGCGCGGCCACCCGCTGCGCGGCATACTGGGACCAGCCGCCGGGCGCCGCCCCCAGGTCCAGCACCCGGGCCCCGCGTCGCAACAGGCGCTCGCGACGATCCAGTTCCTCCAGCTTGAAGACCGCGCGTGACCGGTACCCGCCCTCCCGGGAGCGTTGCACCCAGTGGTCCGCCGCGTGTTCCCGCTGCCAGCGGCGGGTGCGTTTGCGGGAGCTGCTCATGGACCAGGCCGCGATCTATTTTTTCGTATCCTGCGGAGCGCGTGTATGATCGCGCTGCGTCCAAAAGCCCGGCCGGCCGAAACCCGGTTACGGCCGGCACCAACTCCTGACGCGGTTCGCGGCACGCGCGGCGCGTTTTCGATTACATTGAGCTGTTGTATTTGACCTGTCATTCCGCCCATGTCCCTCACCGGAAAACAAAAACACCATCTGCGCGCCCTCGCGCACCACGCCTCACCCGTGGTGCAGTTCGGCACCGCGGGCGCCTCCGACGCGGTGCTGGCGGAACTCGATCTGGCCCTGGCCCATCACGAGCTGCTCAAGATCCGGCTCCCGGCGGTGCCCCGCGATCAGCGGCAGGAACTGGTACAACAGGTCTGCGCTGCCAGTGGCGCCGAGGTGGTGGGCCTGGTGGGCCGGGTTGCGATCCTGTTCCGGGCTGGTGATCCGCCGGTGATTCCATTGCCCTAAGCGGTCCGGCAACCGGCCCGCCCGCGCCGGGAAATTCCGCCGCCTCACGTTTCCTCCAGGCTATGCGCCAGCCGTTCCCCCTCGCGTTCGTCCACCCGCAACAACAACAGGCCCCCTGCCACCAGCAACACGATCACCCCAAGGATGCTCAGCCGCGGACTGCCGGTGAGCACACCCACCCAGCCCATGATTAACGGCCCGAAAATCGCCGCCGATTTGCCCAGCAGGTTGTATATGCCGAAGAACTCCGCGGCCTTGTTGTGGGGGATCAGCCGCGAATAAAGGGAACGGCTGAGGGCCTGCACGCCACCCTGCACCAGCCCCAGGACACCGGCAAGGACAAAAAATTCGGTACCGCTGTCGATGCCCGAAGCGTACACACACACTCCCACGTATACGGTGATGCCCGCCAGCAGGGCACGACGGGTGCCAAACCGCTCGCCGACGAATCCGAAACCGATGGCAGCGGGAAATCCGACAAACTGGGCAATGAGCAGCGCCAGCACCAGGTCTTTGGCGTCCAGGCCAATACTCAGCCCGTAATCCACCGCCATGCGCGATATCGTGTCCACGCCATCAATGTACAGCCAGTACGCCACCAGGAAGACCACTACCACCCGCAACCGCCGCACGTGCCGCAGCGTCGCCGACAGTTGCCGCAACCCGGCGCGCACCGCGCCGGCGGAACGACCACCCGGGGGACGGGCTTCGCGCACCCACAGCAGTACCGGCAGGGTGAACAGCGCCCACCACAGGGCGACCAGGATAAAGGACACGCGAATTGCCGTGGCCGAGTCCGCCAGGCCGAAACTCCCCGGACTCGACTGCAGCCAGATGCATACCGCGAACAGCAGGCCACCGCCCAGGTAACCCAGCCCGTAGCCAAACGCGGAGATGCGGTCGCTCTGTTCCGGTTCCGCCACGTCCACCAGCAGGCTGTCGTACAGGCTGTTGCCGCCGGAAAACCCCACGCTGGCAACCACGTACAGGAATAATGCGGCGAACCACATGCCCTCACCAACGAAGAACAGGGCACCGGTGGTCACCGCGCCCACGTAGGCGAAGAACGCCAGGTAGCGACGCTTGAGTCCGCCCTGGTCGGCGATGGCGCCCAGCACCGGCGCGCTGAGCGCCACCACGATACTGCCCAGCGAGTTGGCCACTCCCAGGTGCAGGGTACTCAGCGCCGGGTCACTGCCTACCGCCCAGTACTGCTTGAAGAACACCGGGAAAAAGCCGCTGATGACGGTGGTTGAATAGGCCGAATTGGCCCAGTCATAGAGGGCCCAGGAAAAGATGGTGCGCCGGTCACTCATCGCTGCGCGCCGGAACGGCAACCAGCACCAGCCCCAGCAGGCACAGCAGCGCGTACAGGCCCATGGAAATTCCGTGCCAGCGATCGAAGGCCGCATCCAGCACCGGTTCCGCACGCAGATCCGTGACCTGCTGGCCTGCCAGCAGCGCCGCCACGGTCAATACGCTCATGAGCAGCAGCAGGATCGGCCGCACCCCGCGCCAGCGGCCATAAACTCGCATCACCAGCAGGGCGGCCGCCGCCGCCAGCAGGCCGAAGCCGTGGATTAGCTGGAACAGTTCACCAGCGATGTCACCGGCGCTGGCGCTGGGAAGATGACGAAACAGGGTCGGGGCGACCGCGAAACCGATAATCCACAGGCCACCCACCCAGGCGGTCAGCAATACCCGCTCCAGCGAACCGGCCAGGACCTCCAGGCGGGTTCGCGGCAGCCGGGTCATCAGCGATAGGTCACGCTGACGATCTCATACAGCAACAGGCCGCCGGGGGATCGCACTTCGACTTCTTCCCCCTCTCCCTTGCCAATCAGCGCCCGGGCCAGTGGCGAAGTGATGGATACCTGTCCGTGTTCGATCCGTGCTTCCAACTCACCGACGATCTGGTAGATCTCTTCCCCCTCGGTATGGCTGTTGAACAGGGTCACGGTGGCACCGAACACCACGTGTTCTTCCGCCAGGGTCGCCGGATCGATGAGCTGGGCCCCGGAGATCGCCGCGGACAGTTCCTTGATGCGTCCTTCCACGAAACTCTGTTCCTCCCGGGCCGCGTGGTATTCCGCGTTCTCCGAAAGATCTCCGTGGGAACGTGCCTCGGCGATGGCCTGGATGATGCGCGGGCGTTCCACCCGCTTGAGCCGCTCCAGTTCGTTGCGCAGGCGCTCGTGGCCCGCCACGGTGAATGTCTGTCTCATATCCCTCCCGTTCCCCGCAAGTCCTGCAGTTTGTACACGTCGATCGCGTCAGCAGCGGCATGCGCGGCGCACACCGCCTTGGCCGAGGAAAGGGTCGTATAATAAGTAACCTTGTGCAACAGGGCTTCCCGCCGGATGGTGTAGGAGTCGTGCAGGCTCTGGGCGCCTTCCGTGGTATTCACCACCAGGTCGATCTCCTCGTTCTTGATCATGTCCACCACGTGGGGCCGGCCTTCGGCCACCTTGTTGACGGATTCCACCGCCACACCGGCCGCCGCCAGCACCCGCGCGGTGCCGCGGGTCGCCACCAGCCGGAATCCCTGGGTCACCAGGTAGCGGGCCACGTCCACCGACGGCTCCTGGTCCTGTTCGCGCAGGCTGATCAGGGCGGTCCCGCGATGCGGTATCAGCGAGCCCGCGGCCTGCTGCGCCTTGCCATAGGCCTCGCCAAAGGTGCGCCCGACTCCCATAACCTCGCCGGTGGAGCGCATCTCCGGCCCCAGCACCACGTCCACGCCCGGGAACTTGATAAACGGAAACACCGCTTCCTTGACCGAAAAATGCCGCGGGATGATTTCGTGCAAAACGCCCTGGCTTTCCAGGCTGCGGCCCACCATGCAACGGGCAGCAATTTTGGCCAGTGGCCGGTAGGTGGCCTTGGATACGAACGGAACGGTTCTGGATGCGCGGGGATTCACCTCCAGCACGAAAATTTCGCCGTCCTGGACGGCGAATTGCACGTTCATCAACCCGATCACGTTTAATGCCAACGCCATCTGTACGGTCTGGCGCCGCAGTTCGTCCTGCAGCTCCCCGGACAGGCTGAACGGAGGCAAGGAACAGGCCGAATCACCAGAGTGCACGCCCGCCTCCTCGATATGTTCCATGATGCCGCCGATCACCACCCGCGTACCGTCGCAGATCGCGTCCACGTCCACTTCGATGGCGTCATTGAGGAACTGGTCGAGCAATACCGGCGACGAGTGGGATACGCGGATAGCGGCACGCATGTAGCTTTCCAGCTGCTCGCCGGAATGCACGATTTCCATGGCGCGGCCACCCAGCACGTAGGACGGCCGCACCACCAGCGGATAGCCGATCTCTTCTGCCAGCAGCAAGGCCGCCTCACCACTGGTGGCGGTGCGGTTGGGTGGCTGGCGCAGCCCCAGCCGTTTCAATAGTTGCTGGAAGCGCTCGCGGTCCTCCGCCAGGTCAATGCTGTCCGGCGAGGTACCGATGATCGGAACGCCGGCCGCTTCCAGTGAACGCGCCAGCTTCAGCGGGGTCTGCCCACCGTACTGGACGATGACCCCATCGGGCTGTTCCACGCGCACGATCTCGAGGACGTCTTCCAGCGTAAGCGGTTCGAAGTACAACCGGTCGGAGGTGTCGTAATCGGTGGAAACCGTTTCCGGATTGCAGTTGACCATGATGGTCTGGTAGCCATCATCGCGCAGGGCCAGGGCCGCGTGTACGCAGCAGTAATCGAATTCAATACCCTGGCCAATGCGATTGGGCCCGCCACCGAGCACGATGATCTTTTTGCCCTCCTCCGGCTCCGCTTCATCCTCTTCCATGTAGGTGGAGTACATGTAGGCAGTGGTGGCGGCGAATTCCGCGGCACAGGAATCCACGCGCTTGAACACCGGCCGCACCTCGAGATCGTGGCGGCGAGCGCGCAGCTGGTCTTCGTTGCAGCCCACCAGGTCCGACAGTCGGCGATCGGAAAACCCGAGCTGTTTCCAGTGCCGCATCTGTGGCGCGTCTATCGCTTCGCAGGACGTCTGTTGAATCTGGGACTCTTCCTTCACCAGTTCCTCGATCTGGTCGAGGTACCAGCGGTCGATAAACGTGGCCTCAAACACACGCTCCACGTCGAAGCCGATCCGGAAAGCATCGGCAATAGCCCACAACCGTTCCGCGCCCGGCACCTTGAGCAGGGTGAGCAACTCCTCGCGTGCTTCCTCGTCCACATCCTCCGGCAGACGACTCTCGAAACCGTAGCGGCCGATCTCCAGGCCACGCATCGCCTTCTGCAGGGATTCACAGAAGGTGCTGCCCATGGCCATGACCTCACCAACGGACTTCATCTGTGTGGTGAGAGTCGCATCCGCCTGTGGGAATTTTTCGAAGTTGAAGCGCGGGATCTTGGTGACCACGTAATCAATGCTGGGTTCGAAGGAAGCCGGCGTTACCCCTCCGGTAATTTCATTTCGCAGTTCGTCGAGGGTGTAGCCCACCGCCAGCTTGGCGGCCACCTTGGCAATGGGAAAACCGGTGGCCTTGGAGGCCAGCGCCGAAGAACGGGATACCCGGGGGTTCATCTCGATGACCACCATGCGGCCGTCGTTCGGATTGACCGCGAACTGCACGTTGGAACCGCCGGTATCGACACCGATCTCCCGCAACACGGCGATACTGGCATCCCGCATGTACTGGTATTCCTTGTCGGTGAGCGTCTGCGCCGGCGCCACCGTGATCGAATCGCCGGTGTGAATGCCCATCGGGTCCACGTTCTCGATGGAGCAAACGATGATGCAGTTGTCCGCGCAGTCGCGCACTACCTCCATCTCGTACTCCTTCCAGCCCAGGATGCACTCCTCGATCAACAGTTCACGGGTCGGAGACGCGTCCAGGCCGCGCTTGCAGATCTCCGTGAACTCCTCCTTGTTGTAGGCGATCCCGCCGCCACTGCCGCCGAGGGTAAAAGAGGGCCGGATGATGGTCGGGTACCCGACCATGGCCTGCACCTGGTAGGCCTCTTCCATACTGTGGGCCAGCGCACCGCGAACCACCTCCAGCCCGATGCCCTGCATGGCATTGCGGAACTGCTCCCGGTCCTCGGCCTTGTCGATGGCCTGTTTCGTTGCGCCGATGAGCTGAACCCCGAACTCTTCCAGCACGCCCTCGCGGGCCAGGTCCAGCGCGCAGTTGAGACCGGTCTGGCCACCCATGGTGGGCAGCAACGCGTCCGGGCGTTCGCATTCGATAATGCGCTTTACCGCCGCCCAGTGAATGGGCTCGATGTAGGTGGCGTCCGCCAGGTCCGGATCGGTCATGATGGTGGCCGGGTTGGAATTCACCAGGATGACCCGGTAGCCCTCGTCCCGCAGTGCCTTGCAGGCCTGGGCGCCGGAATAGTCGAATTCGCAGGCCTGGCCGATGACGATCGGCCCGGCGCCAATGATCAGGATGGACTCAATGTCTTCGCGCTTGGGCATCAGGTGGCCTTCGCACTGGCCGTGGTGCCGGATTCCATCAGCGCAACAAAGCGGTCAAACAAGTCGACGACGTCGTGGGGACCGGGGCTGGCCTCCGGGTGGCCCTGAAAACCGAAGGCCGGCAGGCTCCTGTGTTGTACGCCCTGTACGCTGCCATCAAACAGGGAACGGTGCGTTACCTCCAATTCCCCCGGCAACCCGGATTCATCCACGGTGAAGCCGTGGTTCTGGCTGGTGATCAGCACCCGTCCCCCGGCCAGTTCCTGCACCGGGTGGTTGGCCCCGTGGTGGCCAAACTTCATCTTCGCGGTGCGTGCGCCGACCGCCAGGGACAGCAGCTGGTGTCCCAGGCAGATGCCGAACAGGGGCATGCCGGCGGACAGTAATTCGCGGATCGCTTCGACCGCGTAGGCGCAGGGCTCCGGGTCACCGGGTCCGTTGGAAAGGAACACCCCGTCCGGCTTGCGCGCCAGCACCTCCGTCGCCGGGGTGGTTGCCGGCACTACCTCCACCGCGCAGCCCCGCGCGCACAGCAGCCGCAGGATATTGCGCTTGACGCCGAAATCGTAGGCCACCACGCGCAGTCGCGCCGGCGGTGGCGCTACATACCCCCGACCCGGCTGCCAGGCTCCCTGGTCCCAGGTGTAGGGCTGACCGGTGGTCACCTCGCGGGCCAGGTCCATTCCCTGCAATCCCGGAAACTCCCGCGCCCGCGCCACTGCCGCCTGTGGGTCCGGCGCGGGGCCCGCAACCAGGCAGCCGGCCTGGGAGCCTTTTTCCCGCAGCAGGCGCGTCAGGCGCCGGGTATCCACGCCGGCGATCCCGACCCGGCCCTGCTCGGCCAGGAAAGCACCCAGGTCCTGGCGGGAGCGCCAGTTGCTGGGGCGACCCGGCAGGTGGCGGATAATCAGCCCGCTGGCATGCATGCGGTCGGACTCCATGTCCTCGGGATTGATCCCGGTGTTTCCAATATGCGGGTAGGTCAGCGTGACGATCTGGCGTGCATAGGAGGGATCGGTGAGGATTTCCTGGTACCCGGTCATGGCGGTGTTGAAAACCACTTCCCCCACCGCCTCGCCGGTGGCGCCAATGGACCGGCCCGGGAACAGGCTGCCGTCCGCAAGGGCCAGTAAGGCGTCGCTCACCGGCGTCCCCGCAGTACATAAAAAACGGGAGAAGCCAGGGCTTCTCCCGTTTTCACATTATTCAATCGGCGCGGCATCAAGTCGCCGGGGATTCTATGGGACGGCAGGCCAGGGATCAACGCAATTCCAGCACATCCTGCATATCGTAGAGCCCGGGCGGGCGCTGGGCCAGCCAGCGGGCCGCCCGCAGGGCACCCCGGGCAAAGGTCATGCGGCTGGTGGCCCGATGGCGGATTTCCACCTGCTCTCCGGGGGACG
>JAJDOE010000110.1 GCA_022340345.1 Gammaproteobacteria bacterium
GACGCGGATCGCCGGCATCTCTTCATGGTGGATCCCGGGCTGGACCAGGCGGGCATCCCCCTGATGCGAAATGACCTGCTTCGCGACGGCACCTATGTGCTCGACACGACGCTTTTGGTACGCCGCGTGAACAAAACGCAACAGGACTTGAGCGCTGCATTTGCGCACCAGAGTATTTCGCGTTTTTCAGAAATGGAACGCCTCGAGACCCTGCGCACCCTGGCAATGCACTGGCGGCACCGCTCGCTCCGCAGCCAGCGCCGAAAGGCAGAACAGGAGCTGGACCTGGCAGTTGGCCTGCCGGTCATCACGACCCTGTTAAGCGACGACAAACCGCTGTTTGACGCCTTTGACGTCGCCGCGAGCAAGCTGCGCGGCATCTTCGGAAGCTCCCAGCACGCCGCGTCGGCGAGTGAACTGCGCGTCAGTCACTGGCAGGTCCTCGACGAGGGCGGCGGCGGGCTGCGGCTGCGCTGTGAGGATGGCGGCCACGACGTTCGCGTCGGTGAACTGGTGGCATGGCGGGCCCGTGGCAGCGACCACCGCTGGAGCGTCGGCGTCGTGCGCTGGGCACGGATTGGCGCAAGCAATACGCTGGAAGTGGGCATCTTCACGCTCGGTTTGAATGTCGAGCCGCTGACGGTCAGCGCTATCCAGGAAGATGACGAACCGGCGGAGCCGGTGCCGGCGTTGTATTTCCCGGGATCCTCGGAGCCGGGGCAAGCCGCCACCGACACGCTGGTGGCAGCCAGCGGCTTGTACTCCCCGGGAGGTCAGTTGTGGCTGAAACGCTCAGCCCGCAGCAACATCGCGGCGGCGACCAAGTTGCGCCTGTCCACTCGCGCCTTCGACTGGTTCGAGATTGACCGGCAGGAAGCAACCAGGATCCAGGGACCACGCATACCCGGGGCCCTGGCAAAGCTGGCGACGAGTACCGCGGCCGTTAACAAAGAATCCCGAGTATCTGCGCCTGAGTCATTAAGCGATCGCAGGACCGTGCTCTGAGCGAAGCGACACGGACCCGCCATCGGCAACCTGCTCCTCGTGGGCAAGCAGCCAGCGTTTTCGCCACAAGCCACCACCGTAACCACGTAACTCGCCGTCTGCGCCCACCACCCGATGGCAGGGCAGCAGGATGGCCAGCCGGTTGTCACCGTTGGCCCTGCCTACGGCGCGGCGCGCGCCGGGCCGTCCGATGCGCCGCGCCAAAGACTCATAACTTTCGCGCGCCGCGTAGGGAATGGTCGCCAGCCCCTGCCACACGGCGCGCTGAAAGTCCGTTCCCGCGATGTGCAGGGGCACGCTGAACTGCCTGCGCCGGCCCGCAAACCATTCCTCCAGTTCCGCGCGGAGTTGCTCCAGCAATGGATGGCTACCCGGAACCAGTGGCAGGCCGGTGAATTTTTGCACCCGTTTCACCTGGGTCTCCAGCATGCGCCGGTCCGCGAACTCCAGCAGGCACACTCCCTGGTCGCCGGCCGCCGCCACCAGGGTGCCCAATGGAGAAGGCAGGCGCGTGACCGCGATGGCGGCGGCACCACGGGCAGCCCGTCCCGGCGGTTCACCGAACACCCGCGCGAAGGCGTCCCGGAATCCGCTCAGGGATTCATAGCCGTGGGCGAAGGCGGCATCCGCCAGGTCCCCTTCCTCGCGCAGGTGGCCCAGCGCGAGCCCCAGGCGGCGGGCCCGCTGCCAGGCCTGAAACGTGAGCCCGTAGTGGGACTGGAACCAGCGGCGAACCCGCACCGGCTCCAGGCCACGTAGTTTCAGGTCGCTATCGCGGATGCGGCGCACCGGGTCCGCCTCGATCTCGTCGATCAGCGGCGCCAGCCAGGCTGGGGTGCTGTGCGCCGGCTCCAGCGGGCGACAGCGCTTGCAGGGACGATAGCCGGCCACCACCGCCTCGCCGGCGGTGGCGAAGAACTCCACGTTCTGCGGCAGCGGCTTGCGCGCCGGGCAGGTAGGCCGGCAGAAAATTCCGGTGGTGCGCACCGCGGTATAGAAGATGCCGTCGTAGGCCGCATCGCGGCGTTCGAAGGCCTGGTACATCTCGCGGGTGGCGGGCAGGTTCTGCATGGGGAAAGTCTACGCCGGGGGCGAATCGCGTCCACCGGAAACTGGACACCGAATTCGGCCGCCGATTTGCTATTGTGGTGCTGAAACCCAACCCGCGCGAGGGCCCCATGGCCGATCTCGACTGGCCTCCGGAATCCGCCGGTACTCCGGCCATTTCCGCCTGGCACCAGGCACGCTCCAACCTGTGCCTGGATTTTCACGGCGACCCGCTGCGCGCGGGCCTGGTGGTGTTCTCCGACGGCAACCACCACATGGCCCTGGGTGAAATCCTGGCGGGGTTTCTCGAGCTGCGCCCGGACCTGCAGGACATCTTCTACGCCACGACACCGCCACAAGTGCTGGTCAACGCCCTGCGGGAGGGCGGCGTGCGCCTGGGTAACCTGGTGCTGTCGCGGCCACCGAATATTTTCATCGGCCCGGCGACCCTGCTGGGCGAGTTGCATACCGGCGGCCTGCTGGCCGCCAAGCCCACGCCCTTCGCCCGCAGCTGCGGACAGGCGTTACTGGTGCGGCGTGATGACGGGCGAGGCATTCGATCCGCCATGGACCTGCAACGCGCCGGCGTGCGGCTGTTTCTCTCCAATCCGCTGACCGAAAAGGCCAGCTTCCAGGTCTACCGCGAGACACTGGAAAACACCCTGGCGGGACACGCAGAAGTGGCCGGGCTGCTGGCCCGGGACACCACCGTGTACGGGGAGCGCATTCACCACCGGGAGGCGCCCCAGGCGCTGGCGGATGACCGTGCCGACGCAGCGCTGCTCTACTACCACCTGGCACTGCGTTTCGAACGGATCTTTCCCTCGCTGACCTGGGTGCCGTTGGCGGGTTCCCGGGCGGAGCCGGATTTTTCCGGTCACCCGCGCACCACCTACGCGGCGGCACCGGTGACCGCCGGCGATCCACTGGCCGATGAATTTCTCGAGTTCCTGGCAGGCGACGAGGTACGGGAAATCTACGCCAGCCACGGCCTGGCGGCGCCCGTCTGAGCCGGTTTTGTTAGAATCCACGCCCGACAGGATCCCGACAGATTGTTTTCCGTTCTGAAGCGCCCCGCCATCGTCCTGGCCATGTTGCTGCTGGTCACCGCCTGCGACAACGGCTCAGACCTGTCGCAACTGCGCGCCACCGTGCTGCCACCGCGGCCACCCGCACCCTTTGCGCTGGTGGACCATAACGGCACGGTGTTCGACAACCAGCGCCTGGTGGGGCACTGGACGCTGATGTTTTTCGGCTACACCAATTGCCCGGATGTCTGCCCCACCACGCTGCAGACCCTGAAGCAGGTCAGCGCGCTGTTGCCGGAAGCCGAGCGCCCGCAGGTGGTGTTCGTCAGCGTGGACCCGGGACGGGACACGCCGGAACTGCTGAACAAGTACGTAACCTACTTCAATCCCCGGTTTCTCGGGGTGACCGGCGAACTGCAGGCCATCAGTGATTTCACCCGCGACCTGGGCGTGATGTTTCGCCATGATCCACCGAAGCAACGCGGCGGAATGTACACCGTGGATCACAGTGCCGGCTTGTTGTTGTTCAACCCGGACGGCCAGTGGCGGGCCTATTTCGCCGCACCGCACAAGGCGGAGGAGATCGCCCGGGAATTCCGCGTCATCCGCGCTGCCGGTTAACGCTACAACCGGTATCCGAAAGCTCTCTCAAAGGTATCGCCGAATTCGTCGGCGCTGAACTCGTGATTCTGCGTGCCGTGGGAAGCGATCTTCAGCGATCCCATGAGAGCGGCGACCCGCCCGGCGTTCTCCCAGTCCATGCCCCGGTCCAGGGCGTAGAGCAGTCCACCGCGGTAGGCGTCCCCGCACCCGGTGGGGTCGCTGAGCCGGGCGGCGGCCGCCACCGGAATTTCCGTTTCCCTGCCGTCGTGATAGATCCGGGATCCCTCTCCCCCGCGAGTGACAATGAGTGCTTTCACGCGCTCGGCGATCTGCTTGTGACCCAGGCCGGTACGCTCCACCAGCATCTCGCCTTCGTAGTCGTTCACCGTCACCCAGGTGGCCTGTTCCAGGAATTGGCTAAGCTCCTCGCCGCCGAACATGGGTAAACCCTGGCCGGGATCGAAGATGAAGGGAATGCCGGCTTCCGCGAACTGGGTTGCGTGCTCCAGCATGGCCTCACGACCGTCCGGAGAAACGATCCCCAGGCCAATGTCCGCGGCGTCCGCCACCCGGTTGCGGTGCCCGTGGGACATGGCCCCCGGGTGAAAAGCCGTGATCTGGTTGTCATCCAGGTCGGTGGTGATGAAGGCCTGGGCGGTGTAGGTGTCCTCCACTTCCGTTACGTGGTCCCGCGGTACTCCCAGCTCATCCATCCAGGCAGCGTAGGGCCCAAAGTCACGGCCCACGGTACCCATGGGCACCGGCTGGCCACCCAGCAGGTGCAGGTTGTAGGCGATGTTGCCCGCGCAGCCACCGAATTCACGACGCATCTCCGGCACCAGGAAAGAAACGTTCAGGATGTGCACCTTTTCCGGGAGGATGTGGTTTTTGAATCGGTCCGGAAACACCATGATGGTGTCATAGGCGAACGAGCCGCAGATGAGTGTGCGCATGTGATGATCCCGTCAGTTCAGAGAAGAAGAAGAATCCAGGTGAAAACGGCGGCGAGGATGCTGAGCAACACCGCGGCCGAGCCCATGTCCTTGGCGCGGCCGGAAAGTTCGTGGGATTCGGTGGATACCCGGTCCACCAGGGTCTCCAGGGCCGAGTTCAGTAACTCGACCACCAGCACCAGCAGCAGCACGCCCACCAGCAACACCCGTTCCACCGCGTTGTCTCCCAGCCACAGGCCGACGGGCGCGAGCACCACGAACAGCGCCAGTTCCTGGCGGAAGGCGCCTTCGTGTTGCAGCGCCGCGCACAGTCCCTGCCAGGAATAGCCGGCGGAACGCAGGACGCGTCCGAGATCAACAAGGCGAGTGCTGGATTTCATCATCGTTGCCGCGCCCGGGGCGTGCCCCGGGGAAGGTGTCATTGCGGGGGAATACCGCGTCGCGCGGCCCGGGCCAGCTAGCCCGCTGGATCCGGAGCGACGTGGCTCAAGGGTCGCGGCGGCTCACGGTTTCGCCACCCGGTATGCCAGATCCAGTTCCCGTGCGGCCCTGACGTCATCGAGCCGCTTGACCGGCAGCGTGTGCGGCGCGCTGGTCACGGTTTCCGTTTGCTCGCGGGATTCACGCAATACCTCCACCATCGCCGCCACGAAGGCGTCGAGCACTTCCTTGGTCTCGGTCTCGGTGGGCTCGATCAGAAAACACTCCGGAACCAGCAACGGAAAATACGTGGTCGGCGCGTGGAACCCCTTGTCCAGCAGGCGCTTGGCGAAATCCATGGCGGTCACGCCGGTCTCCTGCTTGAGCTTTTTCAGGCTCAGAACGTATTCGTGCGCGGCGCGGCGCTGCGGGTAGGCAGCCTCGAAACCCGCTTCGGACAGGCATGCCATCAGGTAGTTGGCATTGAGAACAGAGTACTCAGCGACCCGCTCCATGCCCTCGCGTCCCAGCATGCGCGCGTAAATGTAAGCACGCATCAGCACGCCGGCGTTGCCCATGTTGGCGGAAAGCCGACCGATGGACTCGGGCCGTTCGTCTTCCGTTACCCAGCGGTACTCGCCCTGGCTCTCGGCCACATACGGTACCGGCAGGTAGGGCTCCAGGCGGCTGGCCACGCCCACCGGACCTGCACCGGGGCCGCCGCCGCCATGGGGCGTGCTGAAGGTTTTGTGCAGATTGATGTGTACCACGTCGAAGCCCATCTCGCCGGGCTTCACCTTGCTCAGGATCGCGTTCAGGTTGGCGCCGTCGTAGTACACCAGGCCGCCTGCCTCGTGGACGATATCGGCGATCTCGCGAATGTGCCGTTCGAACAGGCCCACCGTGGACGGGTTGGTCAGCATCAGACCGGCGGTGTGCGGTCCCACCGCCGCGCGCACCACCTCGGGATCGATATCACCGTCGGCGCCGGTCGGGAATTCGCGGACCTTGTAGCCACACATGATGGCGGTGGCCGGGTTGGTGCCGTGCGCGGAGTCCGGCACCAGAATCTCGTTCCGCTGGGTATCGCCGCGGGCGTCATGGTAGGCGCGGATCATGGCGACCCCGGCAAACTCGCCCTGGGCTCCGGCCAACGGGGTAAGCGATACCGCAGCCATGCCGGTGGCCTGCGCAAGCATCTCCTGCAACTCGAACAGGCAGGCAAGGAACGCCTGGCCGGTGGATGCCGGTGCGTGGGGGTGGCGGCCGAGAAAGGGCGGCAGCATCGCCAGGGTGTTACAGGCCCGCGGGTTGTACTTCATGGTGCAGGAACCCAGCGGATAGAAATGGGTGTCGATGGAAAAATTCTTTTGCGACAGGCGCGTGTAATGCCGCACCGCCTGCATCTCGGAGACTTCCGGCAGCAGGGGTGGGTCCTGGCGCAGCTGCGCTTCAGGTAAGTCACTGATGTCGGCCTTGTCGCCAGGCGCCTGCACCGGATTGCTTCGTCCGGGCCGGGAATGTTCAAAAATCAGCATTCGATTCGGGTCTCTTCCATCAAGGGCCGCCAAGGCCATGCAAGGGCCGCCGGGGGCCCGATCAGTTGAGCGCCGCCATGGCCCGATCGTAGTCGGGTTCGCTGTCGATCTCGCCCACCAGCTCCGTGTACATCACGCGGTCGTCCTCATCCAGTACCAGCACGGCGCGCGCGGCGACGCCGGCCAGCGGCCCGTCCGTGATCAGCACGCCATAATCCTTGGCGAACTGCCGGCCGCGCATCATGGACAAGGCCTGCACGTTTTTCATCCCCTCGACGTTACAAACGCGTCCCTGGGCGAATGGCAAATCCGCGGAGACGATCAGGAACGAAACGTCGTTTCGATCCGCGGCCCGCGCATCGAAAGCGCGGGTCATGGCGACGCAGGTACCGGTATCCAGGCTGGGAACCGTGCCGATCACCTTTTTCCGCCCCGCGAAGTCCTTGAGACCAACATCACGCAGCTTGGCGTTGGTCAGCAGGAAACCCGGGGCGACGCTGCCCACCGCAGGCAGATCGCCAATCAACGTAGTGGGCTTGCCCAGCAGGGTGACCTTGGCCATCAGCGCTTCCTGCCAGTCGGCTAACGACGGGTGGAGCCGATGATGCGACCCATCTCGGCGACATAGCGATCCATGTCTTCACGGGTACGGGTCTCGGTGGCACACACCAGGATGGCATTGCCCAGATCCGGGTAGTGGCGATGCAGGTTGAAACCGCCAATGATGGACTGGTCCTCCAACTCGCGCAGCACGTCGTCCGCGCTTCGATTGAGGCGCAACGCCACTTCGTGGAAGAAGGGCCGCTCGAAGACCTGTTCCACTCCGTCGATGGCGGTCAGGCGTCTGGCAAGCTCCCGGGTGTTGGCATGACAGTTCGCGGCGACTCTTTTCAGTCCCTCGGCCCCGGTCAAGGCCATGTAAATGGTTGCGGCGGTAACCAGCAGTCCCTGGTTGGTGCAGATGTTGGAAGTCGCTTTGGAGCGGCGAATATGCTGTTCGCGGGCCTGCAGGGTCAGAGCGAAACCGGTTTTGCCGTCGGTATCCACGGTGCGCCCGATAATGCGCCCGGGCATCTGGCGAACCAGCTTCTGCTTGCAGCACATGACGCCGAAATACGGCCCGCCGGAGGCCAGCGGGGCGCCCAGCGGCTGACCCTCCGCCACCGCGATGTCGGCGCCCTGCTTTCCCCACTGGCCGGGCGGCTTGAGCAACGCCATGGCGGTGGGGTTGACCACGGCCACCGCGAGCGCCCCCTGTTCGTGGGCCCAGTCGGTGAGGGTGTCCACTTCTTCGAGAACACCAAAAAAATTCGGCTGCGGGATCACCAGCGCCGCGATCTCACCGCCCTCGTGCTGGCCCCGTGGCAGATCAAGCGCGGACAGGTCGGTGATGCCCAGCGACTCGTCCACTGGAATTTCCACTACCTCGATCTGCTGGTTGCGCACGATGGCCTGCACCACCTGTCGATATAGCGGGTGGACGCTGCGCGGGATCAACACCCGACGCGCCTTGCGATGCGCGCGCACCGCCATCAGCACCGCTTCCGCCAGCGCACTGGCGCCGTCGTACAGCGAGGCGTTGGACACGTCCAGGCCCATCAGGCTGGACATCATGCTCTGGAACTCGTACAGCAGCTGCAGGGTGCCCTGGCTGGCTTCCGCCTGGTACGGCGTGTAGGCGCTGTAAAACTCGCCGCGGGTGGTGATCTCCCACACGGCCGCGGGAATGTGGTGCTCGTAGGCGCCAGCGCCGATGAAATTGAGGTAGCTGCCGTCCTGGGCGGCGCGCTCGTGCATCAGGCGCGTCACCTGCATCTCGTTCAGAGCGGGAAGAATGCGCTCCATGGGCGCGGCGCGCAGACTCGCCGGAATTTCGTCGAACAGGTCCTCAACGCTGCCGGCGCCGATCACCGCGAGCATGGCCTGTACGTCTTCCGGAGTGTGGGGAACAAAGGGCATGGGTCTACTCGCCTTCCGCCTCCAGCACCCCGGCGTAGGCCGCCGCGTCCATCAGTCCGTCGATATCATCACCGGACGGGCGAACCCGGAACAACCAGCCACCGGCATAGGGGTCGCTGTTTACGGACTCGGGGGAATCCGCGAGGGCTTCGTTGACGGCCACCACTTCTCCGGCAATCGGTGCGTAGACATCCGAGGCCGCCTTGACGGACTCCACCACGCAGCATTCCGCGCCGGCCTCCAGTTGACGGCCCACTTCGGGCAGTTCCACGAACACCATGTCGCCCATCAACTCCTGGGCGTGGTCCGTGATGCCTACTTCAACCAGCCCGTCGTCGCTGCGACGTGCCCATTCGTGACTCTTGGTGTACTTGAGATCCTGCGGCACCTGACTCATTGCCATGCTCCCGGGATGTTGGTGTTGAACGGAATGCTTCGGTGATGACGCGACGCGTCAAAGACAACTCTTGCCGTTGCGAACGAACGGAAACTTCACCACCTGGGCCTCGAAATCGCGTCCGCGCATGGGTACCCGCACGCTGTCGCCAGCCGAAACCCCGGCCGGCACGCGCGCCAGCGCGATGGAGTGACCCAGGGTTGGTGAAAAACTGCCGCTGGTGATCTCACCGTCACCGGCGCTGGACTGCACCTGCTGGTGGGGGCGCAGCACCGCGCGGTCTTTCAGAACCAGGCCCACCAGCCGCCGGGGAACTCCCGCGGCCTTCTGTTTTTCCAGGGCCTCGCGGCCAACAAAGCGGCGATCCTCCGGTTCCCAGGCGACGGTCCAGCCAAGGGCCGATTCCAGCGGCGTGGTGTCCTCGTCCATGTCGGAACCGTACAGATTCATTCCCGCCTCCAGGCGCAGCGTGTCACGCGCTCCGAGCCCCGCGGGCCTGACGCCTGCCTCCAGCAACCGCTGCCAGGTAAAGGGCGCGGCGGTATCCGGCAGCACGATCTCGAACCCATCCTCACCGGTATATCCCGTCCGCGCGATCATCAGCTCACCCAGGTTGGCGGCGTGAAAGGGTTTCAGGGCGCCGGCGACCGCCTCGCTGCCCTCGATGGCCTGGAAGACCCGTTGCCGGGCCGTGGGACCCTGCACCGCGATCATTGCCAGGTCCTCGCGTTCGGTGGGGCTCGCTCCACCGTGTTCCTCGCAGGTTTTGCGAATCCAGCCGAGATCCTTTTCCCGGGTCCCGGCGTTTACCACCAGCCGGAAATGATTCTCGCTGAAAAAGTAGACAATCAGATCATCGATCACCCCGCCACGTGCGTTGAGCATGCAGGTATACAGCGCGCGGCCGGACTCGGTGAGCTTGTCCACATTGTTGGCCACCAGCAGGCGCAGGTAATCGCGCACCCCGTCGCCTTGCAGGTCGACCACGGTCATATGCGAGACGTCGAACATGCCGGCATCGCGACGCACAAGGTGGTGTTCTTCGATCTGGGAGCCATAATGGAGCGGCATGTCCCAGCCAGCGAAGTCAACGATCTTGGCGCCCTGTTCGACATGCAGGTCGTATAGGGCCGTGCGATTGGACATCGAAACTCAGGTCCGGGGCGGGAAAGAGCGGTGAATATACCGACTCGCCAGAACCAATCCAAGAAGCGGCGCCGGCCGGGGCCGGGACCCGCTCAACGGGAGCCGCAACCAACAGGAAGCGGGTGGATCAATCCCGGGAACAACTGCCGTGCTTGCGCATACCCTCGCAGACACCGGTCAGGTGCATGGAATGGCCCTCCAGCGAGAACCCCAGCTTGCGAGCCACCCGCACCTGGCGCTCCTCGATGGCCGGATCGATAAATTCGAACACCCGGCCACACTCCAGGCATACCAGGTGGTCGTGGTGGTCCTCATTATTAAGTTCAAAAACCGCCCGCCCGCCTTCGAAATTGTGACGGATGACCAGGCCCGCATGCTCGAACTGCGTCAATACCCGGTACACGGTCGCCAGGCTGACGTCCTCGCCGGACTCCTGCAGGTCGCGGTAGAGTTCCTCCGCGGTGCGGTGCCGTTCGTCCCCCTCTTCCATGAGGCGCAGGATACGTATCCGTGGCAGGGTGGTCTTGAGGCCGGCCTTTTTCAGTTCAGAATCTCCCATAGCGAGAACGCTAGCGGAACCGTTTTTTAAATGCAAATCATTCGCATTACGTTCTTTTTTGTGCTGATGGCGCCCGCCCTGGCGATAGCCAGCGGCTTCGTATTTTCCGTACCACCGGCGGTCCGCGATGAGCCGGCGGTTTACGAACCGCTGCGGGATCACCTGGCCCGGACCCTGGGCGAACCGGTGCACCTGCAGTCCGCGCGCGACTGGTCGGACTACGCGAAGGCGCTGAAAAAAGCACCGGAGCTGGTGTTCGGTCCGCCGCACGTGATTGCCTGGCTGACCGCCTGGTACCGCTACCAGCCCCTGGCGCGACTGCCCGGTTCGTTGCGCTTCGTGACCTTCATACGCCGCCACCACCAGCAGATTCTGCAATTCAGCGAAATCGGTGGCCGACGGGTCTGCGGCGAGGCGCCACCGGGCCTGGGGGGCGCCACGCTGATATCCGATTTTGCCGCCGCCGGCCGGGCGCCACTGCGATCACCGCGGGTGCTGGATACGCCGGAGCCACGCGCCGTGCTGCAGGGTGTGTTGCGGTCGCGCTGCGATGCGGGATTACTGAGTACCGGCGACTACCAGCGCCTGGGGGGTGATGGCGCCACCCGGGTAATTCACCAGAGCCAGGCGCTGCCCCACTATGCCTTTGCCGCCAGCGGCCTGCTGGAACGCGAGCAACTGGAACGCCTGCGCGCGGCGTTGCTGTCGGCGCCAGAGGCGACCCGGTCCCTGCGGGAGAGTTACGGCGTTCGCGGTGCGCTGCGAAACACCGGTCCCGCCGCGTTCGCCGGCCTGGAAGACCTGCTCAGTGGCCAGTGGCAGTTCCGGCTTCCATAAATGAGTCGCGGCGCAGGCGGAACTTCAACTCTTTTGCCCCGCCACCAGATGGCCCACGGTCAGTCCCTGCACCAGGATCGAGAACACCACCACCACGTAGGTGACCGCCACCAGCAGATCACGTTCCGGCCCGGCGGGAAGGGACAGCGCCAGGGCAATGGAAATGCCACCGCGAAGCCCGCCCCAGGTGAGGATGCGCACCACGCGGGGTGAAAAACTGCGCCCCAGGCGCAACAGCCCGACAATGGAGCCAACGGTCACCAGCCGCGCCAGCAGCACCAGCGGGATGGCCACCAGGCCCGCCGCCAGGTACTCCCCCGAGAAAGTCAGTACCAGCACCTCCAGCCCGATCAGCACAAACAGCACCGTGTTGAGGATTTCATCCATCAGCTCCCAGAAGGTGTCCAGGTGCTCGCGGGTGGTGTCCGACATGGCGAAGGCGCGCCCGTGATTACCGATCAGCAGGCCGGCCACCACCATGGCGATGGGCCCGGACACGTGCAGCCAGCGAGCCAGGGCGTAGCCGCCCATCACCAGCGCAAGCGTCAGCAATACCTCGACCTGGTAGTTATTCACCTGTTTGAGCATGTGGTACACGGCATAGCCCAGTACCAGCCCGAGTAGCGCACCTCCGATTGCCTCCTGGGCGAACAACAGCAGGATCGGCCCCAGCGCGGGTTCCCGCCCGCGAAAGGCGATTCCGGACAGCACCAGGAATACCACGACTCCCACGCCGTCGTTGAACAGTGATTCCCCGGCGATCTTGGTCTCCAGAGATTTGGGTACCTTTGCCTGCTTGAGAATCCCAAGGACCGCGATGGGGTCGGTGGGGGAAATCAACGCGCCGAACAGCAGGCAGTACAGCAACGGCAAGGGAGCACCCATCCAGTCGAGCACCAGGTACATCGCGCCGCCGATCAGAATGGTCGAGACCAGAACGCCGACGCTGGCCAACGTGCCGATCACCCACTTCTGGCTGCGCAGATCGTCCAGGTTGACGTGCAGGGCGCCGGCAAACAGGAGAAAACTGAGCATGCCCTGCAGCAGGGTCTCGTCGAACTCCACGCTGCCGAGAACCGAGTCCGCCCAGCTCTCCGCATCGATACCCAATGCGTTCAGACCGATCAGCACCAGCGACATCAGCAGGGCGATCAGCATCAGGCCGATGGAGGTCGGCAACTTCAGGAACTTGTAATTGAGAAAACTGAACAGGGCGGAGATGCTCACCAGGATCGCGGAAGTTTCGAGAATGCCCATGCTCAGCTCGCCACCGCGCCGACGCGCTCCAGCCGGGACGTACATATCACCACAAAATCTGTGGGTTCCAGTGTTGGGTTGCAAAATCCGGCCTGGATAGCCACGGGATGCTCCTGTTCGGACGAGCGGTCCACTCTAGGGGATCGTCGCACGGCGCACCAGATGCTATAGAAATGACTTTAGCTTTATTATATAAGTATCTGAATTATCAACGTCCATTCACGAATTCATCCTGGCGTTGACCGGAGAAACCCTATGTACCGCCGATGCATGCCGATTCTGACCCTGCTGGCGCTGGCCGCCGGCACCGCCCAGGCCCAGCAGACCGACCACGGACTCTATATCGGCGCCGGTGGCGGCCATATTGAGCAGAGCGACGCGGTGTTCCTGGCCGACACCTGCAACCTCCTGCAACTGGGATGCACCTCGGACGGAACCTCGACCGGCTTCAAGGTGTTTGCCGGTTATCAGGGTGGTCCGGGTTTTGGGCTGGAAGCCGCCTACGTAAAACTCGGCGAGGCCAGCATTACCGTGCCGGATATCGGCACCATCAGCACCGACACCCAGGGACTGACGGTTTCGCTGATACCGTCCATTCCGGTGGCCGGTGGCGTTTCCCTGTTCGCCCGTGGCGGCGTGTTTGCATGGTACGCGGACGCGACCGGCACCGGCACGGCGTTTCCCGGGGGGGAAACCAGCGAAGGCGCCGGCTACAGCTTTGTCTACGGCGGTGGTGCGGCACTGCGGCTCGGTCAGAATGCCAAGGTTCGGGTGGAATGGGAACGTATGAATATCGACGAAAAAGTCGATATTGATGGCTTCAGCTACGATCTGAACACGGATATCGATCTGTACTCAGCGAGTATCGTGTTGCAGTTCCACTGACCCGGCTCTGGCGCGTCTGCCGTCAGCTTGCGGCGCAGCACCAACACCTGACCGGCGGTTGCGTCGAAGCGCTCCTGCGTGCGGACTGACGGTACCG
>JAJDOE010000113.1 GCA_022340345.1 Gammaproteobacteria bacterium
CGCACGCTCAACACCCAGATCATGGTAGCTACCGGGTAGAGCAGCAGGCCCGCCATGATCAGGACCGCCGGCCAGAACGAAAACATTCGCTTATCCGATCAGAAAAGAAAAAAAGGGGGAGGGCAAAGCCCTCCCCCAATAACAAACAATGGTCGCTCAGGGCTTGTCCACGTCCAGGTGGATGTCGCCGATGTCCTCGTGCAGGGCTTCTACTTCCCTGTCGGGCACGGTCGACATCTCCATCTTGTAAGCGAGGAACCACATCATGAACACACCAAGTGCCCACCAGAGTAGTTGCCACGCCCAGATGGACGGGATGCCAAAGGTCCAGGCCGCCACGCCACCGTTCGGATCACCGAAGATCGTGTTACCGATCACGGCGCCCGGGCCGATGCCGAAGAAGAACCAGACCAGCACGATTGCCCACGCCACCGGCACCAGGCCCTTCTTGGACTCGGGCAGGGAGGCATGTTCGCGCAGGAAGTTGTGGTAGGTCATGCGATGGGCACGGTCATCCGCATTCTGGGTCATGGCCGATACGATGATCGCAATACCCAGGTTGAAGACGATGCCCCAACCCGCGGAGTGAATGGTCAGCGGCCAGCGGCCCCAGGCGGTAATGCCCAGTTGCTGACCGATGGTTTCCGTACACACCACGGCGATGATACCGGCAGCCAGACCCAGGGTGATGCCCTGACGGGTAAACCACGGGAAGTAGCACACCGACATCAGTGACGGCCACATCTGGAAGCCGAAGGCCACCGCCAGACCGCCCAGCAATACCAGGGCATCGCTGGAGTAGGTGGCAACGACCAGCGCCGCACCCACGATCACTCCAACGCCAACACGGCCCCAGAGTTTCTGCTGAGCATGGGAGGCATTGGGCATAACGTACCGCTTGAGCAGGTCGCGCATCAGCATGCCGCCGGCAGTGGACATATAGGCCGCGCCGGTGGATTGCATGGCTGCGAGAGCACACACGGACAGCAGACCGATCATCCACGGGGACGAAGCGCCCATGAGGTGAATCAGCTGCGGTACCAGCATGCCCTGCTTACCCGCGGATTCCATCAGGTCCTTGCCACCAAGAGCAGCGCCCATGACGTTGTTGACCAGTTCCGGATGCGCCTCGAGCATTTTGAGGTCGCCGCCCAGGAAGTGGCCGCCAAGGCCCTGCATGGCAGTGAACAGGAACAGGATGATGCCAATGCCAAAGCTGGATGCCCACACCTGCTGGGGAGCAAACGGCTTCGGATTGTTGTTGGAAAAAGCCCACATGGTGAACGCCGGGGAGGAATGAATACCCATCAGCGCGAACATGTAGCTCAGGATCATGATGCCGGTCCAGGCACCACCCACCGCTTTGGGTCCCGTGCTCACCCACTGGATGACACCCGGAATGGCGATGTAATGGCTGTACCCGTCAGGCGTACGTTTCGTGTCGATCGCGGCCAGAGCAGCGATACCTTCGTTGAGCCTGTCCCAACCACCAACTGCGTTCAGCGCAATGATGCCGATGGCGACGATGCCGAAGGCAAGCAGAACACATTGCACCGTATCCACGTAGGCCACAGCGCGAAGACCGCCGGACGCCACGTAGATGAACACAATCGCCGACAGTAACCACATGCCGATATCAACCGAAAACAGGCCATCGGTCAGCACGTTGAACAGGAAGCCGGAAGCGCGCAACTGCAACCCCAGGTACGGGATCGAGAAGCACAGGGCCACCAGGACTGTCAGCAGGCGGACACCGTCACCACGGAAATACGTGGCCAGCATCTCGCCCGGGGTCACAAATCCGAAGCGCTTACCGAGAATCCATTGCCGTTTCAGGAACATGACGCCCGTGAACGGAATGGTGATGGCATAAAAGGACGCATAGGCGTACTGGAAGCCATCCCGGTAGAGCAGCCCCGGATGACCCATGAAGGTCCACCCGGAAAAGGATGTCGCCGTCGCTGCGAGCACGAATACCCACAACGAAATCTTGCGACCGGCGATGAAATAGTCCGAGGCCGTACGCGCGGACATGGCACCTTTGATTCCCCAAAAGATGCAATATCCCCAATACAGCACCACGAATATCCCAAGCCATAGGAGTTTCGGGTCCATACAGAAGTCCCCCTTTAGTTGACGAAAAGTATTGGTCTATTTATTTCACGGTCCGCCCGGGAAACCCGGGGAAATTGCCGAACCGTCAAACCGGACGCCGTCTTCATGCTGTTTTCGTCCGGTCCGACAGGGACTATGCGAGATTCGTACCCAAAAGGGAACCCCTGGGATAAATAAACAAAATCAATGGGTTGTGGCCAAGAGCGGAAATCCGGCGTGGGGCGCTAAGTTACTTTTCGTAACAACTCGCGTAACGATTCGTAGCATGCCCCCGGCAGGCGAGCGCAGGTATTCAATCGCCACTGTTCCGGTTGCGGCGCGCTCCGGGCCGGTGCAGATCCATGCGCTGGCGGCGCTCCCACAGGCTCTTGCGGCTGATCCCCAGTCGCGCCGCCAGTTCCGTCTCGGTCATGTTCTGCTCGTGGCGGCGCACGAAGTGGCAGAAGTATTCCTCCAGGGTAAACCGCGGGTCCGAAACCGCGGAACCGGATTCGCCCTTGCTGCCCAGGTCGAGCAACCGCAGGCTGATCGGCTCCTCGCCTTCGGTCAGAATCACCGCCCGCTCAATGGCGTTTTCCAACTCGCGGATATTGCCCGGCCATTCATAGCTGGCCAGCGCCGGCACCACCTCGGGACCGAGGTGCAACAACGGCCGGTTGAGGCGATTGCAGACGCGCTCCAGCAGGTAGTGCGCCAATTGCGGAATGTCATCACCCCGCTCCCGCAGGGGCGGAAGGTAAATTTCCATCACCCGCACCCGGAAATACAGGTCGGCGCGGAAGCGCTCCTCGTCCACCAGTTGCTGCAGGTCGCGGTTGGTCGCCGCCACCATGCGCACATCCACCTGGCTGGAGCTGGTGGAGCCCACCCGGCGCACCTCGCCATCCTGCAGGCAGCGCAGCAGCCGGGCCTGGGCGGCTGCCGGCAATTCGCCGATTTCGTCCAGGAAAAGCGTGCCGCCCTTGGCGGCCTCCACCAGGCCGGTATGGGCCGTCACCGCGCCGGTGAAAGCACCTTTTTCATGGCCAAACAACTCCGACTCGATCAGCCCTTCGGGAATCGCCGCACAGTTGACGGTGATAAAAGGCCCGTCGCTGCGGGCACTGAACTCGTGGATCGCCCGCGCCACCAGTTCCTTGCCGGTGCCGGACTCCCCCGCGATCAGCACGGTGGCGCTGGTCGGCGCCACCTTGCGAATATGGTCGCGGACCTCCTCGATGGCGGCGCAGCTTCCCACCAGTCCGGAGACCGGGTATTCGTGCTCCAGTTCCGTTTTCATCACCGCGTGCTGTCGCAACAGGCGGTTCTGGCGAATGATCCGCTGCACCACCAGCAGCATTTCCTCGTGGTCGAAGGGCTTGGCGATATAATCCGCCGCTCCTTTTTTCATGCACTCCACCGCCGAGGGCACGCTGGCGTAACTGGTCATGATCAGGACCGGAACGCCATCGCTGCGCTCAATAATCTCGGTACCCTTGCCACCGGGCAGGCGCAGGTCCGAGATGATCAGGTCGAAGCCCGACGGCTGGGCAGCCTCTGCCTCCCCAACGCTGGCCGCCTCCACCACCACATAACCGCCGCGTTCCAGCAGCCGCCGCAGGGCGGCACGGATTACCGCCTCGTCCTCGACAATGAGAACGCGACCGGCATGGCCGGTATCCGGCAGGGAAATCTGCTGGTTGGTTCTCATAGCTGGAAGTGTACTGAAACCCGGGTGCCGCGGCCGGATTCACTGTGTACAACCATGTGGCCCCGGTGGTCACGCACGATGTTGTAGGCCAGGGGCATGCCCAGGCCCGTCCCCTCGCCCGGCTGCTTGGTGGTAAAAAACGGTTCGAAAACCCGCTCCTGCAGGTCCGGAGGGATACCGGTCCCCGAATCTTCCACGTCCACGCGAATCCCCTCGGCTCCCTCGTGGCAGGCGCTGACCCGCACCGTGTCTCCGGGGCCGGAGGCGTCCACCGCATTGCTCAGCAGATTGACGAACACCTGAATCAGGCGCGCTTCGTGACCGGTGATGCGAAACTCCAGTGGACACTGGTTGCGGAAATCCATCTGCTTGCCGCTGTGGCTCAGGGTCACCAACCGGATCGCTTCGTCCACTACGTCTTTCAGGCTTACCGGGCGCCGTTCCGCCTCGCTGGCGCCGGCCCGGGAGAAGCTCAGCAGGGACTGGACGATTTCGCTGATGCGCCGGCTCTGTTCCAGGATCTGTTCCACACCCTCCTGCATCAGCGACGGGTCCTCTTCCCCACGCAGGTTCTGCGCCAGGCTGGCAATTCCCGTCAGGGGGTTGCCGATCTCGTGCGCCACGCCGGCGGCCAGACGGCCGATGGAGGCCAGCCGCTCGCTGTGGATCAGCTCGTCCTCCAGCACCCGGATTTCCGTGAGGTCCTCCACCAGCACCACCAGGCCACTGCCCGCCGCGTCCGGCGCCTGGGCCGGATCCTCAATGGCCGCCTTGTGCAGGCTGAACCAGCGTTCGTGGCCGTTCACTACCAGCACCTGGCGCGGAATATGGCGCCGGTCACCGGCGACAAATTCCGCCAGCACGGTATCCCACGGGGCCGACAACGCCCCCAGGGCGCCGCCGATTACCGGCGATGCCTCTACGCCGGAGAGCTCTACCATGGCCTGGTTCCACAGCACGACCTTGATTTCCGGACTCACCGCGCACACCCCGATCGGCAGGTCCTGCAACACCTGGCGGTGATAGCGGCGCAGCGCGTCCAGTTCCGCCGCCAGGCCACGCAGGCGCGTGCGCGAACGTTCCAGCCGGTCTTCCATAAAGCGCACGCTGTCCGCCAGCGCCGAGCGGCTCTCCCGGTTCAGGGACAGGCGCGCATCCACGATCACGTGGGCCAGCTGCGGCCCGAGCAGGCCGGAAAGGTTGCGTTCGATTCGGTCCCGCAGCCGTCGCAATTCCGCCGGGCGCCCCTCGTCCGCCGCCATGCCCAGGTCATTCCGGGCCTGGTCCACCTCGCGACGTGCCGCACTGCCGCCGAGACTCGCTGTGAGCAATTCGATGGCCTGTTCGGGGGAACGGATACCGACCTCACCCGCAGGCGGGGCGACGCTTTCGCGCACGCAAATCGCCGCCGCCTCGCGCTCCTCCTCGCTCTGGCGCGTAAACAGGGAAACCGCGCCAAACAGGAAAGCGTTCACCGACAGGCTCCAGAACGTGGCGAAGCCCCACTTGTCGATGTTTCCCGCACCCAGGTAAGTCTGCAGGTTGAACTCGGTCTGCACGAAGCCGGCGGCTTCGAACAGCGGCAGCATGAGGGTCGCGAACCAGACGCCGGCGCCGCCAAGCAAACCGGCGATGAACCCGGTGCGGTTGGCCCCGCGCCAGAACAGCACCCCAACCACCCCGGGCAGGAACTGGGCTACCGCCACGAAAGAAATCAGCCCCAACTGCACCAGCCCCTGGTTCTGTTCCAGGGCGATGAAAAAGAAAAACCCCGCCATGATCACGATGCCGATGATCATTCTTCGCGCCCACAGGACCCAGCGGTATACGTCCACCTGCGGGTCCGGGTAGCTGGCGGGTAGCAGCATGTGGTTAAGACACATGGCCGCCAGCGCCAGCGAGGTAACGATCACCATGGCGCTGGCCGAGGAAATTCCCCCCACGTAGGCGAGTATCGCCAGCGCCGGGGAACCACTGCCCAGGGGGACTCCCACCGTGTAGTAGTCGGCGCTGGTGGCGACCTGCAGGTGGGTTCCCGCCCACAGCAGCGGTGGAATCGCCAGGTTCAGCAGCAGCAGAAACAGTGGGAAAGCCCAACTGGCATAGGAAAGCGTGCGTGGATCGATGTTTTCCGTGAAGGTCATATGGAACTGACGCGGCAGCAGGAAGGCAGCGGCAAAAGACAGCAACAGCAGCGTCCCCCAGGGGCCCTCACGGACCGGCCGATACAGGGCTTCCATCGCCTGCGGATGCCGGGTGAGCCAGTCCTGCATATCACCGAAACCGCCGAACACGCCAAATACGGCGAACCCGCCCACGGTCAGCATCGCCAGCAGCTTGATCAGCGACTCGAAGGCAATTGCCACCACCAGCCCCTCGTGTTTCTCGCGCGGGGAGATGTGCCGCGCCCCGAACAAAATCGAGAACAGGATCAGGGTCAGACAGAATCCCAGGGCCAGGGTCGCGGGGGATTCTGCGCTGCCGGTGAGGATTCGCACCGACTCCGTGACGGCACGAATCTGCAACGCGATATAGGGCAAGGTCCCTACCAGCATGAACAAGGTCACCAGGAACCCGGCGAACTGGCTGCGGAAACGGAAGGTAAACAGATCCGCCAC
>JAJDOE010000163.1 GCA_022340345.1 Gammaproteobacteria bacterium
GGTGGGATCAAGACCGTGCTGATCCCGGAAGAGAACGCCAAGGATTTAACCGAAATTCCGAAGAACATTAAGGAAAAGCTGGATATCCGGCCGGTGCGTTGGGTGGACGAAGTGCTGGAAGTGGCACTGGAGCGTTCCCCGGAGCCGTTGGCGGATAAAAGCAAGGGGGCCAAGAAAAAGGAGGCCACCAAGGAAGCTGGAGAGGGCAATAGCTCTCCGCTGGTCAGGCACTGACCCGGCTTTCCTTGACCGGACTCCTGAGCCCTTGTTATATAGGCGCGCGGGAGGATGTACTTTGATGTCCAGCTTTTTCCCCAGCTGTCTAAAAAGACCCTGATCAAACGACTACAATTCCGAGGTTGCCAAAGTGAATAAAACCGAATTGATCGAACTGGTTGCAGACCAAGCCGGGCTCAGCAAAGCTGATGCCGGCCGAGCCGTGGAAGCCGTATTTGATGGCATTACCGGTGCCCTGAGTAAGGAAGATTCAGTATCCCTGGTGGGTTTCGGGGCATTTTCCGTTAGCCAACGCGCCGCGCGTACCGGGCGTAACCCACAGACGGGCGCAGCGATCCAAATCAAAGCCTCCAAGGCTCCGAAGTTCAAAGCTAGCAAGGCCCTGAAGGATGCCGTAAACTAGCGCGCCCCCTGACGGGGTGCTTAGCTCAACTGGGAGAGCGTCGCCCTTACAAGGCGAAGGTCGGGGGTTCGATCCCCTCAGCACCCACCATCGAAATTTTTCGGAGCGGTAGTTCAGTTGGTTAGAATACCGGCCTGTCACGCCGGGGGTCGCGGGTTCGAGTCCCGTCCGCTCCGCCAGCTAGTGAGAACTGATACCGGGAAGGGCGTGACTGCTGGTCACGCCCTTTCTGCATAGTGAGAGCATGCTTTCATCCATAAAAGAAAAGGCCCAGGGCTGGATTGCCTGGCTCATCGTGATCTTCATCAGCATCCCGTTCGCGCTGTGGGGCATCAACAGCTATTTCGAGGCCCAGTCCTCGGTCGTGGTCGCCGAAGTCAACGGCGCCGAGATCGACAACGACAGTTTCCAGGCCGAGCTCAGCCGCATCCGGCAGCTGTTTTCCCAGCAGAACCGTGGCGCCGCGACAGACGAGCTGGACACGCCGGAATTCCGGCGCAGCGTGCTGAATCGCATGATCGACGCCCAGTTGCTGGCGCAGGCGGCGGTAGAGGACGGCTTTCGCATCAGTGATTCGCAGCTGAACGAATTCATTCGCGGCTATGCCGGATTCCAGCAAAACGGCAAATTTTCCCCCGCGCTGTACGACGCCTTTGTCCGCAACCGGGGGTTTCGGGACCCCGCCGCCCTGGAGGAGGAATTCCGCAGCGAAAACCAGATGCAGCAACTCATGAACGGCTTCACCGAGACGGTCTTCATCACCGGAGCGGATCAAGCGCGATTGCTGAGCCTGCAGGCTCAGCAGCGCGAGTTTGACTGGATCGTGCTGGACCCGCAGGTCTTCCAGGCCGGGCTTAGCCTCAGCGAGGAGGAGATCCGGGCCTGGTACGACGAACATGCGGATGACTATCGTCGCCCGGAACGGGTGCGCGTGGCCTACCTGCGCCTGAGCGCGGCGGAGGTCGCGAAACGCGCGGATTTCAATCCCAGCGAAGAAGAACTGAAGGCGGCATACGAGGCCAGCAAAGACCGATTCGTGATCGAACAGCGCCGCGCGCGCCACATCCTGCTGGCCGTTCCCCCGGGGGCCAGCGAGGAACGTCGCACCGCCGCACTGGACCAGGCCAGGGATCTGGTTCGCCAGCTGCGCGAGGGTGCGGACTTCGCCAAACTCGCCGCCGAGTATTCCGCGGACCCGGGATCCAAACGGCAGGGCGGTGACCTGGGTTTCCTGCGCCGGGGCGCTTCCGAACCGGAGTTCGATGCCGCGCTGTTCGCGCTGGACAAGGACGCGATCAGCGATCCGGTGGCCACGCGCTTCGGTATCCACATCATTCGCCTGGACGACATCAGCGAGGAAAACCGGAGCTTTGCCGAGGTACGCGAGGAACTGGAAAAAAGCACCCGCGCACGCAAGGCGGAGGCAACCTTCTTCGCGGATAGCCAGCGGTTTGAGGAGTTGGTGTATGACCAGCCCGACAGCCTGCGGGCCGCCGCAGAGACCCTGGGCCTGAAGGTGCAGGAGAGCGACTGGATTGGGCGGCAGGGTGGCACCGGAATCGCGGCCACGCCGGAGGTGGTGGAAGCGGCCTTCAGCGATGACGTGGTGAAGAACGGCAACAACAGCGCCACCATCGAGATTGCCCCTGATGACCTGGTGGCGCTGCGACTCATCGCCCATGAACCCGCGGAGCTGCGTCCGCTCGAGGACGTGCGGGACCGGATCGAAACCGAGCTCAGGACCCGCAAGGCGCGGGAACTCGCGGTGGCAGAGGGCGAACGCCTGCTCGGGGAGTTGCGGGCGGGCAAGACGCTCGCGGAGCTTGCGTCCGCGCGCGGCCTGACCCCGAAGTCACCGGGACTGGTGGACCGAAGGCATGCCGGGACGGATTTCCGGGTGCTCGCCGCCGCGTTTCGCGCCCCGCGGCCGGCGGCGGATCGCCCGGCCTATGCGGGCGTGAATCTGGGCGAAGACGGATACGGGCTGCTGGCACTGCGACGGGTGCAGGAGGGGGACCCTGCCGCCGGCGACCCGCAGCTGCGAAAAGCCGCCAGCGACCTGCTTGGCCGGCAGCGGGGCTATGGCCAGTTCCTGGATTACCGTGCGGATCTGCGCGCGAAAGCGGATCTCAGCATCCACGAAGACCAGCTCTGAGGCCGGTCGCCAAGAAACCCTGAATTGTCCATCCGCCAAGCTTCGCAGCGCGGGAACGGAACACCTGGTTTCGTTTTCCGTTCGGCGCCAATCGCCGAGCGCTACGGGTCACGGCGGCACATCCCGCTGCCGCGCGCGCCATCAGCAGATCCCTAGCCGCCGGACGGAGTGTCTTCCACAAGGCGCGGGCCGATGGCAACGGTATTGAAGCCGCCGTCCACGTAGGTGATCTCGCCGGTGATGCCGCTGGCCAGATCAGAACACAAAAACGCACCGGCATTGCCGACCTCGTCGATCGTGACGCCTCGTTCCAGTGGCGCGCTGCGTTCATAGAAGTTCATCATGGTGCGCAGGCCCTTGATGCCGGCGCCGGCCAGGGTTTTGATGGGTCCCGCGGACACGGCGTTCACACGGATCCCCTCCGGGCCCAGGCTCTGGGCCATGTAACGCACGTTGGCCTCCAGGCTCGCCTTGGCCAGGCCCATTACGTTGTATCCGGGCATCGAGCGCACCGCGCCGATATAGGAGAGGGTCAGCAGGGCGCCGTTGCGGCCCCGCATTAGCGGCCGTCCGGCCCGGGCCAGCGCCGCAAAACTGTAGGAACTGATCTCGTGCGCCTGGCGAAAGCCGTCGCGGGTGATCACGTCCAGGTACATGCCTCCAAGCTGCTCGCGGGGGGCGAAGGCTACCGAGTGCACGATGATGTCCAGGTGCTCCCAGCGTTCCCCCAGGCTGGCGAAGGTGGCGTCGATGGCCTCGTCGGTGCCCACATCGCAGGGCAGCACGATGTCCGAGCCCGCCTCGGTGGCGAGCTTGTCCACCCGGGTCTTGAGCTTTTCGTTCTGGAATGTAAACGCCAGTTCCGCCCCTTCCCGGTGCATTGCCCGGGCAACGCCCCAGGCGATGGAACGGTCGCTGGCGACACCGACGATCAGTGCGCGCTTGCCGGCGAGAAATCCCATGGTGTAGCTCCTGTGAAACTTGCAGTTGCCGGGATTCTACCCCAGCCGTGATCTCATCCCGAACCAGCGAAGCGCGGATTGCCGTGTCGCGTATCCGCACAGCGCGACGTTGCAGATCATGCCTGTAGCTGTTGCAAGGCCGCGCGGACCGGCCCCAGCACCGGTTCCAGCCGTTTGCGCATTACGCTGCCGACGGCGTCGGTCTGGGAAAACACCGGGATGACGATCTGCTCATCACAACGGGCCAGCAGCAGCAGTGGCGCCAGCAGCGCCCGCAGTTCTTCCGGTGCGATGGCAAATGGCCGCAGCAACTCGGCTTGCAGCGCATCGCTGGCCGCGCGTGCCTCGCGCGCGATGACCGCAATTTCCCGGCAGGGCGGATCTCCGATGCGGGCCGGCGCGAACCAGGCGGCGAGGGCGTTGAGCAGTTCCACCACCGTGTCCTGGTCGGTGGGTTTGCGCAGGCAATCCAGCGCGCAGGCGACCAGCGCCTGGCCGGGGGCCAAAAGCAGCCGATGCAGCAGCGAGGCGAGGGCGTTGTGCGTGCCGTGTTGCGCGAGGAAACCCTGCCAGCCGGCCAGCCCGGGGTGCGGGTCCGCTTGCGCGGGCAGCGCCCCGGGGTCGCCCTTGAGAAAACCGATGCGGATGGCGGTCTTGCGGGCTCCCCGCTGCCACAGTTCCCGGCGCGCCTCCTCGTCCAGCAGGCCGGGCTGCAGCAGCAGGGCGACGGTTTCGATGAGACGGCCAGCGTCCGCCTCGAAGGGAAGCATCTCCAGCAGGAAATCCGCCAGTTCGCGGCCGAAGGGGTCCGCGGCGACCACCGGGCGCGCCAGCAGGCGGCGGGCGGTGGCCGGCGTATTGAGCGCCCACCAGGCGCGTCGCGCGATCGGCACGTCCAGTCCCGGGGCGCCGGTCACCGCGGTGACCGCCTCGGGTTCGCCCAGCATTAGCAGGTTCTCCAGGGCGCTGGCGGTGACCGCCCCCAGCCGCGTCCAGCGGCGCAGGTAGACGGGATACCCGCCGGGGGAGCCCAGCGCCGTATCGGAAAGAAACTCGCGCACCCGCTTCAGGTAGCGTTCCGGCGGGCAGTTGGGGTTGAGATCGACGCTGGCCTCGCCCTGTTCGCCCAGTCCCTGCACGCGCATGCGCGATTCATCAACGCGGATCACCGATACGTTGCGGATGAGCACGTTCAGGCGCAACTGGTCTTCGTCGGCGAGGTCCATCAGCTGAGTTGCACGCGCTGTCCGAACGGCACCGGCGCGCGTCCCTTTACCAGCCACAGCACCGGGTAGACCGGCTCGGTCTCCGGGAACGCGCCGTCGGCATCCGTGAAATAGACCAGCAGGTCCGGCTGCTGATCCCGTTGCCCGGCCCAGGCAAAGGCGGGCCGGAAATCCGTGCCGCCACCGCCGGTCAATGGCGGGGGCGTATCGATTTCCTCCCAGGGCTCGAACTGCCACGGGCCTTGCGGGTCGAGCTCCGCATCGCAGCCGTGCAACGTGATCCGCGCGCGCATCTGCCCCTTGATGGCATTGATCTCGGAAACGAATTCGCGGATATCCTCCGCCGACAGCGAACCGCTGGTGTCGATGACTACCACCAGTTCCACCTGGCTGCTGCGCAGGCTGGGCAGGATGGCGTCACCCTCCCGCCGGGAAGGTCGCATGTAGCTGTAGTCGTCGCGGGCTACCGCGGTCAGGTAGCGGGCCAGCAACATGCGCCAGGGCAGCCGGGGCTGCAGCAGGTGGTCCACCAGGCGTGCCAGGGAGCCACCGAGCTTGCCGGCCTGCTGGGCGCTTTGCGCGGCGCCGGCGAGGCGCTGCTGCCACTGCACGGCCAGGGCTTCGCGTTCCGGTCCGGACAGGGAGGGAGGCGGCGAGGCGCCCCCCGGACCATTGTCGGTTCGGGCCTCCGGGGTGTCGCCCCGGCCGCCGTCGGCGCCGCGCCCGGGCGGCGGCGGATACCGGGAATCCTTGCCGTCTTGCGCCGGGTCGTAGAGGTGCTGGTCCATGGGTTCGGCGTCTTCCAGGTCGTCCAGCGAGGGGTAGATCTCCTCCGCCGTCATGCCGGCGAACTCCTCCAGCACCATGGCCTCGGCTACCGCGGGCAGTCCCTCTTCCACCAGCAGCGGGTTGATGGCCAGGTCACAGGCCATGTCCCAGCGGTGCTTGATCCGATGCTGGCGTCGTGCGAAATGCGACAGGGCGCAATGCAGCGCCTCGTGGGCCAGCACAAACTGGGTCTGGCCCAGGGACAGGGAGTCGATGTAGCCCTTGTTGTAGTACAGCGAGCGGGCATCGGTGGCGGTGGTCCTGCACCAGGCCGGGTCCGCCTGCACCAGCGGCAGGCGCAGCACCAGCGCGCCGAGGAAGGGCTTGTCCAGGATCAGGCGCGTGCGCGCCGCGGCCAGCTTGGTCTCGATGTCGGACACGGACGGGACTCCGGCTTTCGCGACCGGTCTATTCGAAGAGCATCACGTCCGCCACGTCCTTCGCCCACGCGTCGAACTGGGGGATCGCGAACAGTTCCTGGCCCAGCGCCCGATGCATGTCCGATACCAGCATCACCCCCATTTCCCGCTGGGGAAACCGGCGTGCGTACTCGAGGATGTGACCGCAGGCGGTGGTGGCGTCACCGTTGCCACGGGCGCGGATGGCGCGGCCCACCAGCGCGGAGGCCACCGCGTATTGCAGGTCGATCTCGCCGGGCACCGGCACCCGTTCGCCGCGGACGATGGCGTCCAGGTCCGGCAGGTTGTCCATGTTGTCCACAAAGGCCTTGAGTTCGATGCCGGCGGCGGGACCTACGCAGGCCTGCAGGGCTCCCAGCAGTTGCGGCGTTTTGTCGAACTTTTTCAGCGCCCGGTGGGCGAACTCCCAGGAGCGAGGGGAGGGAAACGCCACGGGATTGTGGGCGGGGTCAAAATCGAACAGCAGTTCCGGGCGAAACCGCAGGAAGGCGATCACCCGCTCATCGATGTCGTGGGCCCAGGCCCATTGCACCCAGTCGTCCAGGTGGGTATCCACCGCGAAGTGCTGAAACCGGTTGGCCAGGGGAGCGGGCATGCTGTAGGTCACGCCGCGGTCGCCCTGGCGATTGCCGGCGGCAAAGATCACCCAGCCCGGTGGGACCTGGTATTCCCCCAGCCGCCGGTCGAGGATCAGCTGGTAGGCGGCCGCGGATACGGTCGGTGCCGCCGAGGTGATCTCGTCCAGGAACAGGATGCCTTGCGGGCCGTGACGCTGCGCGTCCGGCAGCATGGCCGGTATCGCCCACTCCACGCGTCCGTCCTGGCGGAACGGGATGCCACGCAGGTCACTGGGTTCCATTTGCGACAGGCGGATATCGATGGTGGGCGCGGAATGCTTTTCCGCTACCTGGGCAACCATTTGTGACTTGCCCACGCCCGGCGGCCCCCATAGCATCACCGGCGTATGGTGACCATGGCGTGTGCTCAGGAACTCCTGTTCCAGGATGTTGAGAAGCTCTTGGGGGCGCATGCTGACGTCCGCAGCCGCCGGGAGGTTCCGTGGGCGGCAGGGTAAAAAACCGAAACGCCAGTGTAACACAAGGCCCGCCGCGGCTTGGTGTGCTGGCCGCCGGTGGCGATCCGCAACGGGTCGCGGAACTGTCCCGCCGGCTCGGATTACCCGTCGTGGAGTGCAACGAGGCGGTGGACGTGGTGCTGGCGGTCGCCCCGGGATACCTGGAGCTGCGCCACTGCCACGAGGATTGGGGGGGCGTGCGCCCGGACCCGGCCGGCATCGTGGCCGCCGGCCGCCAGGACCCGTTATTGCGCGCGGTCGGTCCCGGTTGCCGCCTGCTGGTGGATGCTACCGCCGGCCTGGGGACGGATGCGGTGCGCCTGGCGCGGGCCGGGCTGCGGGTGCTGGCGCTGGAGCGCCACCCGGTGCTGGCGTTGCTGCTCGACGAAGTCCTGGGCGGTGCGCCCGGAGGCGAATTGCGCATGGGGGGTGGGTCCCTGCGGGTAGAGCATGCGGACGCCCGCGAACGACTGCCACATCTGGCGCCGGTGGACGTGGTGTACCTGGATCCCATGTACCCGGCCAAACGCAAGGCCAGCGCACTGGCGCGCAAGGAGGTACGGCTGCTGCGCGCGCTGGTGGGTGATGATCCGGACGTGGAAGAACTGCTGAGCGTGGCGCGTCGCGCCGCAACCCGGAGGGTTGTGGTGAAGCGTCCGCAGCATGCGCCGGCCCTCGACGCGGGAGGCGCGCGGCCCAGCGGCAGCATCAGCGGCAAGCTGGTGCGTTATGATCTGTATCCCCCGGCGTCTTGATGGCCACTCGGCACCCGCCCGGTGTGAATTGCATCCCATGAACCGAATTTCCGACGCCCCGATGTTCTACTGCCCGCAGCCCCTGGTGGTCGGACAGGAAATCCGTCTTGATGACGACGAGTTTCATCACCTGGCCAGCGTCCGTCGCTGCCGCGCCGGAGATTTGGTGTTGCTTTTCGACGGGCGCGGGTGCGTGGCCAGTGCCAGGTTGCGGGAGGATCCGCGACGCAGCGGCAACCTGCCGCTGGCGATCGAAAAAGTCGAGCAGCGGCCGCTGCCGGGGCCGGAATTGGAACTGGTGTGCGCGTTGCCCAAGCGCGATCGCCAGCCGGTGCTGGTGGGCATGGCGGTGCAGCTCGGGGTGCATCGGATTACGCCGCTGGACTGCGCCCGCAGCGTGGCGCGCTTTGATGTGGGCAGCCGCGACCGCTGGCAACGACTGGCGGTGGAGGCCTGCAAGCAGAGCCGCCGTGCCCTGCTGCCGTCGCTGGCCGCCCCGGAGAGCGTGCTGGATGCCGCCGGGCGGCTGCGGGAATCCCACGCCACGGGTCTGATCGCTCATCCCGGTGGTGCGGCGCCCTCCAGCGCGGGCCACCTGCGCGGTGCCGTGGTGGCCTACGTGGGACCGGAGGGTGGTTTCGTGGAAGAGGAGGTTGTGGCGCTGGAGGCCGCCGGTGCACAGCGCATCGGCCTGGGCCAGGGCATCCTGCGGACCGAGACGGCGGCGGCTGCGTTGCTGGGCTACGTGGTGTTGCGGCGGCTCTGAACGCGGTCCTGCCGCGAGCCGACCCGGCAACCGCTGCGCTACAGCGCCGCCACCTTCGCCATCTGTTCGCTCAGCTTTTCCAACGCCTGCCGCAGTTCCACCGCGCGGGCGCGTTCCTTCTCCACCACCGCCGCGGGCGCGCGTTCCACGAAATTGGGGTTGGCCAGCTTGGCGGTGGCGCGTTGCAGGTCAACACCCACCTTTTCCAGTTCCCGGCCCAGGCGTTTGCGTTCCGCATCGCGGTCAATCAGATCCCCCAGCGGCACCAGCAGTTTCAGGTCACCGAGCAGGGCGGAGGCGGCATCCGCCACCGGGACACCCTCGGGCACGATCCATACGCTTTCCACCCGGCCGAGCTTCTGTAGCCAGGGCTTGAAGGCCTGCGCGAGCCGGCGGTCGTTGTCCGAGGCATGTTGCAGCTGCAGGATGAGTGGCCGCGAGGGTGGCAGATTCATCTCGCCGCGGATGTTGCGCAGCGCGGAGAT
>JAJDOE010000077.1 GCA_022340345.1 Gammaproteobacteria bacterium
TGAACGAGACCCGGCAACAACTGCTGATCGCGGAGAAGCTCGCGGCGGTAGGCGAACTGGTCGCTGGTGTCGCGCACGAAATCAACAACCCCATCGCTGTGATCCTCGGCAACATGGAGGTCCTAGAGCAAGAACTGGGCGAGGGCGTCCTGGGTGTGCAAACTGAAGTTGACCTGATCATAAAGCAGGTATTCCGCGTGCGCGCCATCGTGGACAAGCTCCGCCAGTATGCCCAACCAGCGGATTTCGGCAGGAACGTGGAATGGACTGACGTCAACGAGGTGGTCCGAGGGACTTTGCCGTTGGTGGACTATGAGTTGGCGCGAAAATCCGCCCGGCTACGGCAGGAACTGGGCGCCACCCTGCATATCCAGAATAACCAGCCGGAACTGCAGCAGGTGCTGGTCAATCTGCTGGTCAACGCCGCCCAGGCGATTGACCAGGGCGGACTGATTCGCATCATCACCACGGACCGGGGTGACAGCGAGGTCGACATCGTGGTGGAGGATGACGGACCGGGAATTCCCAAGGAAAACCTGAACCGCGTGTTTGATCCGTTTTTTACCACCAAGCCAAGCGGCACCGGGCTGGGACTGTCCGTCACCTACGGTGTGGTACATCGCTACGGGGGAAGCGTCCGGGTGGAGTCCGGAGCCGAATCCGGTGCGCGAATCATCGTCACCCTGCCGGTAAATCCGGTCTTCGATTCGGAAGAAGATCCGGCCACCGCAACTGCCTGAGCGGCGGCTGGTTACGGGACCAGCAGCATTCGCACGCCGGCAATCGCCAGCACCAGTCCGAGCACCCGGATCAGCACCGATACCGGTGCCCGGCGCAGACCGATCTCGGAACCCAGTGCCGAGCCGGCCAGCGCCGCCGCGATCAGCAGTGGAAGCCCACCGGGCCAGGTATCCAGGTTGGACGCATAGCCGGCGAGGGCTGCCAGGGAATTTACGAGGATAAAGGCGGCGGCGGCCGCGGCGGATTCGCGCAGCCGGCACCAGCCCAACAGCAGCAGCAGCGGGCTGAGAAAGATGCCGCCACCAATGCCGGTGAGCCCGCCAATGAGCCCCAGCAAGGCGCCCAGCAGCAGCGCCGGGAGCAGCCGCAACGGACGCAGAGCCTGCGGCTCACGGGCACGCCATACAAACAGCAGCGCGGAAACGATCAGCACCACGCCGACCGCCTGGTAGTAGACAGGCTGCTCCAGGTGCCAGGCTCCGCCTAGGAAGGACGCCGGGATGGAGGTGAGCGCGAAGGGCCAGAAGATTTCCCAGCGGAAATACCCGGCGCGGATCAACCGGAACAGCACCAGCATCGCGACGAAGACGTTGATGGACAGCGCGGCGGGTTTCATCACCAGCGACTCGACTCCCAGCACGCCCATAACCGCCAGGTAGCCCGAGCCACCGCCCTGACCCACGGAGGAATACACCGCTGCCACCAGCGCGATTGCGGCCAGGAACCCGATGGTTGTCGGCAGGTCCGTAGGCATCAGTCGCGTGCCGTACCGCGGCTTTGGTTTACCCGCCTCGGGCTGAGTAGTAGCATGCCAGTTGCTGTCTTGCCGGGCGCGCAACGCCACAAATGACCGCGAAAAATTCCGAATTTACGCATTTTAACGCCCGGGGCGAGGCCCACATGGTAGACGTTGGCGAGAAGGCCATTACCCATCGCTTTGCCATTGCCGCCGGAAGTATCCGCATGCACGCCGATACACTGCAGCTTATCGATAGCGGTTCCCACAAGAAAGGGGATGTACTGGGCATCGCCAGGATTGCCGGCATCATGGCGGCCAAGCAGACGTCCTCTCTCATCCCCCTGTGTCACCCGATCGATATCACACGCATCGAAGTGGAGCTGGAAACCCGGGGCACCCCCGAGCCGGCGGTACACTGCAGGGCGCGGGTGGAAACCCACGGGCGCACCGGAATCGAGATCGAGGCACTGATGGCGGTACAAACGGCGCTGCTTTGTGTCTACGACATGTGCAAAGCAGTAGATCGCGGCATGACGATCCGTGACGTGCAACTGCTGGAAAAAGCAGGAGGCCGTTCCGGTCACTGGAAACGCGAGACCTGATTTTTCCTAAACGTTCGCATGCGATCCGATATTCAGCGGTGGAACGACAAGTATCGCCGCCGCTCTCCGGAAGAGGCCGCGCCCGATTCCCTACTCATCGACCATGCCAGGCTGCTGCCGGGTGACGGCGTCGCCCTGGATATCGCCTGTGGCGCCGGCCAAAACGCGATCTTCCTGGCCGAGCGCGGATACCAGGTGATCGGCCTGGATGGCAGCCGGATTGGACTGCAGTTGTGCCGTGCCAACGCGCTCCGTACCGGGGCCCGGGTGCAGCTGGCCGCTCTGGACCTGGACGAATTCGAACCACCCCAGAGCCGATTCGATCTGATCGTGGTTTTTTACTATCTCAACCGCCGTCTGCTGCGGTTGTTGCCCGCGGCGCTGCGGCCCGGGGGGCTACTGATCTGCCGGACGTTCAACACCCGCCGTCTCTCGCAGCATCCCGGTTTCCGCCGGGAATACCTGCTCGAGGATGGCGAACTGGCCACCGCGTTCGCGGCGCTGGAAACCATCAGCAGCAATGATGGCGCGACCCGGGAAGATACGACCCACTGGATCGGATACCGATCTTCGCGTCCGGAGCCGGGTTCAGGTTGAGCCCGGACGGTTGCTACGGACCCAGCGGGTTTCCGCGCCCAGGGAATCTTTCAGCGATTCCTTTTTCCAGAACGGAGCCTTTGCTTTCAGGTCTTCCATGATGAAGCGATTGCTTTCGTAGGCCTCGGCCCGGTGAGCCGACCACACCGCTACCAGCACGATGGCTTCCCCCGGTAAGATCCGGCCCACCCGGTGCAACACCAGGCTGTCCAGAATTTCCCAGCGCTGCGAGGCCCGTTCGCAGATCTCCTCGAGGTGCTTTTCGGTCATGCCCGGATAATGCTCCAGGAACATCTCGGTGACCGCCTGGTCTTCATTGAAATCTCGCATGCTGCCAACGAATGCGGCGGTCGCGCCGAACTGGCCGGCGTCGCCGGGCCGGGCATCCTGGTAGCGAACCAGTTCCGCCCAGGGATCAAACGGCTGCTCACAAATCCGGATGGGCATCTTGTATGCCTTGGGAACCGTTACGATTGGGGCGTACCAGAGTACTGGCATCGGCATTCGCGATCAATCCGCCGAGGGCGGTGGCAAGGCCCGGCGTGGCGACGCATGCTAAGCTTGGAACCCGGCCGAGAATACGTCTTGGGCAACTTTTTTCTCGTGGTGAACTACGCACATGACTGAACGCGCTTTCGTACCTCTGGATATCGCCATTCTGACGGTTTCGGACACCCGCACCGAGGAAAACGACAAATCCGGCCAACTGCTGGTGACCCGACTGACCAAGGCGGGGCATCGGCTGGGCGACAAACGAATCGTCCGGGACGATATCGCCGCGATCCGCGCCACGGTCTCGGAATGGATTCGCACGGAAGACATCCAGGTGGTCATCACCACCGGCGGAACCGGGATCACCGGCCGCGACGGCACGCCGGAGGCGGTACTGCCGCTGTTCGAAAAGAAAATCGATGGTTTTGGCGAGATGTTCCGCGTGTTGTCCTACGAAACCATCGGCACCTCGACGCTGCAATCGCGGGCGGTGGCGGGAGTGGCTCACGATACCTTCATCTTCTGCCTGCCTGGTTCTTCCGGGGCCTGCGCCGAAGGGTGGGACAAGCTCATCAGCCACCAACTGGATTACCGCACCCGACCCTGCAACCTGGTGGAGTTAATGCCGCGGCTTTCCGAGACCTGATTCGCTGTCGCTAGCCGCCGATATAGGACATCTCGATCTTCTTCAGCGAGCGCGTTTTTTCACTGCGTAATTCCGAGTACCGGTCACCCCGCTTTTCCCAGATCGCTTTCAGGAACTCGCTAAGCGCAGCGTCGTCAGCACCCGACCGCAGCCGGCTGCGCAGATCATGGCCATGGGTCGCAAACAGGCAGGTATGCAGTTTGCCGTTGGCGGACAGGCGAATGCGGTTGCAGTCCCGGCAAAAGGGCTGGGTAACCGAGGAAATCAGGCCGATTTCGCCCCGTCCATCCCGGTAGCGCCAGCGCTTGGCGACCTCGCCGGGCACCTTGGCCCCCATGGCTTCGATCGGCATTTCGGCGTTGATCATCTCCACGATGTCCTGACTGGATACCACCTGGTCCAGCTGCCAGTCATTTGACTGACCGACATCCATGAATTCTATGAAGCGCAACACATGGCCGCTATCGTGAAAATAGCGCGCCATCGGCAGAATACTGTGCTCGTTGATTCCTTTCTGCACCACCATGTTGACCTTGAGATTCGGCAAGCCTGCGGCGCGGGCATTGTCGATACCGTCCAGCACCCGCTGCACCGGAAAGCGGACGTCGTTGATCTTCATGAAGGTGGCATCATCCAGCGCATCGAGGCTGATATTGATGCGTTGCAACCCGGCCTGCTTCAGAGAGTCCGCGCGAGCCCGGGTCAACAGGGCCGCATTGGTCGTCAGGCAGATGTCCTCGATCAGCGGCAACTGGTTGAGATCCCGGATCAGGTCTTCCAGGTTGGGGCGGATCAGCGGTTCGCCACCGGTGAGTCGCAGCTTGCGCACACCGAGTCGGGAAAAAAGCTCGGCGGAACGCCGGATCTCCTCGAAACTCAGCAGATCCTCGCGGGATATGAACTCGTAGCTGGAGTTGAACACGCTCTTGGGCATGCAATAGACACAGCGGAAGTTGCAACGGTCGATGACCGAAATCCGCAGGTCCCGGATCGGACGCTTAAGCTGATCGGCGAGGATGGAATTGCTCGCGGTCATGAAACAGGCGGTGCCGGCAGATAACCAAAAGCCACTCTAGCCCCGGCCCCAGGCCCTCGCAAGGGCCTTTCACCGGAGCCCTGCGGCACCGGCGATTTCCCCGGACACCCGATCACAACAGGCCGTAAAATGGCATCACCGTTACCAGGGTCCCGGGCTCCACCGAGCCGGACTCCAACGGCAGAATGACGAAGCAATTGGCTTCGCTGACGGAACGCAGTATCCCCGATCCCTGGGGCCCGGTGCCGGAAACCACCAGGTCCCCGTTGGGGTCGCTGCGCAGGGTGCCACGCTGGTACTCGGTCCGCCCGGGACGTTTACGCATCCCGGTCGCACAACGGGCCTGGACCAGTAACGGCTGCGTGGCTTCCCGCCCCGCCAGCCGATGCAACGCCGGTTGTACAAAGATATAAAAGGTCACCATCACCGAAACCGGATTGCCCGGCAGACCGAAAAACAGCGCATCCCCGATGCGCCCGAACGTCAGCGGACGCCCCGGCTTCATGGATACTTTCCAGAAATGCATCTCTCCCAGCTCCGCCAGGGCGGGTTTGACGAAATCCGCCTCGCCAACGGAGACGCCACCGGAGGTCAGGATGACATCGGCCATGGAGGCCGCCTCGCGCAGGGCCCGCAGGGTCGCTTCGCGCTGGTCCGGAACCACCCCCATATCAATGGGCTCGATCCCCAGGCCGGTGAGCATACCGTGCAGGGTGTAGCGGTTGCTGTCGTAAATCTCGCCTTCCGCCAGGGACTCGCCAATGGAACGCAGCTCGTCACCGGTGGAAAAGAAGGCCGCCCGTACCTTTCGCCGGAGCTTCACTTCTCCCAGTCCCAGGGAGGCCAGCATTCCCAGCTCGGCCGCCCCCAGGCGCCTGCCCGCGGGCACCGCCACGTCACCGCGGCGTATGTCTTCCCCCGCCTGGCGCACGTTCTGCCCCGGCTGGTTGCGGGCATCCACCTCCACCTGGTCATCGCCCCGAAGGTGCACGTGTTCCTGCATCACCACCGTATCCGCCCCATCCGGGACCGGCGCGCCGGTCATGATGCGCACGCATTCGCCGGGGCCCACGGAACCATGGAACGGGTGCCCCGCCAGGGCGGCTCCCACCAGCCGGAATGCCCGGCTCGCCTGCCCGGGCAATTCCGCCCCCTTCAGCGCGAAGCCGTCCATGGCGGAGTTGGTGTGGCTGGGAACATCAATGGGCGATACCGCTTCCTCGGCCAGCACCCGGTTCAGGGCCTGGCGCAAAGCCACCTTTTCAATTCCGTGGACCGGCTCGACAGACTCCAGGATGCGTTGCTGTGCCTCCGCCACGCTCAGGGTCTGCGGTTCGAATTCATCGGCGCAACTGGGAGCCGCCGCGCCCGGTGTTTCATTTTTCACGCGATCCTCCAGGGCAGGCCCGCTCTGGAACGGGCAGACCGCAATGATAGCAGCAAGCGGATTTGGGTTGGCCTGGCGAATTTTCTTCGCCCCGAAATCCGGGGCCGGCGCGCCCGAGGCGGCATTCCGTCGGCACGGGGTTCCGCTTGTTTGCCGGTCTGATACAGTAGCCTGGTCGCCACCAACCGTTCGCCCCGAGAAATCCGGACCCTTGCGTTCATTGTGCCTGCGCTGACAGAAAAACATCGGCAACGATACGATCGCCAGTTTCGCCTGGGGGATATCGGCGAGGCGGGCCAGCGGAAACTGCTCGGCTCCAGCGTACTGGTCATCGGCCTTGGCGGCCTCGGCTGTCCGGCAGCGATTTATCTCACTGCCGCCGGAGTTGGCAGAATAGTGATTAACGACTTCGATACCGTGGAGCTCTCCAACCTGACGCGGCAGATCGGCTATGGAACGGAGCAGGTGCGCCAGTCCAAGGTGGATTCGATGCGGGATCACCTGCTGCACCTGAACCCCGACGCGAATGTGGAATCCGTCGGGCACGTGATGGAGGCGGATGAATTGCAGCGGCGTGTCGCCGAGGCGGACGTGGTGGTGGATTGCACCGACAATTTCTCCACCCGATTCGCCATCAATGCAGCCTGCCTGGCCGCCGGAACGCCGTGGGTTTCCGCGGCGGCGATCCGCTTCGAGGCACAGCTTACGACCTACCATCCTCGCGACGCGCAAAGCCCGTGTTACCGCTGCCTGTACCCGGAGGGCACGGAGGCCGCCGAAAGCTGCCTCGCGGAAGGCGTGCTCGGCCCCCTGGTGGGTACCGCCGGATGCGTACAGGCCATCGAGACCCTGAAACTGCTGCTGGGCATCGGCCGCTCGCTGGTGGGGCGCCTGCTGCTTTTCGATGCGATGCAGATGAGCTGGCACGAGATCCGCCTGAAACGCGATCCCGGCTGCCCGGCCTGCGGAGATTCCCCCCAGGCAGCTACCTCGTGACGCCCACCACCACGCACAACCGGAACCCGGCCAGGCCTACATGCAAACCCTGCTGAACGCGCTCTGCGCCGAGGAAGGCATCATCTGCGTGGTTGGTGCAGGCGGCAAGAAGACTACCCTGTACCGCCTGGCGGAGGCCCACCGGGGGAAGCTTGCCATCACCTCCACCGTGCTGGTGCCACCGTTTCGGTCCCGCCTGCGGGCCTTCCCGGTCATCGCGGAAATTCCCGACCTGCCGGCGCGGGTCGCCGAGGCGGCACGGGAACAGGATCGCATCGCGTATGCCGGACCGATTCGCAAGCCTGCCCGCCATGCCGGTGTTCCGGCCGGGATGATTACCAGCCTGCATCAGGATTGCGGGTTTCAGCTCACGCTGGTGAAGGGAGACGGCGCCCGGCTTCGCCTGGCCAAGGCCCCCAATGCCACCGAGCCGGTGTTCCCATCCCGCACCGATACCGTGATTCCTCTGGTGTCCGTGCGCATCCTCGGCCAGCCGGCCAACGGTGACCGGATTCATCGCATCGAGGAGTTCTGCGAGGTGACCGGGGCCGCGCCGGAAGAACCGGTGACACCCGAACACCTGGCCCGGCTGATCGCCAGCGAACGGGGCTTTTTACAGGGAACCGGTGACCGCCGCGTGGTACCGGTAATCAATATGGTGGAAACCACCCGGGAGCGCGAACTTGCGCGTTCGGCGGCGGAACAGGCGCTGGAGCGCTGCGATCGCCTGGAACGTGTGGTGCTGGCGGCCATGGAACAGGACCAGCCCATCGTCGATATCATCCGGCGCTGATCCGGCTCCGCGTGGTTCCGCCAGCCCTGGCGACCTCAGCCGCCGGTGACCGGCGGAAAGAAAGCGATTTCGTCTCCATCCTGCAGCGCAGCGTCCGCGGTCACGTACTCCATATTCACGGCAGTCAGCACCCGCGCGGGCAACGTACTGTCCCCGGCCACCACCGCCCAGACGTCCGCCACGCTGGAGGACTCGTCCAGCTCCACAGTCCGATCGGCGAATCCAAGTTCCTCTCGTAGGCCGGCGAACAGTTTCACGGTAACCTGCATGCCTGAAGTATAGCGCGGCGCCTTCGCCGCACCAGACCGGGTGGTCCGTGGCTTGCCAAGCCCGCGGCCATTGACTAACGTGCTGGCGGATGGAATATCCGAAACAGGGCACCACCGGAATCATCCTCGCCGGTGGACGCGCGAGCCGCATGGGTGGAACTGACAAAGGCCTGGTCCCGCTGGCGAGGCAACCCATGATCGCTCACGTAATCGCCGCGCTGCAGCCCCAGGTAGCGACGATCCTCATCAACGCCAATCGCAACGCCGACCGGTACGGAACGCTCGGCTTTCCGGTTGTTCCGGATCAATTCCGCAACTTTGCCGGGCCGTTGGCGGGAATGGCCAGCGGCATGCGGTCCGCGAGCACACCATATGTATTGGTAGCCCCCTGTGACTCGCCCCTGATCGGCCATGAGCTGGGCCCACGCATGCACCGGCGCCTGGTCGAGGCAGACGCCTCCGTGTGCGTTGCGAGCGATGGAGCGCGCACCCAGCCGGTATTTCTTTTCATGCGCCGCGACCTGGTGGAGGACATGGTGGCGTTCCTGGAAAGCGGTGAGCGAAAGATCGACAAATGGTTCGCCCGACATCCCGTCGCGGTGGCGGAGTTTGCGGATCACCCCGAATGGTTTCAGAACGCCAACTCCCCGGCGGAGCTTCAGGAGATTGAGCGGCAGATGGATGGCGGGCCGAAAGTCGCCGGTGACAGCTCGTGAAGCCTGCGCCCCGGTTTCCGCCCCTGTACCAGGTCGTGCGGGTGGAGCGCCCGGACAGCGCCCGGGCTCACGCGGAACGCCTGGCCGCCCAGGGGGCGGAGGAAGGCACCCTGGTGCTGGCCGGGGGCCAGACCGAGGGCCGGGGCCGCGCCGGAAAATTCTGGATGTCCGGATTCCAAAACCTGCACCTGGCGCTGGTGCTGCATCCGGAGGACCCGCTGCCGATCGGCTGCCAACTGAGCCTGGTTGCCGCGGTGAGCGCGGCCATGGCCATTTCCCGGCAGGCAGAGCCGATGGCCGAACTGGGTTATCGCTGGCCCAACGACGTACTCCTGAACGGTGGCAAAGTGGCCGGGATCCACCTGACGGGCCAGCTGGATCGCGGTGGCGGCATCACCTGGATGGTGATCAGTCTCAACGTAAACGTGTACGAAGCGCCCAGCACCGAGGGCTTTGCCGCCGCGAGCATGCGCGAGGAGGGATTCAGCAAACACGACCGGGACCACCTGGCGGTAGCGTTCTGCCAGGAGTTTCTGGCGCTGGCCAATCGCTGGGCAAACGAAGGATTTGCACCGGTGCGCAAAGCCTGGCTGGCACGACGGCTGGACGAGCCGCTGGCGATCGGGGTTGGCGGGCAGACCCTGGGGGGCCGCTTCACCGAACTGGACGACGAAGGCTCTTTATTGCTGGAGGCGGAAGATGGCGCCCGGCACACGGTAACCCTGGCGGACTTCTTTCGCCCGGAGTTTCGCGACCCCTGAATTCGCCGTTTGCGCCGCGACAAAGCTGGTAGAATTTCCCGGAGCTTGAATCCGGCCGGGTGGATTGCATGAAAAGCAGTATCGGTCGTCGCGATTTCGTCAGGTTATGCCTGAATTCTCTCGCTGCCGCCGGAATTCCCCAGGCCGCGGCCGCTGCCGCCCGCACTCCACTGAAGACCTATTCGCGTTCCCTGCTGGTAAATCGCGATGGCGACCCGGTGCGGGTAGCCGATATCGAAGAGGGGCAAAGCTTTATTTTTAACTACCCCTACGTCTCCACGCCCTGTTTCCTGCTTAACCTGGGCGAACCGGTGCGCATGAAGGAAGCCCTGACCACCGAATCCGGCAAGGACTATCAATGGCAAGGCGGTGTCGGACCACGTCAGGCCATCGTCGCGTTTTCTGCAATCTGCGCCCACAAGATGACCCATCCGGCCAAGAGCGTGAGCTTCATCAACTATCGCCAGGAAAAAGTTCGCTTCCTGGATAAGGACAAGCAGTTGCAGGAACGTGCCGGAGTGATCTTCTGCTGCTCGGAGAAAAGCGTATATGACCCGAGCCACGGCGCGAAAGTACTGGGCGGGCCGGCGAAACAACCGTTAACCGCAATCGCGCTGGAATTTGATCCGTCCACCGACCAGTTGCGCGCCATCGGCACCCACGGTGGCGAACTCTACCAGCAGTTCTTCGCGAAATTCGGGTTTCGCCTGGGACTCGAGTTCCGCACCGCCAAAGTGGATCGGCTGATCGCCGATTCCACCGAGGTGTTCACCCTCGCCGAGTACTCCAGGCAGACCGTGCTGTGCTAGGGAGCGGGCGTTGGCCGTCCGTCTTCCAATAACGCCAGCAATTCCGGGTTGCTACGCCCGCTGGCGCGGGCGGTCATGCCGGGGGTTCGGCCAGCGGCATCTTTCAGGTCCCGGCGCGCTCCGCGGGCCGTCAGCAGCCCCGCGATCCCGGTCAGGCCGCGTTCTGCCGCCACGTGCAGCGCGGTGATGCCATTTTCCGCCTGGTGGTTAACATCCACCTGCTGGTCCAGCAACAGGCCCACCATTTCCCGACGCCGCGCATAGGCCGCTCGCATCAGCGGGGTCCAGCGGTAGATATCCATCGCATCGGGGTCGGCGCCGTGGGCTACCAGGAAGCGGGCAATGGCCGCATGACCCTTCACCGCGGCGATCATCAGCGCCGACCAGCCGTTACTGGCCCTGGCATCCACATCCGCGCCCTGGTCTACCAGGATGCGGGTAATTGCCAGCCTGTCCCCCAGGGCCGCGTACATGATCGCGGTGCCGCCGTTGGTATTCTGGCGATTGACGTCCACCCCCGACCGCAGCAGACGCCTTACGATCTCCTCGTTCCCGTCCCGGGCCGCCTGCATCAGGGCGGTCTTGCCGTTGCTGTGAACGGCATCCGGTTGCCGGTAGGAATCACTGGCCAAGGCGGTCGTGGTCGCCACACAGAGCCACCCGGCCACGAGTAGCGTTGCGGTCCCGGCAACCGGCGGTGCAGCCCGCTCAGTTGAGCTTTGGCTCTTTTTGCGAATCCCCATCGGATGCGTCGCGTGGGGTTTCCCTCGGCTGGTAGTGAGATGCGATTTGGGAGAGCGCGTCCTCCGCACTGTAGCGACCAGAGATACGGATCAGGCTATCGTGGGCGGAAGCCTCGCGAGCCAGCTGGTCAAAAAGTACGCTCTGCTCGGGGTCAATCTCCTGCTGCTGGGTGCGGATGACACGAAAGTCCGAGTCCGCGAAGAACCAGCACAGGCGTTGCTGGCGCGACAGCAGCCGCAGGCACTCGTGGTGCGTGGTTTTTTCTCCCGGCGTCAGCAGGATTTCGAATATCAGGGGGTCGTTCGCCAGGGTCTGGATCTCCAGCTGCATCATAACGACCGCGGCATTTTCATGGGTCATCAACTCCAGGTTCAGCCGCGACGCTACCACGCTGCCGCTGCGTTTCAATATCCGCCTGTCCTGCCTGCACTCCGGTCCCGATACATGCACGAACAGGGCGGTCTCCCAGTTATTGCCGTCGAGCTGTACCGGAAGACAGGTGGCGGCCGCGCCACTGGCCCGCATCGCCTGCTGGATGGTCTCGGGAAACTCCTGCATGACATGAATCTACCGCAAA
>JAJDOE010000124.1 GCA_022340345.1 Gammaproteobacteria bacterium
CGTGGCTCCGTGCAGGGCCACCGAGCTGTGCCTGGGGGTGAAGCCCGCCGGCTCGCGGCCTTCCTCGATCAGGGGCTTCAGGGCGCGTTCGAATCCCGCTGCGATCCGCTCGAAGATTGCGGCCAGGGAGGCCGTCAGGATTCGCTCCCGTTCCGACAAGGGTAACGCCAGGCCGATGTGCTGCTGACGGACCTGCTTCTCGAGCAGGGCCACCGGCGCGGCGAAGCGTTCCAGGCAATCAACCAGAGTCGCGCTTTTTACCGGCTGCTGCTCCAGTTCGGACAACATGCTTCGTAGGCGATCAAGATCGTCCGTCAGGGACAGGCCCGGCAGAGCGGAAAGCATTTCGTGGACGGACGCCGGATCGGCATGCAGTCCAGTCATCGATTCGCCACGAATGGCAATGGCATTTGCGTTCATTTTTTTCACCCCTTGTGTGCGTCGCACCGACGTCGTCGGGATTGACGCACTTTGTGAACAGCCTCACCTAAAGGTATAGAGGACGCTGCTCCCGCTTCCCATGGGAAAGGTTCCCGATCGAGGGGCTGGCGGGTTTTTCGGGAAAATGTCCCGACGGCCCGAAGCTGGCCGCGCAGGCGCGAGGTGCGCCGCGAGTGAAGAACGAAGAAACCCGTTTTCAGAGCGGATGGAAGCCAGGCCGAAACGCAGATCCGGCCTGGCGTCTGTTCAGGGCGACCGGGAGGTCGCTTTTCAAAGGTTTATTGAGAAGTTACGGCGAATCCGTAGCTTCGCTTCTGCTGCCGGCTGCGGAACGAGAGGATCTCGTTCCGCAGGCTAGAATACCGGCCAGGGATCTTCCGGATCGGTGCGGTCCGCGCGGCGCGGCTGGCGTGCCACGATATCCGGGGCCTGTTCGCGATCCACCTCAAACCAGTCGAAGGAACGGGTGGTGACTCGCAGGTTGGTCGCCACGATCAGGTGATCCTCGGTGGCCAGCTTGAGCCACATCGCCGCGTGGGGCGAATACAGTCCGCTGGCGGCGACCAGTGTCTCCGCAGAGCTTGCGCTGCCGTCTTCCGCGCAGGTGGCCGGAAAATGCAACGCGGTTACCGGTTCCGATTCGCCTTCGGTGACCAGTTTCACGGTCGCCGGCGCACCGTTGTCACCCAGTTCAAATACACCCACCTCGAGCCGGTTCTGTTCCACGTCCCGGGCCCAGCGCACGATGCCTACGCTCCAGGGGTAGTCGCTGCCCTGCAGGCGCCAGGCAACCAGTTCGCCGACGCGGGTATCGCGTTCCTCGCCCGTGTAACAAAGACGCAGTCCGTGGTCACCGGAGTCCAGCACCTGCCAGTGACGGATTCGGGCGGGCTCGCTGCCGGCCGTCAGTTGCTGGCCGAAGGTGCCTCGCAGCATGGTGGCGGCGGTGGCGAAGTCGGAAATGTTCTGCACGTCCCGAACCGGCTTGTTGCCATTGAGCAGCCAGGCGACCGCCGACAGGCCAATCGTCAATTCCAGATCCCGCTGTGTTTCCTGGCGTTGTTTGGTGCGTAGCGGGCGGTGCCGCCAGTGCCCGGCGAGCATGCGCAGGATCGCCAGGCGTTCCATCTCGGAAAAGCGCGCTACGCCCTTTTGTACCAGCGTGGCACCGACCGACTGCTGGGTGCGCTTGTGTACTTGTTTTACCACCGTGGTGGTATCCAGGATCAGGGTCTCGCGGGACAGCAGATTGTTGCGCAGCAACGGAATGGCCGGCTGGTCGATGGCGGGATCAATCACAAAAAGGTGCTGATGGTCCGTTTCCGGCGGTTCCGTGCCGATGGTCACGCCACCACTGACCTTGTCCAGGAAATCGCTGACCTTGTCCACGCCCCGGTAGGGCAGGGCGAAGGGGTCCGCCAGGCCAAGCAGCACCGAACGGACGTAGATGCGGCCGGCGGCGTTCAGGCTACCGTCCCGCTCCTGGTTCAGCCCGTGTTTCCAGGCAAAGTGGTGCAGGCGATGCAAGCGATTCCAAAGGCCCGGGAGCGGCCCCTGGTAGCTGCTCCAGGCGCAGTTGAGTGCTTCGGCTAGACTTCGAATCGCTCCACGCAGGGCATCCAGTCCCCGCTGCCGCGACATTCCGGGGATTTCGCGGCCGTCCTCAATCAGCGGCTGCAGGGCGGTTTCGAAACCCGCCGCTACCCCCGCATGTACCTGGGCCAGCAGCTGGGTCAGCGCAAGTTCGTATTCCGACAACGGCAAGGCCAATCCAACGTGCTGCTTGCGGACCTGCCGGGTTATCGCGTCCAGCGGAGCCTCGAAGCGTTCCATGCAGGCCACCCGTGTCGCGCTGTCTACCTTCTGCGTTTCCAGCGTTTGCAACAGGCGTTGCATGCGCTCCAGGTCATCGGTGGGATTCAGGCCCGGCAGGGCGGAAAGAAATGCTTCGGTCGAAGCAGGGTCAGGAACAAACCCGGGCAGGGGACCGCCCGCCGCAGCGACGACAGTGTTTTTCACTTTTCACCTCCCAGCGTGGCCTTCGTGGGGCGCCGCTGTCTCTCGGTGAATATTGTATACCCGGCGTGGGGGCGGGGACACCGCGGCACCGGGCTAGGACCGGTCGAGCTTCCGGCTGAATTCTGACAGGCTGGTTGCGGGTTCTGCGCAGGTCTGGTCTCGGCAGATCCAGCCGCCAACCCGGCCCGCGGCAGCGCGCCGGGCAGCGAGGACCTCCGGCAGCCCGGTCTCGTGCGAGGGGATACCGAACACCAGCCGTCCGGGGTGGAAGCCGCGGCCGGCGAGCTCGAGCCACGGTTGCAGGTCCGCCGCGGCGCCACGCACCACCACCGTCTGCAGCGGGTACAGCTGCTCTTCCAGGGCGTGCAGCAGGCTGGCGTGGGCGTGTGGGTGCTCGCCGATGGCCGGGGCCAGCGTCGACAGCACGCCTTCCGCTGCCGCCAGGTAGCGGGTTTCCCCGAGCAGGTGCCCGAGGCGCGCCAGTACCAGGGCAGCGATGCCGTTGCCGCTGGGGGTCGCCTCGTCGCCCGCTGGCTTGCTGCGGTGAAGCAGGGGTTCGTGGTCGTCGGACGTAAAATAGAAACCACCGCCGCCGTCGCTGTCGCCGAAGTGCGCCAGAACCACCTCGGCCAGGGCAATCGCGAATTCCAGGTCGGCGGTTCGCCAGCGTGCCTGCAGCAGTTCCAGGATACCGTCCATGAGAAATACGTAGTCGTCCAGGTAGGCATTCAACCGGGCGCGGCCGTCCCGGGTGGTGACCTTGAGCCGACCTTCCACCCACAAGGTGCTGCGGACAAAGTCGAGGGCTCGGGTGGCGCTGTCGATGAAGTCCGGCCGGCCCAGCCGGCGCCCGGCGCGGGCCATGCCGCGGATCATGAGACCGTTCCAGGCGGTCAGGATCTTGTCGTCCCGGCCGGGGCGAACGCGTTTCTCGCGCTCGGCCAGGAGTCGCGCGTGGGCTGCGGCGAGCATCTCCGTGGCGGCGGGTTCCTGCATGCCGCAGGCACGGGCCGCCTCGGCCAGGGACAGGTACCCGTGCAGGTGCCAGCGGCCCTCAAAGTTGGGCGCCGCGTCGAGCCGGTAGCGGGCGTTGAGCAGTTTTCGTTGCGCGGGTTCGAGAATGGCGTCCAGCGGTGCCTGGTCCCAGACGTAAAAAAGGCCTTCCTCGCCCTCCGAGTCCGCGTCCAGGCTGGACCAGTAACCGCCTTCCGGAGACTGCATCTCGCGCAGTACCCACTCGCCGATGCCGCGGGCGATCCCGGCGAAGCGCTCCTCACCGGTAGCGCCGAAGGCGTCCGCATACAGGGCCTGCAACGGCCCGTTGTCGTACAGCATCTTTTCGAAATGCGGAATCATCCATTGATCGTCCACCGAGTAGCGGAAAAACCCGCCGCCGACCTGGTCGTAGACACCCCCTTCGGCCATGCGCATCAGGGAGTGGTGGATGAGGTGATCGAGGGCCGGGTCCGGGTTGCCCTCGGCACGCAGGCGGCGGGCGTGGCGCAGGCATCGCTCCAGGCTGGTGGGATGCGGGAACTTGGGGGCGCTGCCGAAACCGCCGTGACGGGCATCGAACTGGGTCTTCATCTGTTCGATGGCGCGATCCAGCAGCGTCGCATCCGGCGTATTGCCAGCACCGGGCTGCGGCTGCAGGTGATCGAAAGCGGCGCGCACCGCGGCACCCTGTTCCGCAAGTTGGCTACGGTTCGCCTGGAAGAAATCCGCCACCCGTTGCAGGATCTCGCGGAATGCGGGCATCCCGTGTCGTGGCTGGTCCGGGAAGTAGGTTCCGCCAAAAAAGGGTGTGCGCCCGTCCGGCAACAGGAACATGTTCAGCGGCCAGCCACCGGGCCGCTGGGTGAGCATCTGGTGGGCGAGCTGGTAGATCTTGTCCAAATCCGGGCGCTCCTCACGATCCACCTTGATGCACACGAACAGGCGGTTCATGAGCTCCGCGGTTGCATCGTCCTCGAAGGATTCCCGCTCCATCACGTGACACCAGTGGCAGGCGGAATAGCCGATGGAAAGCAGGATCGGGCAGTCGCGCTCCCGCGCCAGTGCCAGGGCGTCCGGTCCCCAGGGGAACCAGTCCACCGGGTTGCCGGCATGCTGCAGCAGGTACGGACTGGTCTCACCGGCAAGCCGGTTGCGATCTGCGGTCACGGATGGCTCCAGGGGAAGCGAGCGCGGAGTGTAGCAACCCCCCGCCGTTCGGAGCGCGGTGCGGATTTACTGCGCTTGCGGATTCCCCTCCGGGGGGATCGGCCCGGCGTACGGAAAATCCCGGGATTCCCAGCGTACGACCCGGTCCTCGCGGAACACTACGTAACGTTCAACGGCCGGGCGGTAGGTGAAATGGGGGTACAGATCGTCATAGAAGCCGTGGCGAAAGTGGTAGCCGCCCCAGCCGTAATGAAAGTGCGTGTCTACCTGCACGGTGGTGTAGATCCAGGTCTCGTGGGCGCCCTCGGGATCGTCCCCCTCGCGCACCCGCTGGGGCCGTCCCCAGGCGAGGAACACTTCGTTCTTGCTGAAGCCCTGTTCAATGCGGCCGCTGCGGATCGTGATCTGGCGCTCCACCGGCAGGCTGTCGAAGAAGGCCTGGTTGTGGCTGATTCGGGTATCCAGGCCGGCGCAGCCGGCGAGCGCCGCCAGCGCAAAGGCCGCGAGCAGGGATTTTGGATATCTCATAGTCATTGGTAACCCATTTGGCGGGTATCCGGATGACGCCTCGCGTGGCCGTCGCGAACACCGGGGAAGGACGATTGCGGAGTTTCCGCTCTACGCCGGAACCCGACCGGAACCGCCAACCGCGTGTCGGGTGCGGAAAGCGCCCCGGCGGTGTGCGCCAAGCACCCTCGGCGCATCCCGCGGTCTGGCATAATGCCCGGCGATGCTGGTACATCCCGAATTCAATCGCGTCGCCATAAGTATCGGCCCTATCCACGTCTATTGGTATGGCCTGATGTACCTGGTGGGTTTCATCGCCGGCTGGTGGCTGGGGGTCCGCCGCGCCGATGCCGGCCGCCACGGCTGGAGCCGTGAGGAGGTGGGCGACCTGGTCTCCTACGTGGTGCTGGGCATCATTCTCGGAGGGCGCCTGGGTTACGTCCTTTTCTATAAGCCGGCCGAGTACTTCGCCGATCCGCTGGCCATTTTTCGCCTGTGGGAAGGTGGCATGTCTTTTCACGGCGGCCTGCTGGGCGGAATCGTCGCGCTGGCGTTGTTCGCCCGATCCCGTGGACGTTCGTTGTTGCAAGTGGGCGATTTCGTGGCGCCGCTGGTGCCGGTGGGCCTGGGGGCCGGGCGCCTGGGGAATTTCATTAACCAGGAATTGTGGGGTCGCGCCACGGACGTTCCCTGGGCGGTGCTGTTCCCCGCCGAGGGGCTGAACGCCATCCCGCGCCATCCCAGCCAGCTGTACGAGGCCGGCCTGGAAGGGGTATTGCTGTTCGTGGTGTTGTGGTGGGTTTCCGCCCGGCCACGACCGACCGGACTGGTGTCCGGGGTGTTTCTGACCGGATACGCGCTGGTGCGGATGTTCGTGGAGTTTTTCCGTGAGCCGGATGCGTATCTGGGCTACCTCGCCTTTGACTGGCTGACCATGGGACAATTGCTGAGCCTTCCGATGCTGATTGTCGGCCTGTTGTTGTGCGGGCTGGCGATGCGCAGACCCGCGCAGGCCGCTGTATTAAAGGAATACCCATGAAGCCACTGATTCCGGCATTTTCGTTCCTGCTGCTCCCGCTGGCCCTTGCCGGACCGGCGGTGGCGCTTGCCGCCACGGGAGGCAGTTCGCTGATCACCAAGTGCCAGGATGCCGAAGGCCAATGGCACTACGGCGACAACGCCTCGGCGGAATGCGCGCGTTCGGGGGTTACCACCATCAACAGCAAGGGAGTCAAGGTGCAGGAGGAAGCGGCGCCACCGGCGCCGGAAGACGTTGAAAAGGCGCAGGATGCCGAAGAACGCGCCCGCGCCGCGGAAATCGTGGCGGAGGAGCAGCGCCAACAGGACGAACGCCTGCTGGCGACCTATGAGAGCGAAGAGGCCATCATCGCCGCCCGGGACGAACGCCTGGCCTGGCTGGAATCCACGTTGCAGGCCAACCGCGAAATCGTTGTGCGTCTGAAAAAGCGACTGGAGGGCACAAAGGGCAAAGAAGCCGCCGGTATCCAGATCCAGATCGCCGACTTCGAGAAGGCCAACGCCAGCTACACCGCCCAGCGGGAGCAGATCAGGCAACGCTACGGCCGGGACCTGGATCGATACCGCGAGCTGCGTCCGAAACCCGAGAGCGAGCCGGGTCCGAAATCTGAGACCGGGCCGAGCCCGAAACCCGAGACCCCGCCCAACCCCTGAAAGCCCGCCGCCGCGGCTCGCCTTTCGCCATCCCCGGCCAATTTCCCCTGGGGAATTTCCGGGAATTGCGCTGAATCCCGCGAAATCATTGGAAAAATCCCTTTATGTCGGGGCAATGATTATTGATTAGTGTTGCCGGCGGCAACCCTTTACAGTGCTGATCCGCCCGGCTTACAGGCTGGTGTCTGCCATTACCGGAGTTTCAAAATCCTCATGTTGCGACTGGTACAGCCCCACGGAGGCGGCGATCTCAAGCCCCTACTTCTCAGCGGCGACGCCCTGGCGGCGGAACGGGCCCGCGCCACGGACCTGCCGCGGGTCACTCTGACTTCCCGCGAGACCGGCGATCTCATCATGATGGGAATTGGCGGTTTTACGCCCCTGGAAGGCTTCATGGGCAAGGCGGACTGGGAGCGCGTCTGTGCGGAGATGCAGACCGCCGACGGCCTGTTCTGGCCGATCCCGATCACCCTGTCCACCGATCCGGGAACCGCGGATTCCATCACCGAGGGCAGCGACATCGCGCTGGTGGATGGCGAGACCGACGAGATCATGGGAACCATGACCGTCACCGAAAAGTACGCCATCGACAAGAATTTCGAATGTGAGCACGTATTCAAGACCACCGATGCCGAGCACCCGGGCGTGGCGGTGGTGCAGGCCCAGGGTGAGGTCAACCTGGCCGGCCCGGTGCGGGTGCTGTCCCAGGGCGAATTCCCCAGCCGCTACGGCGAGCTGTTCCTGAGCCCGGCCCAGACCCGTGCGGTGTTCGAGAAGAATGGCTGGACCACGGTGGCGGCCTTCCAGACCCGCAACCCCATGCACCGTTCCCACGAGTACCTGGCCAAGATCGCGATCGAGGTCTGTGACGGCGTGCTGATCCACTCCCTGCTGGGCAAGCTGAAGGCCGGCGATATCCCGGCCGATGTGCGTGCCCGTTCCATTGATACGCTGATCGCCAACTATTTCGTGGAAAACACGGTACTGCAGGCTGGCTACCCACTGGATATGCGCTACGCGGGACCCCGCGAGGCCCTGCTGCACGCGGTTTTCCGCCAGAACTACGGCTGTTCGCACCTGATCGTGGGTCGCGACCATGCCGGCGTGGGCGACTACTACGGTCCCTTCGATGCCCACCACATTTTCGACGAAATTCCCGAGGGCGCCCTGGAAACTCAGGCCCTCAAGATCGACTGGACCTTCTGGTGCTACAAGTGCGAGGGCATGGCTTCCATGAAGACCTGTCCCCACGAGGCCGGTGACCGCTTGCTGCTGTCCGGCACCAAGTTGCGCAAGGCGCTTTCCGAGGGCGACGAGGTGCCCGGAGAGTTTTCCCGTCCGGAAGTGCTGGCCATCCTGCGCGAGCACTACGCGCGGATTGCCGACGAGGACAAGGTAGAAATCAAGATGAGCGGACATTCCGCCCGCTGATCGGGAGCGAGACCATACCGACCTACATACGATCCGACCCGTGTGACGGCTGTAAGGACCAGGAAACGTTTGCCTGCATGCACATCTGTCCGCGCGACCTTGCAGTCAGGGCGGCCATGCCTTCGCCGGTTGGTGCCTGATTGTTACCGGCAAATGGCTTAGCGACCCGTCCATGTTCGCCAGCAACCGGATCGTCGGCCGACCGGCGTTTCCTGCAAGCTGATCGAGAATGAATTCCTGCTCTACAGACAGACTCATAAAGACCTGCCCAAAAAGTTCGTAGACAGGCTTACAGCTAACATTGTTGAGGAAACTATAAAATGTTCATGACCAATCCCTTCGCCGAGCTCTCGGCACACATATCGCCGGCGATCCAGCAGGGCTATGTCATTCTGATGGCGATCCTGGTGGCGGGCGGTACGATTCTCGACATGATGCACAAGAAAAGCGCGAAGTACTTCTTCGAGAATGCGCAAAAGGCGAAGAAGAGCGCCAAGCGCGAGGTGGGCGCCGGCGAGAAGGCCGTGATAGCGGTCAAGGTGCTGGCCGACGAGGTCCTCACGTCCGGCGAGTTCTGCAACGTCAAGCGCCGGATTTCCCACCTGTTCACCATGTACGGCACCGTCATCTTCATCGTGACGAGCGCGATCATGATTTTCCAGTATCCGACCCCGGACACCCCGGCGCCTGGCTACCTGCCCCTGCTCTGGCACATCGGCGCACTGATGCTCTGCTTCGGTGGCTACTGGTTTTGGTTCGGTATTCGCGTGGACGTGGCCGCGGAAGGCACGAAGTGGTACCACCTGGTCCGAGCTGACCTGTTCATCCTCTCGCTGCTGGCCACCGCGACCTTTGGTCTGCTCTGGTCCTTTGGTCTGTCGAGTGGGTTAGGCCGCTTGACCACACTGTTCTTCGTGCTGTTTGTCATTTCCAGCACGACCCTGTTTGGCTCCGTGTTGTGGTCCAAGTTCGCGCACATGTTCTTCAAGCCCGCCGCGGCTTTCCAGAAGCGCGTGATCATGGCCGATGGTTCAGCCGAGAACCTGCCGATGGATTACGATCTGACGGATCCCGAGGTGCAGAAGAGGTTTCCGGATATCGCGGAATATATGGGCAACAACCCGGCCTACATGGGTAAAGGTATCCGGCGTGAAGCGCCAAACCATTACTAAGATACGAATCTACTGAATTAACTCTACGAGATAGAGGAAGAACACATGCCTACCTTTGTATATATGACTCGATGTGATGGTTGTGGTCAGTGCGTCGATATCTGCCCGTCCGACATCATGCACATCGACAAAACGCTTCGTCGCGCCTACAACATTGAACCCAGCATGTGCTGGGAATGTTATTCCTGTGTAAAGGCCTGCCCGCATCAAGCGATTGATGTGCGTGGCTATGCAGATTTCGCCCCGCTGGGTCACTCGGTTCGAGTTTACCGTGACGAGGAGAAGGGCACGATTGCCTGGCGCATCAAGTTCCGCAATGGCAAGAAGGATATGGAGCTTCTGGCGCCCATCACCACCAAGCCTTGGGGCACGGGGTATCCGGATCTGTCTGCAGAACCAGCTCCAAGTAGCGAAATGCGCGACGGTGAGCTGTTGTTTAACGAGCCCAAGTACATTCGCCTCGATGATGGCGGGTTGCCTACGCTTAAATCTGCCGGGCTGGAAATGAAAGAAGGGGTGTACTACTGATGGGCTACAAGACAATTATTGAAGAGGATATCGATATTCTCGTAGCAGGTGCGGGACTTGGCGGCACAGGCGCTGCTTTTGAAGCCAGGTTCTGGGGCCAGGACAAGAAGATCGTAATCGCGGAAAAGGCGAATATCGATCGTTCCGGCGCGGTAGCGCAAGGGCTTTATGCCATCAACTGCTACATGGGTACGCGTTTCGGGGAGAACAATCCTGAAGATCACGTACGCTATGCACGTATCGATCTGATGGGCATGGTGCGTGAGGACCTGGCGTTTGACATGGCGCGCCACGTCGACTCCACCGTGCATCAGTTCGAGGATTGGGGCCTGCCGATCATGCGCAACACCAAGACCGGCGCATACCTGCGTGAAGGTCGTTGGCAGATCATGATCCACGGTGAATCCTACAAGCCGATTGTTGCGGAAGCCGCGAAGAAATCAGCCGATAAGGTATTCAACCGTATTTGTGTGACCCACCTTCTGATGGATGAATCCAAGGAAAACCGCGTTGCCGGTGCCGTGGGCTTCAACGTACGTACCGGTAACTACCACGTATTCAAGTCCAAGACCGTTATCTGCGGTGCCGGTGGTGCGTCCAACATCTTCAAGCCGCGTTCAGTGGGCGAGGGAGCGGGTCGTGTCTGGTACGCGCCGTGGTCCTCTGGTTCTGCCTACGGTCTTATGATCGAAGCGGGCGCCAAGATGACCCAGATGGAAAACCGCATCGTGTTGGCCCGATTCAAGGATGGTTACGGTCCGGTGGGCGCCTACTTCCTGCATCTTAAGACCTACACGCAAAACTGCCTGGGCGAAGAGTATGAATCGAACTGGTGGCCGCAACTGACGGAAATGGTCGGTAAGGAATACCTGGATATCGAAGCTTCGCACTTGACCCATCGACCCATCCCGACCTGTCTGCGGAACCACGCCTTGATCAACGAAGTAAATGCCGGACGTGGCCCGATCCACATGGTCACCATGGAGGCCTTCCAGGATCCTCACCTTGAAGAAATTGGTTGGCACAACTTCCTTGGCATGACCGTCGGTCAGGCCGTGCTTTGGGCTGCTACTGATGTAGATCCGAAATACGAGAATCCCGAACTGACAACGTCCGAGCCGTATGTAATGGGTTCCCACGCCACCGGTTGTGGTGCATGGTGCTCGGGTCCCGAGGATGTGTCTCCGCCGGAGTATTTCTGGGGCTATAACCGCATGACCACCATTGAAGGTCTGTTTGGTGCCGGTGACGCCGTTGGCGGGACCCCGCACGCCTTCTCCTCCGGTTCCTTTACCGAAGGCCGCCTGGCAGCCAAAGCCGCATGCAAGTACATCGATGACGGCAAGGGCGAGGGCATCGTGGTGTCCGACGCGCAGATCCAGCGTCGCAAGGAAGAGATCTACAAGCCGCTGGAAACCTACAAGGTTTACAGCAACGAAGTGGTTGCCGGTTCTGTTAATCCGAATTTCATCAACCCGCGCCAGGGCCTTGATCGTCTGCAGAAGCTGATGGACGAGTACTGTGGTGGCTTTGGTGTGAACTACATGACCAACGAGAAACTGCTGCAAATCGGTCTGAAGAAAATGGCGATTTTCGGAGAAGACCTGGACAAAATCGCGGCTTCAGACATACACGAGCTGCTGCGGGCATGGGAGCTGAAGCACCGTTTCCTTACCTCAGAGAGTGTGTTCCAACACACGCTGTTCCGTAAGGAGACGCGTTGGCCTGGTTACTACTACCGGGGAGATGCGATGAAGCTGGATGATGAGAACTGGCACGTGTTGACCGTTTCGCGTCGCGATCCCAAGACCGGCGAGTACACCATGGAGAAAGCGCCGCTTTATCACCTTGTAGGTGATATGGAGGACAAAGACCTGGCCAAGCTGAAAGCAGAAGGTCACCATTAAGCAACATAGAGGCTTGATCTTTCAAGCAAGCTAAAAGTAATTTGCCTTAAAAAAGGGACCGGCATGTTTGGTGTTGGTCCTTTTTTTTCTCCATTCAACGAACGATTTGAGTGCATCGCAGGCTTAATTAAAGGACAAAATATCGTTTTTTATTCGAGACATTTTTCTATGAATATTGTTGAGAAAACCGACGAAGAGATCCTGGAGCTTGCAAATCCGATGTGGGCGGATCTTGTTAAGTACTCTAATGAACAAAACTACGGTGCCTTTACCCGCAACTTTTCGAGCTCTCTGATCAAGGGCGCGAATGAAGTTGAAATGGGCAAGCAGTTTGCCAGAAGCGAGCTGACGAAGGATCTGTCAACCGAATATGAATATCTTGGCATTATCCGGCGTGGTGAGCATGTGACCGTGCTCTACAAACAAACCAGCACCAAGAAGCCGGGTGAGTGGTTAGGCAGGCTGGTTCTGGGTTACGAAGACGATAGAGTTAAAATTTTTGGCGCTACGCTTTTTTGATGCGGCTTATCCGCAATCAGGTATCTTCGGGCATGTCAGACACGATAGAAAACGAAAAATTTGTTGAGGTGAACTACAAGGTCATCGACAAAAAAACCGGTGACGTACTTGTAACTGTGGATTATCCCCTGGGATATGTTCATGGCGTAAATGATATCTTGTCTGAACAGGTAGCGAAGGAACTGGATGGCAAGAAGGCCGGCGATATCATCGAAATTCCGATCGACACCAAACTGTTATACGGCGAGAGAGACGAGTCGCTTGTTTTTACCGATCATATCGATAACGTCCCTGAAGAGTACCGGGAGATCGGTATGACCATCACCATGGAAAATGATAAAGGAGAACTCAAGAAATTCATTGTGACCCGATTTGACGACAAGACCCTGACCGTCGACGGCAACAACCCGCTTTGTGGCAGGGACATAAGTTTCCGGTTGGAAGTGTTGACCGTACGCGAGGCCACCGATGAAGAGATCGAGCTTGGCGGACCTGTCGGCGCCGATCCGGATTTGAATGAAATACTCAGCCGGGCGAAATGAGATTCTCCAATATTTACATCCTGTACCCGGACAACCGGGCCCTGGAGCGGGCGATAGAGCATTCCATTGGCTTGCTCGGCGATGATCTGACCGAGGCAGCTACACCGGATACCACCCTAACCGTAGCGGATAATTTCCTCTACACACGGGGAAACTACGAACAGCGCCGGTTCAGCGCCAATATTTTTGAAAGTGCGCGTGAGGTACTTGAGACCTCGCTGACAGAAGAATATCGAGACAAAGAGCCATTGGCCTGGGCGGAAGCTCAGAATAGTCTTGGAAATATCCTTGCGGCACTGGGGCAACAGAAGGCAGACGTTGCGTTATTTGAAAAGGCCATCCAGTGTTTTGACCATGCCCTGGAGGTGTTTAGCCAGGAAGAGTCACCCCGCGAGTGGGCAGCGACGCAATGTAATCTGGGCGCCGCACAGCAGGCGTTGGGCCGGCAACTGGATGACGCGAAGTTATTGAAGGCATCCATTGATGCATACACCAATGCATTGCTGGAATGGTCCCGCAACGAGACGCCCGAAGAATGGGCATCGGCCATGCACCAGCTCGGCGCCACTTTCCATGCGTACGGGAGGCTTCTTAAAGGTAACCGTACTTTTCAAAAGTCCATCGTCGCATACAAGAATGCACTTGCAGAATTCGATGCCGACAATAATGCCTTCGAGTTAGCCGCTACGCACAATAATCGTGGCGCAGTTTTGCATCATTTGGGTGAATCAGAACAAAACCCGGACCGCCTGGAAGAGGCAATAAAGGCCTATGAGACAGCATTGACAGTCTGCATGGAGCAGCAACTCCCGATTCATCTCGCAGTGCTATGCAAGGTAAACAAATCCACCGTGCGAAACGTGCTGGCTGAGTTAACAAAAGACACGTCGCTTGCCGACGACGTGGCCGACGAATTTGAAGTGATTATCGAAAGTTTTTCGAATGCCCTTCAGCCGCTCTGTTCAAAACACTGCGAGGAGCAAATGAACAAGGCAAGGTCGCTGGCGCTTGCGACCAGTGCTGCGGGATGACAGGAAGCAGGAGCCAGACCCATTGAGAAGTTTGTCGCCTGAGGAAACAAAGCGAGACCCCAATAACCCGTGCCTGTTCTGTACAGGCCCGAAAGGGATGTCGTTGGACAATGAGCTTGCGTACAGCGCCCGTGATAGCTACCCAGTTAGTCCGGGCCACACGGTTGTTATTCCGAAACGTCATGTTGCGAGCTTTTTCGATCTGACGCCCGGAGAGGTCAACGCCTGCATGGAGCTGATTACCGAGCAACGCAAGCTGCTGGACGAGGAGTTCAATCCAGACGGCTACAACATCGGTGTTAACATCGGTCCGGCGGCGGGGCAGAGCGTCTTGCATGTCCATATTCACATCATTCCCCGTTACAAGGGTGATGTTGAAAATCCGCAGGGAGGCGTGCGGCATGTGATTCCCGGCAAAGGACATTATCAGCGGTAGAATATATTGATTCGGTCAGTTAGGCGGGAGGGACTGACACACCGGTTTATATTCCTCCCTTACCCACTATTGAGGAGTTATGAGTATGAGCGATGCACCCAAGACCCGGCCCGCGGTTCCCGAAGGCAAGTCACGCTTTGTAACCACCCGCCAGAAAAAGGCCAATGACCAGGGCTATGTCGGATACGAAACCACCTGGGAGCCGTTCCAGAAAGAAGTACCGTACAGCACCCCCAAAAAGCCCTGAGACAGTCGGCCGCGCGAACCTGGCAGGTCGCGCGGCCGCTACGCCCCGGATAGTTTCAGGCGCGTTCGGAAAGCCGATAGTCCACGTTAATAAACGCGCCGATATCTGCCAGGAAACGAATCGTTCTGGCGCCGAAACCCACCTCCGGGCTGGCTTCACTCTTATCAACTGACAAGACCAGGTTTACCCCGATCCTGGGGGACAGGTTGTGGCTCTTGCACACTTCCAGGATCTTTTCCTTCGCGGGTTCGATCTGCTTGATGATGGTATCCGTCAGCGCGTACACGTCCACATCATCGGTGACGGTATCCGTCGATAATTCCCAGGAGCTGAGTACCGGCTTGTCCAGGCCACTTCTCGCGCCGGAAGCGTCTACCGTAGTGGGTTCGATGCCAAGCCGGCGCGTGATGTCTTCCGGGTCGAAATGATACCCGGCAAGCATGAAGTAGGCCCGTCCAGTATTCGATGCCAAGGTGTAGGTCTCCGGGTCAGAACGTGAATATTTTCCTGTACCCACGAACGGGTTTACTTTGAAAGTCAGGAAACGGCAGCGGTGCTTATTGTGCCGTCGTTAGTGGGGAATGGGCAATGATCGCCCTGTCGGGCCGGGAGGGTGAGTCGGAAGCACCCATGACCCGCGCACGATTAAACAAGCATCGCCAGGATGCAGGAGATCCCTCCGCCGCTGCGCGGCGTTCGGGATGACAACCTGGTTGGTGCTTCTGCCGCCAACCCCTTGTATCCTAGACGCGTGGGGCTGCTATTCGCCCCCTTTTTGCGCGTGTTTCCGATCATGAACAAGACAGAATCGATTTGCGTTAGCCCCCCGTCGTCGCCCGGCGATGCCGTGCCGGACGGCGACGCGCGGTTCGGGGGAACGACCATACCGCTGAGTACCGTAGCCAGGGAGAGACGCCTTGAGACACGAAGCAGACTACGTGCCGGAAACGCCGCCAGTAGCTGAGCAGCGCAGCCGCGCGCCGCTGGAAACGGGCTCATGAAGCTGCGGGTGTTGGGCTGCAGTGGTGGCGTGGGCCCTGGGCTGCGCACCACTTCCTTCCTGGTGGACGAGGACATCCTGATCGATGCCGGCAGTGGTGTGGGCGACCTGACCCAGGCCGAGCAGGAAGCGATCCGGCATATCTTCATTACCCACACGCATATGGATCATTGCGCGTTTCTACCTTTACTGGCGGACAACCTGTTTGGCGCCC
>JAJDOE010000147.1 GCA_022340345.1 Gammaproteobacteria bacterium
TGGAGCCGGACGACGCGGATGCCATGACCCGGTCTCTGGCGGCGGGGCGGCGGGTGAAGCTTCCGCACGTGGGCATCTTCGCCGACGGGGTCGCGGTCAAGCAGGTCGGCCGGGAAACGTTCCGGCTGGCGCGCAAATTCGTGGACGAGATGATTACCGTGTCAACGGATGAGATGTGCGCTGCCATCAAGGATGCCTTTGAGGACACCCGCTCCGTGATGGAGCCGGCCGGTGCGCTTTCGGTAGCGGGACTGAAGCGCTGGGTGGAAAAGAATGGCGCCCGTGACCGGGAACTGGTGGCCATTACCTCCGGCGCCAATATGAATTTTGACCGCCTGCGGCATGTCTCCGAGCGGGCGGAGGTGGGCGAGCGCCGGGAAGCGGTGCTGGGTGTTACGGTACCGGAAAAGCCCGGTGCCTTCCGGCGCTTTTGCTCGCTGATCGGCAAGCGCGGCATTACCGAGTTCAACTACCGTTTCGCCGACCCCAGCATCGCCCATGTGTTCGTCGGCATGCAGATCGCCGACCACGACGATACCCGCCAGCTTATGGAGAAACTGCGCAGCCGCGGCTACGAGGTCGAGGACCTGACCGACAACGAGATGGCCAAGACCCACGTACGCTACCTGGTGGGCGGGCGCGCGCCGGCGGCGCGTCACGAGCGGGTTTACCGCTTCGAGTTTCCGGAGCGCCCCGGGGCGTTGCTGCGCTTTCTCAATCGCATGGGCCAGGGCTGGAACATCAGCCTGTTTCACTATCGAAATCACGGCAGCGATTTCGGTCGCGTTCTCGTCGGCATCCAGGTGCCGCCCGGGGAGCAGAAGGCGTTCCGGGACTTTCTTTCCGAACTGGGTTACGCCTACTCGGAAGAGACCGAGAATCCCGCGTATCGGATGTTTCTGTCTTAAAGCCCCGCTGTCATCCCTAGCGCAGCGAGGGATCTCGTCGAGTTGCGCGGGGTATCTGGGAATCCTTCACTCTCTAGGTATCCGAGTCGTCCACGTCCAGTTGGCCGGTAATGCGTCTACGCACATGCGACCCGTATGGCATCGTGGCGCAGGCTTGCCAAGCCACCACGCCTGACCCGGAACGCAGTGAAGGGTCCTGCGCGATCTAGGTATCCGAGTCGTCCACGTCCAGTTGGCCGGTAATGCGTCTACGCACATGCGACCAAGAAAGTCCGACCCCTAATACGCCCCCCACCGCCACCAGAATCAGCCAGACAATGGCCTCGATGCTGTCCGCGGGCACCAGCTTCATGTACAGCACCAGCCAGATCAGGGCGCCGAACAGCGCCGCGGCCAGGATGGTGCCGACAAGGCCCAGGGAATGGATGGTGGCGCGAATACAGATCGCCCATCCGATCACCAGCAGGATACCCGCGATGACCTTGAAGGGATCGATCTGTGGCCAGGTGAGCTGAATCCAGGACAGGTAATTGAACGCGGTCGGGTTGTAGGTCACCAGGACGACACCCATGGCTGCCAGCAGCCGCAGGAAGAAATTGCCCCAGGAGAATTTGGTACGTGCCATGGATGTGTCCCGGCGGTTGGGTAGACGCCTATCTTAGTCCTTTCGTCGCCGTGGGATCAGCGGCCTACTTTCGCCCATTGTTTTTCCAGGCGCTTTTCCGAAATCGGGATGGAGGCGCGCAGTTGCTGGGCAAACAGCGACACCCGGAACTCTTCCAGCATCCAGCGGTAGCGCAGCAACTCCGGGTCGGTCGCGGATGCTGCCAGCGCCTCGCGGCAGCGCCGCCACAGGGGTTCGACCTGGGCCGCCCGTTGCCGGTCCCGCCCGGGGTCCTGGGCGGCGGTTTGTGCGCGAATCCGCGCTCCCTCCAGGTAGCGGGGCAGGTGAATGATCCACTCCGGCGGGGTTTCCCGCACGAAGCCCGGGTAGACCATTCCCTCCAGGTGCCCACGAAGCTGGTCCGCGATCTCGACGTCGTTCACTTCCGCCAGCGCGCGGCGGGCGCGGGAGAAGGCGTCAAGGATTCGCCCGCACAGTTCCGCGATCCGGTTTCCGACGCTCACCAGTCCGCTACGCCCGGCCGCCAGGCGCGACTCGAACTCCTTGTCGCTGCAAATTCCACCGTCGCGGATGGCGAAGACCTCGTCCAGCACCCGGTCCAGGATGTCTTCGCTGAGTTCCTCGCAGGCCCCGATGGGCGCGTAGTGCAGGCAACTGGTTTCGATCCCCGGCAGGTTGCGCCGCAGCCAGCGCAGGTCCCGCCCCAGGGCGAGCGCGAAAAGCCGCCGCAGGCCGGAAATGCTCGTTAGCCGCGCCCGTTCCGCATCATCGAACACGCGCAGGGAGACGCTCTGGCCGTCGTCCACCAGCGCCGGGTAGCCGGACAGGCGGTGGCCGTCCCGCAGCACGTCCACCGTTTCCGGTAACTCGCCAAAGTCCCAGCGGGTGATGGCATCGCGCTCGACCGGGGAAATGAGGTGGTCGAAGGCGCGGGTGGCCTGCGCGGACAGCTTCGCGCGCAGTTTTTCCAGGTCGCGGCTGGCCGCCAGCTCCCGGCCTTCGCTGTCGAAAACCCGCACGCGCATGAAAAAATGCGGCTCCACCCGATCGGGCCGGAATTCCGTAGCCGGCGGCCGGCGCCCGGTCATGCGCCCCAGTTCGTCCGCCAGTTGTTCCAGTAACGGTGCATCGGATGCCTGTACCGCCGCCAGGGCCGCCAGCGCGAACTCGTCCGCCGGCACGTACAGGCGCCGCCAGCTCTTGGGCAGCGAACGGATGCAGGCCGCCAGTTTTGCCTCCAGCAGCCCCGGCACCAGTCGCTCGACACGACCCAGTTCGAGTTGGTTGAGGACCGCGAGCGGTACGTCTACCGTAACGCCGTCGTCTTCGCTGCCCGGCTCGAAGTGGTAGTGAAGCGGCAGAGACTGCCCGGCGAGATCCAGCGTGGGCGGATAGCGCTCCGCGGTCACAGCGCCGGCGGCATGGCGCATGAGCCAGTCGCGGTCGAAGCACAGGCGCTTGCCGGCCTCCTGGTCCTTTTTCAGCCAGGCGCGCAGGCCCGCCAGGTCCCCGATCTCCGCGGGAATACGCTCGTCGTAGAAGGCCGTCAGGGTGTCCTCGTCCACCAGCACATCCCGGCGCCGGGAACGGTGCTCCAGCGACTCCACCTCCGCCACCAGCGAGCGATTGTGCTGCAGGAAGTCCGCCTGCCAGCGGCATTCCCCGGCCACCAGGGCGTGGCGCACCATCAGTTCCCTCGCCAGCCGCGGGTCGTGCCGGGTCAGCGCGACCCGGCGGCCACTGGTCAGGGGCAGCCCATACAGGGAAGTCTTTTCGTGCACCTGAGCCTGCTGGCGCTCGGGGTCCCAGAACGGGTCGTAGTACTCCCGCCGCAACAGGTGTGCGGCGGCGTGCTCGATCCACTCGGGCTTCACCCCCGCCACCGTATGCGCGTACAGGCGCGTGGTCTCCAGCAGCATGGCGGCCATCAGCCAGCGCGGCTTCTTCTTGCCGATTCCGGATCCCGGGAAGATGCGCATGCGCCGGCCGCGGGTGCCGCGGTACTCGTCGTCTTCTTCCCGCACCGCCACGTTGCCGATCAGTCCGCTTAGCAGGGAGCGATGGATGGCGGTCGGATCCGCTGCCTTGTCTTGCGGGCGGAACCCCAGTTTGCCCGACTGTTCCAGTACCTGGCGGTGCAGGTCGCGCCACTCTTCCATGCGCAGGTAGGCCAGGAAGCGCTCCCGGCACCAGCGGCGCAGGCGCGAGCGGGACAGGTGACGGCGTTGCTCGTGATAGCTGTCCCACAGGGTCAGCAGGGAAAGAAAATCGGAGCCCGGTACGGCGAAGACCCGGTGCGCGGTATCCGCCGCCTCCCGCGCAGCCATGGGTCGTTCGCGGGGATCCTGGATGCCCAGGCCCGAGGCGATTACAGCGACCTCCGCGAAGCAGTCGCGCTGGCTGGCCTCCACCAGCATGCGCGCCAGGCGGGGATCCAGCGGAAGCCGCGCCATGCGGCGGCCGGTGTCGGTTAGCTTGCGGTCGTCGTCAATGGCATGCAGTTCCTCCAGCAGCCGGTAGCCGTCGTTGATCATGCGCGGCGCCGGGACGTCTACGAACGGGTATTCCTCAATGTCCCCCAGGCCCAGGTCGAGCATGCGCAGAATGACCGCCGCCAGGGAGGTGCGCAGAATCTCCGGATCGGTGTAACGAGGACGTTCCTCGAAGTCAGCCTCTGCATACAAGCGGATGCAGATACCCTCCGCCACCCGGCCGCAGCGACCACGGCGCTGATCCGCGGAAGCCTGCGAGATCTTTTCCACCGGCAGGCGTTGTACCTTGGCGGCGTGGCTGTAGCGGCTGATCCGGGCGAATCCCGGATCCACCACGTAGCGTATGCCCGGAACGGTAAGAGAAGTCTCCGCCACGTTCGTGGCCAGAACGATGCGCCGGCCACTGTGGCCGTGGAAAACCCGGTCCTGTTCCGCGGCGGACTGGCGCGCGTACAACGGCAAAATCGCGGTGTGCGGCGGGTGGTGTTTGCGCAATGCCTCCGCGTGTTCGCGAATCTCGCGTTCACCAGACAGGAAAACCAGCACATCGCCGTCACCATCCATTGCCAGCTCATCCACCGCGGCGAGTACCGGAGCCTGGGGGCTGGGAAGGTCGGGCTGCGGCGGGCGGTAGCGCACCTCCACCGGAAAGGTGCGACCGGCAACCTCGATGATCGGGCAATCATCAAAAAAGCGGCTGAAGCGTTGCGGCTCGATGGTGGCGGAGGTGATGATCACCCGCAGTTCCGGGCGCCGCGGAAGCAGGCGTTTGAGGTAGCCGAGCAGGAAATCGATGTTGAGGCTGCGTTCGTGGGCCTCGTCAATGATCAGGGTGTCGTACTGGCGCAGCTGGCGATCACTGTGAATCTCCGCCAGCAGGATGCCGTCGGTCATCACCTTTATATAAGTATCTGCGGCGACCCGGTCCGTGAAGCGCACCTTGTAACCCACCGGCCCACCCAGCGGGCTTCCCAGTTCCTCGGCCACACGGGCGGCGATGCTGCGGGCGGCGATGCGTCGCGGCTGGGTGTGGCCCACCAGGCCGTCCACTCCCCGGCCCAGGGACAGGCAGATCTTCGGTAACTGGGTGCTTTTACCGGAGCCGGTATCGCCACAGATGATGGTCACCGGGTTGGCAAGGATGGCCGCGGCGATCTGCTCCCGCTCGCGGCTGACCGGCAGGGCATCGTCAAACACGGGCTCGGGCAGTCGCGCCGCACGGTGCGCGCGGGCTGCCGCGGAGGCCTGCATGCGCGCGGCAAGCTGCTCCGACTGCCGCTGCCAACCGGCATCCGGTTTGCCGGGCTCGCGCTGCAGGCGCCGCAACGCACGGGCAAAATGCGGGCGGTCCTTCAGCAGGCAGGAATCAAGGTCCGGAGCTTCCTTCATCGGGGAAATCCGCTTGGTCGGCGGATCAGCGCATCAGTGCGTTGAGAATCTCCGGTAGCGCGCGTCCCGGCCCGCTATTTGCGCTTCACCGACTGGATGACAATCGGCTCCAGCGGCACGTCACCGTGCATGCCCTTCTGGCCGGTCGCCGTGGCCTCGATCTTCTTTACCACGTCCAGCCCGCTGGTCACCTGGCCGAACACGGTGTAGCCCCAGCCGGAAGGGGTCGGGTTGGAGAAATCCAGACGCCCGTTGTCCACCGTGTTGATGAAGAACTGGGCGGTAGCCGAGTGCGGATCGTTGGTGCGCGCCATGGCGATACTGCCGGTGACGTTGGACAGACCGTTGTCCGCCTCGTTCTTGATGGGTTGGCCGACGGGTTTCTGCTGCATCTGCGGGTCGAAGCCTCCGCCCTGGATCATGAAGCCCTTGATTACGCGGTGGAAGATGGTGCCGTCGTAGTGGCCGGCATCCACGTATTTCAGAAAATTGGCTACTGAAATCGGCGCCTTTTCTTCATTCAGTTCGATTTCAATCATGCCCTCACTGGTGTTCATTTCCACCACCGGGCCTGCCTGTGCATTCATTGCAATTACTCCCAGGATCAACAGTTTCAGGATTTTCATTTGGTTTCCGTCATTTTCAGGATAGTGTCCCACTCCCGCCTGTCAACCGGCATGATCGACAGGCGGTTGCCTTTCTGTAGCAGTTGCATGTTCTTGAGAGAACGACGCTCCCGAAGTTCACTCAGGGACACAACGTGGCTGAATTTTCGTTCAAATTTCACATCGACCATGTACCAGCGTGGATTCGCCGGGTCGCTTTTGGGGTCGAAGTATCTGCTTTCCGGGTCGAGGGCGGTGAAGTCCGGATAGCTTTCCCGCACGACCTTCATGATTCCCGCCACGCCGGGAACGTCGCAACTGGAGTGGTAGAAGAAGACCAGATCGCCCTTCTTCATCTCGTCGCGCATGAAATTTCGTGCCTGGTAATTGCGTATTCCGTCCCAGTGGTCGGTGCCCTTCGGGCACGCCCTGAGGTCATCGATGCTGAAGGCGTCCGGCTCACTTTTCATCAGCCAGTAGTTCACCCGGATGTCTCGCAGTAGTACCGCGCCTCGTCGCCGTAAAAACCGAACCAGCCGTTGATATGTGCGTAGCCGGGCAGGGTTTCGCGGTAGACCCAGGCGACGTTATTCATGAAACCGTGAGCGGTTTCCAGGTCCACCCAGTTGCAGATTCCCTTGCCGGGGCAGGAGTACAGGCGATCGCTGATCGCCAACGGCAGGTGCTGCACCACGTCCGGGTGAAAGTACCAGTTGCCCTCCAGGGTGGTAGCGCGGGATTCCGGGGCCTCCACCAGCAGCTTGCCGGAGCCGCGCAGCCGGACGCGCACATTCATGGCCCGGCCCCGTTGCTGAAGTATACCTGGCGATCTGTTACCACCGCGTCCAGGCTCACATCCCAGGGATCCCTCGGAAGTCCTTCCGCCCGCTGGAAGTCGAAGGCGATTCCGACCACCCGCGGACGGCGCCAGCTCCGCCGTCGCGCCAGGTTCGCCAATGCGCGGTCGTAGAAACCGCCGCCCATCCCCAGTCGCGTTCCGTCGCTGTCAAAGGCAACCAGGGGCGTGAACACCAGGTCTATCCGCGAAGCCGGGCACCAGTGCCGGGCGGCAACGTCCGGCTCCGGAATCCGGTAGCGATTGAGAGTCCAGCGGTCGTTGTCCGGCAGGGGCGAGAAGCGCAGCCCCGGGTGTGGTCCCGGGGTGAGTACCGGCAGGTAAATCTGCTTGTTCGCCAGGCGCTGCGAGGACAGTGCTTCCAGCACGTCGATCTCGCCCATGCTGGGAACGTACAGCGCGACCCGCTCGGCGCTGCCGAGCCAGCGCAAGCCGGCCAGCAACCGGGCAGCGTGATGCGCAGCCGTGTCGCGTTCCTCGTCGCCGAGTCGCATCCGGCGGTCACGCATTTGTTGCCGAATCTGAGCCTTGTCAGCCATAGGGAGGAGAAGAAGGGCGCCAACCACTTGTGCCGTGATACCCGGTGTACCTTGAACCAAGGGTTCAAGATGGGGTCTCGCGGGTCGCCGTCAGGCTTTCCACTTGCGCGGACTTGCACACAGACGACTCAGTCCCGACCCCGGGAAACAGCTTTAGGTTCAAAGGGTGTTTCGGGACACCACGTACACCGCAGAAGGCGCCCAAACCGGGCCCGCCCTGCCCGCTAGAGTTCGAACTCGTGTTGCTCCAGCAGGGCGGAATCAATCCTGTTCCGCAAGTCCCTTAGCTTACCCTCGAAGTCCTCGGGAACGCCAATGTCCTTGCGTAGTCGTAACAGCTCATGGGTGATGTTCAGTGCCGCCATTACCGCGGAGCGCTCCAGCCCGATCACCTTGCCGGAGGCATGAATGCGCCGCATTTTCTGGTCCAGGTACTGGGCGGCGGCGAGAAGCTCGGCATGTTCGTCTTCGCCGCAGGCTACGGAAAAAACTTTGCCCAGGATGCTGACATCCAGGCCCTCACCGGTGGTCCTCATGCGCGGCCCTCGATGGATTTGAGTTTGCCGATAATGGCCTCTATGCGTGTCCGGGCCAGGCGGGTCTTTTCACCCAGCCGGGCATTTTCCCGGGTCAGCTCCCGCTGTTCGCTGCGAAGCGAGGAGTTTTCCACTCGCAGGCGCTGACAGACACTCAAGAGCTGGTTGAGCTGGCTTTCCAACTGCTGCATTTCGTCATTCAACATTCCGCGCCCCGGGTGGACCGTTGACTGGCTGATGATATTAGGGGTGCGATTTGCGGCGGTCAACGCTGGCGGCAGTGTTAGAATGGTGAACTCCCGTCCTCGCGACCGGTTCTGTACGCCATCAGCGCTTCGCTCCACGATCACTTGCAGCAGGAACTCGACAGCCGGGGTGCCGGTACCGGGGCCTCGGAGTTGCACGGTATTGCCTGTGGCCTGGCCGCCACCGGGGGCGGCGCCGGTGAACTGATCACCATGCTGGCGGAGCAGGACCCGGTGGGGGAGGCCGATCCCGGCCTGGCCGCCCTGGCGAAGCAGTTGCTGGAGGAATCCGGCCAGGGCATGGCGGATGACAGCTTCGCCTTTGAGCCGTGGTTGCCCGAAGACGAGGCCCCGCTCGGCGAACGAATCATTGCTCTTGCGGACTGGTGCGGTGGTTTCCTGTTGGGCCTGACCATGGGCGGCCAGACCGATCCGACCACGCTGGCCGGCGATGCGGGAGAGGCGGCCAGCGATCTGGTAGCCATCTCCGGGGCCAGCGAGGACCCCGGGGAGGACCTGGCGGCGGCGGAGCGGCAGCTCTCGGAACTGACGGAATTCGTCCGGGTCGGCGCGATGCTGATCTTCGAGGAGATCCGCGGGGCCCGGCGGAAACCGAACCCTCCTGCCGGGATTGAGCCCGGCGGCCTGCAATAGGAGAATTCCGGCACTTTCCCCGCCGCGAAACTGGTGACCATGAACAGTACCGACAAGAAGGCCTTTTCCCGTCGCCGCCGTGAACTCATGCGGTTGATGGAGGATGGCCTGGCCATCATTCCCACCGCGCCGACCCAGGTGCGCAGCCGGGATACCTACTACCGTTTTCGCGCGGACAGCGACTTCTATTACCTGACGGGCTTTGCGGAACCCGAGGCGGTGGCGGTGCTGGTGCCGGGTCGCCCCCAGGGAGAGTTCCTGCTGTTTTGCCGCGAGCGGGATCCGGAACGAGAGGCCTGGGACGGCCAGCGGGCGGGACTCGATGGCGCCCGCGAAATCTTTGGTGCGGACGACGCCTTTCCGATCGCGGACATTGCCGACATCGTCCCCGGGCTGCTGGAAAACCGCGAAAAGGTTTTCGCCGCCATGGGCCGCTATCCGGAATTCGATCAGCGCCTGCTGAAATGGGTGAACGATGTGCGGAGCAAGTCGCGCGCCGGTGTCAGCGCTCCGGCGGAGTTCGTCGAACTCAGCCACCTGTTGCATGAACTGCGGCTGGTAAAAAAGCCGGAGGAGATCAAGCGCATGCGCCGCGCCGCGCGGATCGCGGCACTGGCGCACATCCGCGCCATGCGCGCCTGCCTGCCGGGAATGACGGAGTACCAGATCCAGGCCGAACTGGAATACGAATTTCTGCGCGGGGGTGCGGAGGCGCCAGCCTACGAGTCCATCGTGGCGGGGGGCGCAAATGCCTGTGTGCTCCATTACGTGGATAACCGTATGGAGCTCAAGGATGGTGAGCTGTTGTTGATTGACGCGGGTTGCGAAGTAGATTGTTACGCCTCGGACATCACCCGCACCTTTCCGGTCAATGGCCGCTTCAGCGGCGAGCAGCGTGCGGTCTACGAGGTGGTGCTGGCCTCACAAAAGGCGGCCATTGACGTGGTCAAGGCTGGGGCGCATTGGAACGAGCCTCATGAGGCAGCGGTCGCGGTGCTTACCGACGGTCTTCGCGAACTGGGCATTCTCAAAGGCGATACCGACGGACTCATCGAAAAGGAAGCCTATAAGGATTACTACTGGCACCGCACCGGCCACTGGCTCGGCATGGATGTGCATGACGTGGGGGACTACAAAGTGGATGGCGAATGGCGGGTGCTGGAACCCGGCATGGTGCTCACGGTGGAGCCCGGGCTGTACATTACCGAAGGCTCCAAGGCGGACGAGCGCTGGTGGAACATCGGGATCCGTATTGAGGACGATGCGCTGGTGACCACCGGCGCTGCGGACATCCTGAGCAGTGATGCGCCGAAGGCGCCGGTCGACGTAGAGGCACTGGTGGGCAGCGGCGTGCAGTGACCCGCGAAGTCGACATCGCGATTGTGGGTGGTGGTCTGGCCGGAGCCAGTCTGGCCTGTGCCCTGCGCCATACCCCATTGTCCGTGGCGGTGCTGGAGGCGGTACCGTTTTCCTCCTCTTCCCAGCCCAGCTACGACGACCGCGCCATTGCCCTGGCCTGGGCTTCGCGACGCATCTTCGAGGGCATCGGCGCCTGGCAGGGGATGGCGCCGGAGGCATGCGCCATCGAACGAATTCATATTTCGCACCGGGGCCGTTTCGGCGCCGTGCGCCTGGACCGGGACCTGCTGGGTGCGGACGCCCTGGGCTACGTGGTGGAGACCCGCGCCATCGGCCGTGTATTGCTGGAGTTGCTGGAGCAGGCCGCCAACGTGGAGCTGCTGTGTCCGGTGCGACCGGAACGGCTCGCGGCCGGCCCGCGGCATGCGCATCTGGGCTGGAATGCGGAGGACGGGGCCGGCGAGCTGAATGCGCGGCTGGTGGTGCTGGCAGACGGTGGACGCTCCGGTTTGCGCGAGTCCGCGGGCCTGGTCGCCAACGCCCGCCGTTACGGACAGACCGCGGTAACCACCAACGTCACCACCGAGCTGCCTCACCATCATTCCGCCTGGGAGCGATTCACCCCCAGCGGCCCGCTGGCGCTGTTGCCCATGAACGGGAACCGCAGTTCGCTGGTATGGACCATGCCGGACGAACAGGCGCCAGGGATGCTCGCGCTGGAGGAAGCAGATTTTCTTGCGCGTCTTGCGCAACGCTTCGGCGACCGGGTTGGCAGTTTCCTGAAATGCGGGACCCGCAACGCCTATCCACTTTCCATTACCACCATCGAGAAACCGGTATCGGATCGGGTTGTGCTGGTGGGTAACTCCGCTCATACGCTGCACCCGGTCGCCGGGCAGGGCTTTAATCTGGGGCTGCGTGACGTGGCCCAGCTCGCGGAGTTGTTGCATGAAGCCGCGCTGGCCGGCCGCGATCCGGGGGCGCCCGGGTTGCTGGCGCAATATGCCGCGATGCGCGGACCGGACACCCGGCGCATGGAACGCTTTACCGATGGCCTGGTGCGGATTTTCTCTTCGGACTTTTTTCCGCTGGCCTGTGCCCGTGGCCTGGGACTGGTGGCGGTGGATCTGCTGCCGCCCCTCAAACGTGGCCTGGTGCGCATGACCATGGGACTGGCCGGGCGACGTAGCCGGCTGGCGCTCGGGCTACCGCTGCAGGAGACACCGTGAATTCCGCTGGCCCGGAGACGGATGTGGTCATCGCCGGCGCCGGGCTGGTGGGGGCCTGCCTGGCGGCGCTGCTGGGCCGCTCCGGACTGCGGGTGGTGCTGGTGGAGGAGCGCCCGGGCAAACCGGCCACCGACGACCGACCCGACCCCCCGTCGCCGGCGCGGGTGTCTACCTTTACGCCCGCGGTGCGTCGGCTGCTGGAAAATCTGCATATCTGGCAGGAACTGGAAACGGACGCAGTTGCGGCGGTCACCGCCATGCACATCGAGGATGCGGACGGCGGTGGACGCCTGCGATTCGATGCGGCGGAAGCCGGCGCGTCCGCCCTGGGTTACGTGATGGAAAACCGGGTGGTCGCGGAGGCCCTGCACAGGACCATCGGCGCGCTGGAGACCGTGGAGCTGCGCACCGGCGTACCGGTACGCGGTGTGCGAGTGGATACCGATCAGGTTCGGGTGGAGCTGGGTGACGGTGGGGAGCTATCTACCCGGCTGCTGGTGGCGGCGGACGGCGCGGCCTCGCCGTTGCGGGAGCGGCTCGGCATCCGCAGCCGTGGCTGGAGTTACCAGCAGACCGCGATTGTTGCCAGCATCGAGGTGGCCGCTGACCACCGCGGAATCGCCTGGCAGCGCTTCCTGGCGGACGGGCCTCTGGCGCTGCTGCCGCTGGCGGACGGCAACATGTCTATCGTATGGAGCGCGGGCACAGAGCACGCACGCCGGTTGCTGGAAAAGAACGAACAGGAATTCGACACCGCGCTCAACGAGGCCCTGGGTGAGAACGGCCGCCGGCTTTTTGGCACGGCGCGCTGCGTCGGTCCGCGCGCGGGATTTGCGCTCGCCTACCAGCAGGCGCGGGAATACACCCGGCCCCGGGTGGCGCTGGTGGGTGATGCCGCCCATCGCATTCATCCGCTGGCCGGACAGGGCGCCAATCTCGGGCTGGTAGATGCGGCGGCGCTGGCGCAGGTTGTCGGCGAGGCAATCGCCAGCGGACGCGACATCGGCTCCACCGGCGTGCTTCGGCGCTACGCCCGCTGGCGCAAGGCCGATGGCCTGCCGATGATCGGCGCGGTGGATCTGCTGCAACGGTCCTTCCGGGTGCAACTGCCGGGCTTCGATGCCCTGCGCGCGCTGGGCATGCGCACCGTCGATGCGGTTGCACCGCTCAAGAACGTGCTCGCCCGGCGCGCCATGGGCCTGTCCGGTGAAATGCCGGTGGCGATGCGGCCACCTGGAATCTGAGGCCGAACCATGGAGTACCGGGAGACTTTCATGAACAAATCCATTGCGCGGGTTGCCGGCGCGGTGTTCCTGCTGACGCTGCTTTCCGGCTGCGGCGACGAGATCTCGTCTGCCGCTAGCGAGTACTGCGGTTGCGTCGAGCCGCTCTACGCGGAAATGGGGAAGGCGCGCGCGGCCCGGGAGGAAGGTGACGTGGGCAAGGTCATCACGCTGGCCAAGGACATCTCGGAAAAGCAGCCGCAGGTGATGGCCTGCGTGAAAAAGCTGCGGAAGAAATATGGCGGCAGGGGCGCGGAGTTCGAAAAGCAGGTGCAGCAGCAAGTGGACCGGCGCTGCCCGAAACAGCACGTATAGGCGACTTTCTCCCGGCCAGGGGCCTGGGAAGCCGGTGGTTCCGCCAATGCGTTCCCGCAGTCGCTTGCGCGGACCACGCCGACTCCGGGCGGTTATCCGACCTTCTCCAGAAACTCCCGCATGGTGGCCACCACCGCCGACGGCTGGTCCGCATGCAGCCAGTGGCCGGCGCCGGCCACCGCGCTGATGCGCGCGGCGGGAAACAGGCGCCGGATTTCCGGCTCGTTGCGCGCCTGGACATAGCGGGAATTGGCTCCGTGCAGAAACAGTGCCGGTCCCGGATAGGGCGTATCGAAGTGCGGGAAACCGGAAATTTCCGCGAGCCTCTCCCGGATCACGGACCAATTGAGCCGCCACTGGTACCCGGACCCATGCTTGCGCAGATTCTGCAGGATGAAACCCCGCAGCGCGGGGTCTTCGATGCGCCGGGCCAGCGCGGCGTCCGCGTCGCGTCGTGAGCCCAACGCGTCCAGCGGCAACCCGGCTGCGGCGTCAATGATGTCCGCGTGTCCCGGCGGATAGGGCACCGGCGCGATGTCCAGCACCACCAGGGAAGTCACCCGTTCGGGATGCAGCAATGCCACGGTCATGGCCACCTTGCCGCCCATGCTGTGCCCGGCCAGGTGTGACTGGCGAATCTGCAGTTGGTTGAGCAAGGCCAGCAGGTCACCGGCCATTGCCGGGTAGTCCATCCGGGGATCATGGGGCGAAGCGCCGTGATTGCGCAGGTCCGGCTGGACGACGCGAAAGGAAGAAGCGAACTCCCTGCCAAGCACGTTCAGGTTCGTGCCCGCCCCGAAAAGGCCGTGCAGCAGGATCAGCGCTTCACCCGTGCCGGCTTCACGGTAGTGCAGTTGAACAGGCATTGCGCATGGAGTATACCGGGCGGCCTGCCATGAACGCCCTCAGCATCCGCGGTCTGACCAAGACCTATGCCAACGGTGTCTCCGCACTCACGGGCATCGACCTGGATGTCGCGGAGGGAGACTTCTTTGGCCTGCTTGGCCCCAACGGGGCTGGCAAATCCACCACTATCGGTATCATTTGCTCGCTGGTACGCAAAAGTAGCGGCACGGTACGCGTGTTCGACGTGGACGTAGACGAGAATTTTCCGCTGGCCAAATCCTATATCGGCCTGGTGCCCCAGGAGTTCAACTTCAGCGTTTTCGAACAGGCGATCCAGGTGGTGACCAACCAGGCCGGTTACTACGGGATTCCCTCGGCTTTGGCCCACGAACGCGCCGAGTACTACCTCGGCAAGCTGGGTATCTGGGCAAAACGCCACGAGCCGACCCGATTCCTCTCCGGCGGCATGAAGCGTCGCCTTATGATCGCCCGCGCGCTGCTGCACGAGCCGCGGTTGCTGATCCTGGACGAACCTACCGCCGGCGTGGACATCGAGCTGCGGCGCTCCATGTGGGCGTTCCTGCGGGAGATCAACGAGGCGGGACGCACGATCATCCTGACCACCCATTACCTGGAAGAAGCCGAGAGCCTGTGCCGCAACCTGGCGATTATCGATGATGGCCGCATCATCCAGAACACCAGTGTGCGGAAACTTCTCTCGCAGCTCAATTGCGAGACTTTCGTTCTGGACGTGGACTCGGGTGACGAAATCGATGAGGTCAGCGGTTATTCCATGCGCCGGGTGGACGAGGGCACCCTGGAGGTGGACGTGAAGCGCGAGCAGAGCCTGAACCCGCTTTTCGCCGCCCTGTCCACGCAGGGCGTCAATGTGCTCAGCATGCGAAACAAGGCCAACCGGCTCGAGGAACTGTTTCTTGACCTGGTCGGGGAGGAGGGCGCTTGAACCCGCACGGCACCTGGATTGCCTTCCGCACCATCCTGCGCAAGGAGGTCACGCGATTTATGCGCATCTGGCCGCAGACCCTGGTGCCGCCAGTGATTACCATGGTGTTGTACTTCATTATCTTCGGAACCCTGATCGGGACGCGTATTGGGGAAATGGGCGGATTCAGCTACATGGAGTACATAACGCCGGGGCTGATCATGATGTCGGTGACCAACAGCGCCTACTCGAACACGGTTTCCTCTTTTTTCAGCGCCAAGTTCCAGCGTTCCATCGAGGAGATGCTGATATCGCCGGTTCCGAATTACGTAATCATCCTGGGCTTCGCCCTGGGCGGCGTTCTGCGCGGCCTGATCATCGGCGTGCTGGTAACCGCCACATCGTTATTTTTCACCAAGCTCAGCGTGCACCACCTGGCGGTGACCCTGAGTATCGTGGTCCTGACCGCCCTGCTGTTCTCCCTGGGTGGGTTGGTAAACGCGATTTTCGCCCGCAGCTTCGACGATATATCGATTGTTCCCACCTTCGTGCTCACGCCGCTGACCTACCTCGGTGGGGTGTTCTATTCCATTAACCTGCTGCCGGAGTTCTGGCAGGGTGTCTCCAAGGCCAACCCGATCCTGTACATGGTCAATGCCTTCCGCTACGGAATCCTCGGCGTCAGCGATATCCGAGTCGAGGTGGCCTTTACCATGATCGCCGCGGCCATCCTGCTGCTGTTCGCATTGATCAACCTGCTGCTCAATCGCGGCACCGGGCTGCGTAGCTGATGTCCGAGCTGCTGCCGCTTTCCCGCGCCGCGCGCCTGGTGGGTGTGAGCCGGGGCCAGGTGCAGCGCAAGATCAAGGAGGGCAAACTGCAGACCTTCGAGGGTATGGTGCGGCCCGCGGACCTGCTGCGGGCATTTCCCCACAAGAGTCTGAAGACCGATGATCCCAACCTGAAACGAGTCGCGGAGATTCGCGAGAATGCCTATGGGCGCCGATTGCGCGACACGGTGCTCCCCGACGCGGAGGTACTGGCAGCGCGGCTGAAGGCACTCAGCGGCGAGCTTACTGGAGCCATCCGGCAGCGAAATATCTACCGGGATATAATTGCCGGCCTTCGCCAGCAACTGGCGGATGGCGGCGAACCGGCTGCGGACTTGCTCTACTGGCTGGAACGGCAACTGTCCACCATTGGCTTGCCGGATGACGAATCAGGTGCGATTGAAATCGAGGATCAACTCCTTCGAGTGATGGCAGCACAGGTACGATTGCAACCCAGCGGCCACGACTTTTTCGTGGAGGGACAGGACTCGATCCTGGATGCGGCCCTGCGCGCCGGCTTGGCGATGGACTACGGCTGCAGCAATGGCAATTGCGGGTTGTGCAAGGGACGCATCCTCAAGGGCGAGGTCAAGAAAACCCGCCACCATGACTTCGTTATCCCGGAGGCGGAAAAGAGCCAGGGCTACGTGCTGCTGTGCAGCCATACCGCGGTCACCGACCTGCTGGTGGAGGCGGAGGAGGCGGAGAGCGCCAGCGAGATGCCGCGGCAGGAAGTACGCGCGCGGGTCAAACGCCTGGAGCTGCTCGGCACCCAGGACGCCATCCTGCATCTGCAGACACCGCGCAACCAGCGCCTGCGTTTCCTGGCCGGTCAGAGTGCGCGCCTGAGTGCGCGCGGCGAGGAGGCGGAGTTGGGCATTGCCAGTTGCCCCTGCGATGATCGCAACCTGCAATTCCACCTGCACCGCGGCGAAAATTTCGCCGACAAGGCCCTGGAACTGCACCCCAACGACTACGTAGACCTGGTCGCCCCGCAAGGCAGTTTCGTGCTGCGTGACGATTCACCACGCTCCCTGTTGTTCGTCGCCTTTGGCGGCGGATTTGCGCGGATAAAGAGCCTGGTGGAACACGCCATGTCGCTGGATGCGGCGGAATCCATGCACCTGTACTGGGTGGCGACGGCGGATACCGGCCACTACCTGCACAACCTGTGCCGTTCCTGGGACGATGCCCTGGACGATTTCCATTACCGGCCGGTGGCGGCGGACAGTGCCCTGGATCCGGCGAAACTGGCCGGCGATATCGCTACCCGGCAGCGGGAGTTCCTGGACTTCGATGTATTTGTATGCGGACCGCGGGAGCTGGCGGAACCGCTGGCCGCGGTGATGCGCGACCGGGGCCTGCCCGAAAACCAGTTACGGGTGGAATTCAGCGAGCGCTGAAAGCGGCTACAGGTTCTGCAGCCAGTCGCCGAACATACGGGCACCGCATTCTTCCAGTTGCCGGGCGTGGACGGCGGTCTGGGCGCGCAGACCGGCAACATCCACTCCCTCGGTCTGGCTGATCTCCAGCGCGTGACCGACGAACCAGCGTTCCAGGCCGCTGGCGGTGACCTCCGCGTGAAACTGCAGGCCGAGGGAACGGGACAGGGAAAACGCCTGGTGCGGGCAGGCGGCGGTGGAGGCCAGGGTGACCGCCTCGTCCGGCGGAAGACAGTTTTCCCCGTGCCAGTGCAGCAGGTGCTGGTCGTCCAGCGCCGCCAGCGGCGAGTCGTGCCCCGCCGGGCTCAGCCGGACCGGCGCCCATCCGATTTCCTTTTGCGGTGCCGGCACCACGCGACCACCGGCAGCCAGTGTCAGCAACTGCGCCCCCAGGCAGATACCGAGCACCGGCTGGTGGTGGGCCAGGCGCTGGCGCAGGATCCATATTTCTTCCGTGAGAAACGGGTACTCCACGCCGTCATTGGCGCTGATGGGGCCACCCAGCACGATCAGCAGGTCCGCGGTTACCAGTACTTTCTCCGGAAAGGTCTGGGTGCTGGCATCCAGGTACTGGACCCGGTAGTCGGCCTCTTCCAGGACCCGCGCCAGTCCCCCGAGGTCCTCGAAAGCCAGGTGGCGGATGACAAAGGCGTGTTTCATGGCTGGCGAGTACCGCGGCGGTGGGTTGCATGGTAAATAGCTGCATGCGCCCTGTCGACAAGCTTCTGGTCGTAGTCCTGGGGTATCCGGGAAAGACCAGCCCGTGAAACGCCGGCTCGTGCTGGTGGACGCCAGCATCTACATCTTTCGTTCCTGGTTCACGCTTCCGGATACGATCCTCGACGCGCAAGGCCGTCCGGCGAACGCCGCCTATGGCTTTGCGGACTTCCTCACGATCCTGCTGGACCGGGAACGCCCGGGGCACATCGCCTGTGCCTTTGACGAGAGCCTTAGCAAGTCTTTCCGCAACGAGATCTTTCCCGCCTACAAGGCCAACCGCGAAAAGGCGCCGGAGGACCTCAAGCACCAGTTTCGTCAGTGCCAGGCCATCAGCGAGGCCTTTGGTGTGAAAGTCCTGAAGAGCGATCGATTCGAGGCGGATGATCTTATCGGCACCGCGGCGGCGCGTTTCCGCGAGCGCGGTTTCGACATCACCGTGGTCACCGGCGACAAGGACCTGGCCCAGTGCATCCGCCCCGGTGGGGACCTGTTCTGGAATTTCGCGCGGGACGAACGACTGGATTACCGTGGAGTGACCCGCAAACTGGGCGTGCGCCCGGAGCAGGTGCCTGACTGGCTGGCCCTGGCGGGAGACGCGGTGGACAACATTCCCGGGATTCCCGGCGTCGGGGCAGCCACCGCCGCGAGGCTGCTGGCGTTGTTCGACAACGTGGAGGCGATCTACGCGGACGTGGATCGGGTGGCGGAGATGAAGTTCCGTGGCGCGAAACGGGTGCGCGACCTGCTGGTGGAGCACGAGGAAACCGTGCGCACGGGCCTGCGCATTACGCCGGTGGCGCTGAACGCACCGGTGCCGCGAAGTGAAAACTCCCTCGCCTGGCAAGGGGCGCGGCCACGCAAACTGGCGAGCCTGGCGAAAGAAATGGATTTCGGCGAGCAGCGCGTGGATCGCTGGAACGCGATGCTGCGTACCTGACCGGCGCCGGGCTACAGGACGCCCAGGAGTTTCTTCAGCTCCGCCACGGAAAATCCACGATCGTGAAAACTCAGGATGGTGCCGGTCCCGTCGATCACCACCACCCGTGCGTTGTTGGGATTCTGGTTGCCAAAAAACTTCTGGACCCGGTCGCCGTCCCCGTACACCGTAATCACGATGCTCCACAGTTCATCGGGAATCCCGTTGCGCATTCCGCTGTCGATCCGGCCGGAAATCAGGCGCGGGAAAAATCCCTGGACGGCGGGAATTTCGAACACCGGCGCCTTGACCTGGTACTGGTCGAGACCGATCAGCCAGCGGTCAATATCGAACTGGGTGTTCTGTTTGAAGCCGAACAGCAGGATGGAGCGGGGTTCGCTGAGGTTGGCGGGCAGATTCCATTGCTGGCCGGCCAGGGACCGACCCTGGAAATCCAGCAGCTTTTCCCCGGCCGGGTCGCGGTTGGGGTAGGTGGTGCCGCAGCCGGCAAGTACCAGCGCGGCCAACAGCAGCAATACGAATTGGCGGATTCGCATTTCCCTGCGGCTTTGGCTTGTCTGATTCATTTCCGGTGCTCCAGGAGTTGGTCGAGCATGTCACAAAAAAGGGCCGGGACGTGGAGTCCCGGCCAATCGGAGGAGAATGAGCTCAAGGGGCGTGAGCTCAGTTGGGGAGAATTACCGAGTCGATGACGTGGATCACGCCGTTGCTGGTCACGATGTCGGCCTGGACCACGCTGGCGTCGTTGACCCGCACGCCGGAGGTGGCATTGACGCGAATGTCGCTGCCTTCCACCGAGGCTACGTTCAGGGTCTTGCCGGCGATGTCGGCGGACATCACCTTGCCGGGCACCACGTGATAGGTCAGGACCTTGGCGAGCGCCGCCTTGTCAGCGAGCAGGGCCTCCAGGGTGCCTGCCGGAAGTTTGGCAAACGCGGCATCGGTGGGCGCGAACACGGTGAACGGTCCGTCGCCCTTGAGGGTTTCCACCAGGCCGGCGGCCTGAACTGCCTGGACCAGGGTGTTGAAGCTGCCGGCATTGATTGCCGTGTCTACGATGTCCTGGCCGGCGGCCTTGTCGTGGTAGTTGCCGGCCTGCGCGGCAGTGAACAGGGACGCCGCAGCGGCGGCGGCAACGAATGTTTTCACGATCTTGCTGGTCATTTTGGTTCTCCAATTAGATAGCGGATGAGAAAGGTGTCCAGTGTTTGTCCAGACAGAAACGCGACAATACCCGCGTTAAATTATCTTGTCAACCCTTTGTCCAGGACATATTATCCTTTCTGCACCCGGCAATACGGAACAGCCCGTACCATGGAAAACACCGATTCCAAGCTCGCCCGCCACCCAATCCAGGTCGTCTCCCGGCGTACCGGCCTGTCCGTGGACGTGATCCGGGTGTGGGAGCGGCGCTACGGGCTGGTGGAACCCCATCGTGCCGGGGGCGGCCGCCGGCTGTATTCGGACGCGGACATACGCCGCCTGTCCCTGCTGCAGCGGGCCACCCGCGGCGGGCGGCGGATCAGCGACCTGGCGGGACTGGCGGAGGCCGAGCTGGCGGCGCTGGTGGCCGGCGACCAGCAGGCGCAGGCGACGGCGAGCGAGGGTGAGGGCGCCGGCGGGCAAGGCGGCGTGGCCGCCGCCTGCCTGGCGGCCTGCCTGTCGGCCATCGAGGAGCTGGACCCGCCGGCACTGGAACAGGCCTTGTCCGACGCCTCGGTAGCCCTGAGTATTCCGGACCTGCTGGAGCAGGTGATTGCACCCACCCTGGAGCAGGTCGGTGAGCGCTGGGAGCGGGGAAGGGCCCGGGTGAGCCACGAGCATTTTGCCACCGCCGCGATGCGCTCCTTTCTGGGCGGGCTGGTGGCAACGGCGAATGCAAACCAGGCCGGACCGGTGCTGCTGGTGGCCACTCCGGTGGGCCAGAACCACGAGATCGGAGCGCTGATGGCGGCGGTGCTGGCCGCAACGGATGGCTGGCGAGTGATCTACCTGGCTTCCAACCTCCCTGCCCGGGACCTTGCGGCGGCCGCGGAGCAGCAACAGGCGACGGCCATCTGCCTCGGCGTCACCTACCCGGCGGACGATTCCCGTCTGCCCGGAGAGCTTCGTAGCCTGCGCCGCTCGCTACGTCCGGGAACCGGCCTGATCGTCGGTGGCAAGGCGTCAGCCGCCTATGGCTCCGTTCTGGAAGAGATCGAGGCGCTGACCGTGGCCGACCTGGGAGAGTTCCGCGCTGGCCTGCGCTCACTTCGGGTCGCGGCGCGGTAGGGACCCAGGGGCAATGGACCGCCGGCGTCCCTCAGCCGGCAAACTCCAGGGCGTCTTTCACGGCGTCGATGCCAGCGCGGGCGCAGGCATCGTCCACGTCG
>JAJDOE010000003.1 GCA_022340345.1 Gammaproteobacteria bacterium
CGGCGGGCAAGCCTCAAAGTTTGGCTCGCGACCACCGGCACCGATCGTCCGGGCTCGAAGGCCCTTCGCCGGCATCGGAACCGATCGTATCGAGGGCCGCTTTCCCGCCTTCGGCGGGCAAGCCTCAAAGTTTGGCTCGCGACCACCGGCACCGATCGTCCGGGCTCGAAGGCCCTTCGCCGGCATCGGAACCGATCGTATCGAGGGCCGCTTTCCCGCCTTCGGCGGGCAAGCCTCTAATACTGGTCGGGGTAGAGGGATTTGAACCCCCGACTCCCTGCTCCCAAAGCAGGTGCGCTACCAGGCTGCGCCATACCCCGAATTCTGCGGGGCACTATATGAAGCGCGCCCCGGGCGGTCAACGGATTCGAACCTGCTGGCAGGCTGGCAGCGGGATGGGTACAATCCCGGCCCCGATTCTGGTGGGCGTAGCTCAGCTGGTAGAGCTCCGGATTGTGGTTCCGGTGGTCGTGGGTTCGAGCCCCATCGCTCACCCCAGATTCCAAAGGCAGTGGATGGCTGCCGGCCGGGATACCGGTCTACTCCATCCCTTGGGGCCGTTAGCTCAGTTGGCAGAGCAGCTGACTCTTAATCAGCGGGTCGAAGGTTCGAATCCTTCACGGCCCACCATTTTAATTTTTTTCCGCCGTCGGACCCGGTTGCCGCGTTTCGGCAGCCGGCTGGTCTTTCCCCCCGTTCCGCGCGGACGCCAGGTCCAGCGGCCCCACCGGCTCCTTCATCTCGATGGGTGCCGCGATTTCCGAATCCGTTGCTTGCCGCGATTCCTCTGTCACCAGTCCCGCGTCGTCCTGCGTGGCGAGTGCCGCGCGCAAGCCGGCGCGGGCCGACGGCTCCGGCAGGGCGGGCAGCCGTGGCGTGGCTTTCGCAACCACCGCGGGCGGCCCTGGTTCGACTGGCGGCTGCGGGAGCAGCCGTTCCACAAACCCGTTTTCTTCCTGGCCGCGGTAGCTCACCCACAGGGCGGTCCAGAACACCGCCAGCGTCACAAAAGTGAGGATCCCGACCAGCCCGGTGCGGGTCGACGCCGGCGCCTCGCGTCTGGGTCGAGTTGCAAGGAAATACTCTGCGAAGCCGCGCGCCGCGCTGACCAAGGCGGATTCCTTTCCCTCGTCCAGGTGCCGGGCCACGTGATCAATGAACTGGCGGCGGCCCAGCGGCGAGGAAAAGCTGATGTCCACCACCACCAGGTTGTCCGTGGTCCGCACCACCGGGCCGAGTACGCGTCCTTCGCGGTGTTCGGGGCCGGTACCGGCGCTGAAGCTGATGGTGGCGAGTTCGCCTTCGGTGGCGCTGTTGAGGGCGCGCCCGGGAATCTCGACGGCGACCGCGGACACGCTGAAGTTCTTAACAAAGCCGCCCAGGGCGCGACTACCTTCGATAGAAAGCAGGGCGGCGGCGTGGCTCGCGGGGTTGAAGCGCCGGAACTGGCGAAACTCCGAGTGTTCGGACAGCCCGCCGCTGGCCTGCACCCGCCAGAGATCAAACGGGCGACCCCCCACTGCTTCGGTAGCGACACTCAATCGACCCCCCCCGACCGGCGCAATTCCGCGACCATCAATTGTAACAGCATCGGCTTGCGTGGCTGCCCGGATTCCCGCGGTTTTTGTGCTGATTAGCGCGCCACCGGGCCGGGCGGGACCCCGTGGTGTTGCACAAATTGGCTTGACGGCGCCGTGGCCCGGGCCAATGATCGGACCGGAAATCCCCGAGAACCGACGCCCCCCGTACATGACCCCGGAACCCGTTTTCCGCAACCCGTTCGCCACCGCCTGAGCGCGGAGGCGGGACCCGCATGCCTGAGCGCTTCGTCGCTTTTTTTGTCGACCGTCACCTGCTGACCAACCTGCTGTTCCTGGCGGTGCTGGCCGGTGGCGTGCTTAGCTGGCCGGGGATCAAGAAAGAGGAACTTCCGGACGTCACCTTTGACCGGTTGCGCATTTCGGCAAATTACCCGGGTGCCACCGCACCGGAGGTGGAGCACTTCGTTACCCGCAAGATCGAGGAGGCCCTGCAGGGCCTCGACGGCATCTACCGGATCTCCAGCACCGCCAGCCAGGAGACCACCACCGTGTCGGTGGAGCTGGAAAAGGACTACCCGGACAAGGAAGAGGCGATCATCGAGATTCGCAACGCGGTGCTGGACGTGGACCTCCCGGAGGATGTCCGCGACGACCCCACGGTGCGGGTCTTCAAGACCGCACGCAAGGCGATTCTCGACGTGGCGCTGATTCATACCGGTACACACCTGCTGGATAAGGACCAGCGGCGGATGCTGCAGCACTACGCCCACGCGCTGGAAGACCAGTTGCTCAGCCTTCCCCACGTCAACAGCATCAACAAGTCCGGCTATTTCCAGGAAGAGCTGCAGATCAAGGTGAACCCGGAGAAGCTGGTGCAGTACGCGATACCGCTCAGCCAGATTCAGCGGGAAGTCACCCAGAGTCATGCCCGCCAACCGGCCGGACATATCGAGACGAAGAACGAACCCAAGGTCACCATCAATGCCCAGCTCGACTCGGCGGAGAAGCTGAGCGCCTTGTACGTGCAGGGTGGATTCGAAGGCCAGGCGATCAGCCTGGGAGCAATCGCCGAAGTGCATTCCGGCTTCGACATGGGCAAGGAGATCATCAAGGTAAACGGTCACCAGGCCGTGATGTTCAACGTGGTCAAAAACAGCGGGCGGGGCATCGTTGAGTCGGTGCAGGCGGTGCAGGCCGCCGTGGAACGATTCCGCGTACAACAACTGAAGGACGTGCCCATCGCGGTGGTGCTGCTGGATGACGAGTCCATCGATGTGCGCAACCGCCTGAGCATCATTGCGATCAACGGGGCGATCGGCTTCGTTTTGATCCTGGTGACGCTGTTCCTGTTCCTGAGCCCCCGGGCCGGCCTGTGGGTGGCGATGGGAATCCCGTTTACCATTGCCTTCACGCTGATCTGCGGTAAATGGCTCGGCTACACGATCAATAATACGACCCTTGCGGCGGTCATTATCGTAATGGGTATCGTGGTGGACGACGCGATCGTGGTGGCGGAAAACATCGGCCGCTTCCGTGCCCGCGGATTGTCGTCGCGGGACGCCGCCGTCCGCGGCACCAGCCAGGTGTTGCTGCCGGTGCTCGCCGCCATTGTCACCACCTGTATCGCCTTTATCCCGTTGTTCTATTTCTCCGGCCGCTTTGGCGCGTTGAACGCCTTCATCCCGCCGATCATTTTCCTGATGTTGACGGCCAGCCTGATTGAATCGCTGGTGGTGTTGCCCGGTCATATGCATTTCCGGTTTCCGGGGCAGGCGCGGGAGGAATCGGTCGCCAGTGGCGTGCAGCCCCACTGGTTTGATCGTTTCGAGGACGCCTACGGCCGGGTGCTGGTGCACCTGATTCGATGGAAATACCTGATCTTCGTGATTTTCATCGGCCTGCTGGTGGCGGCCGGGTGGCTTGCCGCCAACAAGATGAAGTTCGTGCTGTTCCCCGACGAAGAGACCCGGGATGTGGTCCTGTCGGGAGGAGCGGCCCGCAATGCCGACCGCCTGGAGACCGCGGAGGTGACCCGCGCCCTGGAAGAAGTGTTCCGGCCCTATATCGGCAAGGAGGTGGTGGGCTACCGGACGGAAATCGCCCGCAGCCGTCGTGGCGGGGCGGTACGCGAAAACCGGTTTCGCATGATCGTGGAAATCGTTCCAAAAGAGGAACGTCAACAGTCCGCGGACGAATTGATCGCGTTGTGGAAACCCGGCCTGGACGCCGTTCCGGGGGTGGAGAAACTGGTGGTGCAGAAAAGCCGCTGGGGCCAGTCCAGTGGCAGCGCCATCGAGATCGTTGTTCAGGAAAGTGACGATAAGCTGCGCGCCCAGGCGGCGGCGGAACTGGCAGAGCGCATGCGCAAGAACCCGGCCCTGGTAAACGTGGAAATCGACGAGCCCATCCGGGTGGCCGAGTACGAGGTGGATCTGCAACGCGACAAGGTCAAGCGCCTGTCCATCAATCCGGCGGATATCACCGCGACGTTTCGCGCGGCACTGGAGGGGCTGGTGCTGTACGAACTGCCGAAGGGTAACGAGGAAATCGCGGTCCGCCTCTCGATCCGGGATTCCGCGAAAGCGGACATGGAAACGATCCTGAACATGCCCGTCGAGAACCAGCAGAAGTACCTCGTTCCCCTGCGCAACGTGGTGACGATTCGCAAGGGCACCACGCCGTTGTCCATCACGCGTCTGGAAGGGCGCCGCACCACAACCGTCTACGCGGACCTCGCTCCCGGAGCGGACGTTACGCCGCTGGAGTTCGCCGACGCCTTCGAGCGCAATGTGTTTCCCGAAGTGGTCGACCGCCAGCCATCGACGACGCTGGCCTTTGCAGGCGAGGTGTTCGACACCCGCGAGTCCAAGGATGATTTCCGCAATTCCATCATCCTGGTATGCCTGCTGGTGTTCGCGGTATTGGCGCTGTTGTTCAATTCGCTTTCCCGCCCGCTGGTGATCATGCTGGCGATTCCCTTTGGTGGTGTCGGCGTGGTGCTGGCTTTCCTGTTGCACGGCAAGGAACTATTCGGTTTCTTCGCGGCGATCGGATCCCTGGGATTGGCCGGCGTGGTGGTCAACGACGCGATCATCATGCTGAATAAACTCGACCAGGAGTTTGGCGCGCCCGCGCGGGAGCAGGTAAATCGGGTCATCGCGAGCATCGCCCAGACCCGCCTGCGCGCGGTGGTGCTGACCACGCTGACCACCGTGGCGGGGGTGCTGCCCACCGCCTACGGGCTCGCGGGCTACGACGCCATGCTGGCGGAAATGATGCTGGCGCTGGCCTGGGGCCTGGTATTCGGAACATTGATTACCCTGCTGCTGGTACCGTGCATGTATGGCTTCATCCAGGATCTGCGACGGATCGGGGGGCGTGCCCATGGCTAGGAAAATCCGGCACCGCAACCGCCGCCTGGCGCTGCTGCTGGCCGCGCTGACCACGCTGGCCGGCCCGGTAGCGGGCGCGGCGGAAAAGGAAACTACGCTGTCGCTGGACGAGTTCATCCGCCAGGCGACCCGGGCGGACACGGCCTTCGAGGAGATCCTGCTGGACGAATTGCGCCTGCAGTACCAGCGGGACCTGGTGCTGCCGCCGGGCAACCTGGTGCTGAGCGTCAAGCAGAGCTACGCGGCCTTCGCCAGCGGCGATGGTCGCGGACCCGCCACCCGGATCAGCCTGCAGCGGCTGTTCCCGTCGCACGGTACGGAGCTGGAAATCGCCTACGAAGCCAGCCAGGCGCTTGCCTCGGACAACCGCACCGGCAGCTTCGGGATCGGCGTCTCCCAACCCATCGCGCGCAATGCCTTTGGCCGCGCAACCGGCCTGCTGGACAAGATCACCGGGCTCGAAGTGGAGGTCGCCCACTTCCAGATCGTCGAGGCCTACGAGGACTACCTGGCGACCGTGGTGGATGCCTACTACCGCTGGTACGAGGCATACGAAAACCTGGCGATAGGGAAGTCCGCCTACGCGGAGAACCGGAAGCTGCTGGAGGATATCCGCAAGCGCCAGACACAACAGATCGCCTTGCCGGTGGACGTCAACAAGATCCGGCTGCAGGTGCTGGCGAAGCAGGAAGACCTGGTGGGGCTGCGCGAGGCACTGGCCAGCAGCCTGCAGGTGGTAGAGACGATCATCCGCCATACCGGTGGCGCTGCCCTGCGGCCGGTTGCGCCGGCCACCCCGGTTCCGCTGGGCGAACCCTTCGAATCCCTGCTTTCCACGTTCCAGGAGCAGGGCCGCACCTTCAGCATCCTGCGCAAGCTGGAGCAACGCAGCAGCCTGTCCGTGGACCGCGAGGCGGACGACCTGCTGCCGTCCATCAACCTGATCGCGGGTTACGAAGTTCGTGGCCGGGACTATGGCCTGAAGGACAGCGACGATCGTTTATTTGCGGGTATTGAACTGGAGCTGTCCCGTCCCGATGCCCAGCAAAAGGCGGAGCTGGAGGTGGCGCGGATTCTCGCCCGGAAGGCACCGCTGGCTACGAAAAATACCTACTACCGCCTGCGCCAGCAGCTCTCCGGGCTGTATCTGGAAATCCAGCGCGAGAGTGAACTGGCCCGCCTGGCCGGGGAGCGGATTGCGCTGGCGCGCCAGGTCGTGCGGGATGAGGCGGAAAATTACACCTACGGCAAGATTTCCCTGAACGACTACATCCAGGCGGTCAACGTGGTGGACGTCAGCCGCTTCAGCCGCATCCGGCATGAATCCCTGTTGCGCAGGGGACTCCTGGAGTGGCAGCGCCTCACCGATACCCTCGTAACCCGCGATCCAGTATTACAGAGTCGCGAAGGCTTGCCGAGCGACCACCGATGATTCGCAGCGCAGCGAAGAATCCTTGCCGTCGGCTTGAATAAGCCGCGAAGGCTTGCCGAGCGACCACCGATGATTCGCAGCGCAGCGAAGAATCCTTGCCGTCGGCTTGAATAAGCCGCGAAGGCTTGCCGAGCG
>JAJDOE010000029.1 GCA_022340345.1 Gammaproteobacteria bacterium
AACTGGCCGCCGGCCATCCCGCCACCTCCCCCACCGCCCATGCCGCCACCGCCGGCGAGATCGGTGAAGCCCCAGATCGTCACTACGTTGCCATCGTCCATGCTAAGGGCGCCGTTCATGTAAATACCGCGCTCGAACACCACGTCCGCGGTGGTCAGCCCCGGTGTCGCGGGCGCGGCGGGATAGACATAGCAGGCGTTGGCCATGCCGCCGCCACCACCACCGCCGCCACCGCCGCCATCCATGCCACCGCCACCACTCGTTCTTCTTCTGCCCATTTCCCCTCCCCCTATTCGAAGTAGATATCGGTCATGGCACCGAACATGTACAGGCCGCCGCCGGCGGTCTGCGTCATCTCGTCATGCAGGTGCATCGGGTAGGCGCCGGTCGTCACCGGCGGCCAGGCATCCGGTGGCCGGTCGAACGGAAAAATAACGTCGTTGGTTCCCCGGTTGTTGCGCATATAGATGATGTCTTTTTCCCAGACATCCGGGCGCGGTACGCCGTTTTGCGTCAGCCACTCCACATGGTTGGCATGCCAATGCACGGAATGGGCGGCGAGGCCCGCGTTGAACAGCCGGATCAGGGTTCGATCCCCCACCTGTCCGTGCAACGCGGTGTCATGGGCGTGCATGGCATCGATATCCGGATCCCCGTTTCCGGGCGCCCCGGGGGGGCGGCCACTGCGGCCGTTAATGGTGAAATAGCGCGGCACGAACGGTGTACTCGGTGTCCGGTTCTGACGCAGCCGGTCGTGCCAGGCCGGGTCGATGTCGTTGAGGATCCAGAAATACTGCTGGTCGAAACGCCGGCTGCCTGCATACAGTTCGTCGTCACGACTGGCCGGCATCACTGCCAGCGCGCCGTGCAGACCGAGCAGGCGGTTGTAGGGTTCGCTGGTGCTGTCGTAGAACAGGTAGGAGCCGGCGGACGGCGCGCTGAACTGCACTACCCGGGTGGTTCCGCCGGAAACCGACGAACTGACCACACCGTCGATGGTGAAACGGTGAGACTGCGACAGCGTGTTGACCACGGTGACCCGGATGGTATCGCCTTCCCGGGCGATGATGGGCTGCGCCGGCACCTGCAGCCCACCAGACGAATCGCTGAAGCCCCGAAAGTACACCGATACCCCGTCCGGCTGCGGGATCAATCCGTCCGTAATGTAATAGGTGTGGGAAACGGTGGCGGCCTGGGCGCGAGGTGACCAGCTCAGCAGGCCGCTTCCCCCGAGTACCGTACCGATCGCACCGGCGGTGCCGGCGCGTAAAAAAGATCTGCGTTGCATGCACGTACCCCCTTTGGTCGGGGTCGCGCCTGGCAATCGCTACCCCGGGTGATTCTGGGCACCATCCGTGGTGTCGAACTGCTGTTGCTTCCGTCGGCTGCCAGTAGACGCGTCCACCGGCCGGGGTGTATGTGACATTTGGTACAAAAACGAGGGCAGGCTGGCTGTTTGCCCATGGAACGGGCGGCGTGTGTGACATTCATCACACAGGATTCGCGGCCGGATCAGCGAATCAGGAGCCTGGTTTCCGCGCGAACCAGGCCAGGCCGTCGGCTGACGCCAGTTCGATTCGACCCCGGGAAAGGTTCAGACACTGCTGGCGTTCGAACTCCTTGAGGATTCGGCTTACCACTTCGCGGCTGGTGCCCAGTTCGTCGGCCAGTTCCTGGTGGGTCACCTGCAAGGTGCCGCCGCCGGTGCGCTCAAACAGCCCCCCCAGCAGGCAGGCCAGGCGCATGTCCAGGCGGTTAAACACCGTGTCTTGCACAACGGATAGCAAGTCACAGAAGCGATCAGACAGGCATGCCAGCACGTGCTGGCGAAAAACCGGGGACTCGTCAATGGCGGCACGAAATGCCGGCGCCGGAAGCGCAAGCGCATCGATTTCCCCCTCGGTGCGCGCCACCGCATTGAACGGCCGTTCGTGCACCAGGCTGTTCAGGCTCATAACACAGATGCCACCCGGTTCGATGCGGTACAGGGTTACTTCGCGCCCGTCCGGAGCCAGCTGGTAGACCCGGACCAGCCCGTCCAGCAGCAGCAGAAAGGCCCGGCACGGTTCGTGGCGCTCCAGCAGCACGGTGTCGCCGGGAACCGTGACCGGCTGGGCGGCCGCCAGCGCGCGGTCCAGCCCGGGGTCCGCTACCCCGGAAAATGCGGGATATGCGGCCTCCAGGCGACCATCTTGCATGGCAGTCGAGTTCGCCCTCACTGTCGGAGAATGGCTGGTCTTTCGGCCAATTTCCAGTCACAGCGCGGCCTGGGGGGATTTCCGCGCGCCGGGTGCAGTATTATTAGGGAATACCCCATCTATTCGGGCGCCGGAACATGGCCTATATAAAGGGGGACAAAAGCAAAACAAGTCGTACTGACAGCACGAACTGACCCAAAGGAGGGATTTAATGAAGAAGATTCTCGTGATTCTGAGCGCCGCCCTGGTTGCCGTCGCCATGGGCGGATGCGCCACCACGGCGCCCGACTCCGGCAAGAAGGCTGCCGCGATGGATGCCGGCCCTAACGGCTACGGCAAGCAGAAGGTCGTCTACCACATTAACTACGACAACCCGAAGCAGCAGGCCGGCGCCCTGCGCAATATCCAGAACCACATCAACGCGGTAGGCGCCGAGAACCTGGATCTCCGGGTGGTCATGCACGGTAACGGGGTGAGCCTGGTGCTCGAGCCCGAGGCCCTGGCGCACACCAAGATGAAGGCTGCCAATGGCAACGCGGAAATGCAGGCCAAGGTCGCGAACCTGAAGAACCAGGGTATCAAGTTTAATATCTGCGCCAACACCCTGCGCGGCAAGAAGATTAACTACGAGAAGGATCTCTACGACGTAAACAAGGCCGATATCGTGCCCAGCGGAGTTGCGGAACTTTCACACCTGATGCAGCAGGGCTATGCCTATATCAAGCCCTGACCGGCTGCGGTAAATGGATTTCCCGAAAAGGCCCGCCGCACGGCGGGCCTTTTTTTGTTGTGTTATTGGCTCGCGGCGGCCTCGCCCATCAGGGCCTCGATGGCCCGCAGCGCCTCCGGCTGATCCCACTCGTAGCTGCCGAAAACGGAAAAGCGAATTTTTCCGCCTGGACCGATGAGGTAGCTGGTCGGGAATGCCAGCACCTTCCAGCGCTTCAGGGCCTCGCCATCCCGGTCCAGCAGAATACGGAAGTCCACTTTCACGATAGTTCGCAGAAAGGCGTTGATGGTCGCCGGGTCCTCCGCCATGTTGACCGCCAGGATGCGAAAAGGCCGTCCCGCCAGCCGTTGGTGCAACCGCTGCATGGACGGCATTTCCTCGATACAGGGCGGACACCAGCCAGCCCAGAAGTTCACCAGCACCACGTCGCCCCGGTACCTGGCAAGGTCGTATTCACCGCCCCCAAGACCCGGCAACACCAGGCGCGGCGGCTGCGGGTCGCCGCGATGCGGCAGGATTCCCCGCAACTGGGCGGGAGACCGGGAAACGGGTCGTTCCACCGGCTGCGCGGCGTGAGTATCCGGCGTCGGCACCCTCCCCAGCAGTTCCATGGTGTATTTCAGGTCCTGGGCAAGTTGGCGACGGGTAAATTCATGTTCCTCGAGCGAGGCGTCATCCCGGTACCAGAACCCGTCGCGACCGCCCGGGTAGTGCTTGAGATGCAGATAGTTGCCACTTGCCAGCAAGCGTTTTACCAGGCCCTCCACGTACCAATTTCCCGCGGACAGGGTCGGTTGCAGGATCGCCAACGGCGGTCCGGGCTGGTCTACGATCGGTAAATAGGATGGTTCGCTCCCGGGAGGCACGGGTCCCTGGTACAGGTTGGGATGGAACAAAAGCACGCCCCGCGGGCCACCCGCCCCCGGGTTCTCTCGCCGCCATGCCTGCACCCCATACAACACCAGCGCCGCGCCCCGGTCGGAACTGAGCAGGTAGACCTGCTTACCGGTGTCCCGGGCCGCGTCGATCAGGACCGCCACGTCCGCCGGCGGGAGTTTTTCGAGGCTGCTGAAGGTCGGCGGCAACAGGCGCGCCTCCGCCATGTCGGCTATCCAGGTCTCCACTCCAAGCGCCGCCAGTCGTTCGGCGAGTTCCGCGTGCCGCCCCGTCACGCCCCGCTCGTTGGGGACCAGCACAAGCAGCTTGTCGCCGTCGGCCGTGTACACGCGCGCGACCAGCTCGTCGCCTTCGGACAACGGGATTACCCGGGTGCCGGGAACCGCCTCCGCCGCAACGGAAAAAGCGAGCAGCATCAGGACCAGAAATGCCGGTACTTCGAAACGCATGCTGGCGAGAATAATGGATGGTGCAGGCCGCGCAAAGATCGGCCGCAGGAATCAGGGCATATTCGCGGATTGTCGCGGCAGCAGATCGGTTCCGGCACCGATGGATGGAAGGTTTTCCCCGGGCGTTGGACGGCACAGGTAGTAGCCCTGCGCGAAATCACACCCCAGCCGGCACAGCAGATCCCAGGTCTCCTTGTTTTCCACCCCTTCCGCCGTCACCGTGATGCCCAGGTTGTGCGCCAGTTCGATAGTGGAGTGCACTATCACCGCATCGTTTTCGCTGGTGCACATGTGGCTGACAAAAGACCGATCGATCTTCAGGCTGTTCACCGGCAACGCCTTCAGATTGGAAAGCGACGAGTACCCGGTACCGAAATCATCGATGGCGACGCGTACACCTTCGGAACTGAGTTCCATCAGGACTTCTTCACTGCGGCGCATGCTGCCCATAATTGCGCTTTCGGTAATCTCCAGCGTCAGGTCTTCCGGCGGCACCTCTGCGTCTCGCAGCAGGGATGACACCTCGCCGGCCAGGTCCGGCTCCAGCAGGTTGCGCGCCGACAGGTTGACCGAGATTGGAATGCGCAGACCCGCCTTTCGCCAGATGCAGTACCGGGCCAATGCGCTGCGAAGCACCCAGCGACTCAGGGGTTGAATCAGGCCGGTCTCTTCGGCAACCGGAATGAAATCCTGCGGCAGGGTCATTCCATTTTCCGGGTGCTGCCAACGCACCAGTACTTCCGCACCGACGATCTTGCGTTGTGGCAACGCGACCAGCGGCTGGAAATACAATTTTAATTCGTCTCCCACGATAGCGCGTCGCAGTTGCGCCACCCGGTTCAGCCGGGCAATGCTGTGTTCGTCGCGCTCCGCGTCATAAAGGGCGAATCCCGACGTATTGTTCTTGGCCATGTACATGGCCACATCCGCATGCCGGATCAACGTGTCCGCATCGTCGCCATCTGCCGGGAACAAGGCGATGCCGATACTGCCCCCGATCTCCAGCTCGTGATCGGCCAAATGTACTGGCTCGTTCAGGGAACCCAGAAGGTTCCGCGCCGCGTGACAGGCGGCATTGCGATCCGCACCGGGCAACAGGAAGGCGAACTCGTCTCCTCCCAGCCGCGCGACGGTGTCGGTTTCCCGTAACCAACCACGCAGCCGGTGGGCAACGGAACGCAGAACCTCGTCACCGGTATGGTGGCCAAGGGTGTCGTTGATTTCCTTGAAGCGATCCAGATCGAGCATCAACACCGCGAGGCGGTTTTCAGCACGGCGGCTCTGGCGAATTGCCTGCCGCAGGCGCTCATTGAACAGCGTACGATTGGGCAGGCTGGTCAGTGAGTCGTGCAACGCCTGGTGCTCCAGTGCCGCCGCCTGTTCGCGCTGCTCGGTAATATCGGTAAGTGCCCCGGTGACTCGCACCAGTTGCCCGTCTTCATCACAGGTTGCGGTGTCCCGGGACCGCACCCAGATGTAGTCGCCGTTGCGAGTTCGCAGGCGGTAGTCCACGGAGTAACTTCGATCGCCGGGACTTTCGTAGTCGGACCAGATTTCCAGCACTTTCCCCAGGTCGCCCGGATAAATGTGGTGCTGCCAGTCCGAAAAGGTTTTCCACGGCAGCGGGGGCTCATATCCCAGCATTCGCGCGCAGCGAGGTGAGAAATACAGGCTTCCGGTACGCACGCTCCAGTCCCAGATGCCGTCATTGGTCGCGCGTACCGCCAGGCTGAAGCGTTCCTCGCTGCGACTGAGTTTCTGAAGATGTTGATTCAGATCCCGGGCCATGTCATCAAAGGCGCTTCCGAGTTTGGCGACCTCATCCGTACCGCTTTCCCCGACGCGAACATCGAAGTCCCCGGCCGCCAGCCGTTGCGCGGCCGCCGCCACCCGTTCCAGCCGACGAGTCAGCAGGTAGCCCATCATCACGCCCACTACGGCGATCAGCAGCATTCCGATGCCGGCGATGCCGAGTCCGCGGCGCCAGGCGTGGGAGGTGGCTTCGTCCAGCGGAGCACGGGAAAACTCGATGGCCAGCCGGCCATAGCGGCCCGAAACATTGGCTAGGTCCCGACTGCGCCAGCGGGTAACCTCGCCGGCAACAAACGAGGGATCCTGCCGGCCGATGAGATGCACGGATCCCGCCACCACCCGGTTATTGGCGTCGAGCACCGCGATATCACGCACCCGCGGATCGCCTCGCAGCACTTCCATGAAGGGTTGCAGGGAGGCGAAGTCTTCCGTCAGCAATGCCAGTCGCGCCGCATGACTGAAGAAATCCAGCGCCACGATCTCGCTGGCCGCCAGCTGTTGTTCCGTGGACCGGACCTGCTCGGACAAGGTCTGCCAGAGAACAAACCCCATCATCACCGCTTCCAGCAAAAGGATCGTCAGCGCGATGCGGTACTTCAGGGACAGTTGCCGCATCAGTGGAGACCTGGCTGGCGCTTGACGTATTCGCGCACCGTGTCGTAGTCCGCATCAGAGGCCGGCCGAAACTTTCGTAATACCCCGCCTTCCAGGATTGCGCGACCGGAAGGGTCGTTGGGCCAGGCCAGGATGCGCCGCCGGATGCGTTCGCGCTCGCTTGCAGGGACGCGCGGATGGGCAACAAACAATACGTGCGGTATCTCCGGCGTTCGCGCCAGCCGCCGGAAACGTACCCGCATGCGCCGCTCCACGAAGCGCACCGGGTTTTCGGCGGTAACGCAAGCATCTGCCCGGCGACTCAACACCTGCTGCAGGCAGGCATCGTGCGCACGCGTGTGCAGCAGGGTCAGGTCCCGGTACGGGTCGAGGTTGGCATCCAGCAACGCGACTTGCGCCAGGCGCGAAACCGCCGCTGTTTCGGGCGGCATCGCCAGCACCCGGCCACGCAAGTCCTCGAGGCCGTGCAGATGGCTGTCGGGCAGGACCATGAACACCGCAAACAGGGGCTCGCCACGACGCGCGAGGGGAAGATATCCATGCTGCTCGTTAATGCGGACGTAGTCGAATGGCTGGACCAGGGCAAAATCGTAACGCTCGCTGTCCAGATCGGCAGCGAACTCTGCGAAGGTCGTGCGGGTCCGGAATGTCACCGGCTTTTCAAGAACCGCGGCGAAGTCCGCCGCCACCGGCGCGTAGACGCGTTCCAGCCGCGCCGTGGACAGGTGCGGAAAAACCCCGAGGCTGTAGGCCGCTGGTCCGTTGTCTGCCCAGGCGGAACAGACGCCGCCGAAAGCGAGCAGGCCCGCCAACCATGGGCGTACCCACCTTGGTGGCGCACACAGACACCCGCGGCGGCGGGTTCCGCGAAGACAGCGCAGCAGCATGACTGAGCCCCTCCCAACGGCTGCCGAGGCCGACTACCGGACCGGGCCCTTGCCCATCCCCGGCAGAGAACCAGTACGTACATGTTAAGGAGTTTAGCAGCCCGCCAGCGGCGGCGTCGGCCAGAATCCGCCGTGCTAGCATGCCCCGCAGTCAATTTGCGGTGCGGTTCACGCCTCGCTACGGGAACGGAAATGCGATCTCCTGCCGTCCGTCGGCTTGCCAACCTGGGCTTGCTGGTCCTGACCCTCACCCTGCTGGCGCCGGTCGCCGAGGGGCTGGTGCGGTGGGTATTTGCTGATATCACCACCACCGGCGACTACGGTAGCTGGTTTGCCAGCCGCTGGCAGCGTGAAAAACGGGGACCACTGAACTCTCACCACCGCCGCGAGCGGGAGTTTCGCCGGGACAAGTCACCGGGCGTATATCGCATTATTGCCAGCGGAGATTCCGTCACCTTCGGACAGGGCATTCCCGTCGAAGCGCGCTTCAGCGAGGAACTGGGTCGGGCGCTGGGTTCGGGATTCGAGGTCCTCAATTTCGGGCAACCCGGTGCCGAGCTGATTCACCATGCGAAAACCTTGCGATCCCTGGCTCCGGCGCATCCGGATTTCCTGCTACTGCAATGGTTTCCCAACGACTTCGAGGGAGAACACGAGGAAAAGCGCGCCCGTCCCCACCCCGCCAACCTGGGCGGACGCTGGCATTCCTGGCTGCACAGCCACTCGGCGCTCTACTACCTTGCCAATACCGCCTGGGGTGAATGGCAGCGACGATGCGGAACGGTTGGCGGCTACGCACAGTACATGCGCGACCGCTTCGCCGACCCGAATAGCCCGGATTCCCTGCGGGCAATGACCGCCCTGGATTTCATCGTAAGCCACGTGCGCGACGCCGGGGTAGGAATCGGGCTGGTGCTGTTTCCAAAATTGTCCCCCGGTGTGGGTACCGGGTCCTATGCCTTCAACTATCTGCACGAACGGGTACTCGGCTACTGCCAGCAGGCGCAAATGGTGTGCCTGGATTTGCGCAGCACCTATGCGCCGTGGGCCGACCGGGTGGACCAGTTGCACGTGAACCGCTTCGACGCGCACCCCAACGCCCTTGCCAACACGCTGGCGGCGAAAGCGATCCTGGCGACCTTCGGCCCGCGCTGGCGGGCCGACCACCGGCCCGACGCCCCCTGATCCACCGCCGCGGGACCGGCGGTCGCGGTGTTTTTCCACCCTGGAACCGATCCGGGCACTGGGCACCCGCCCACCTGCGTTCGGATGTGGGATTTCTATTTTGGCTACTGCGAAGGCGCCTTTCGTGAACACGCGATCGGAACCATGCAGATGCTGCTGACCAAACCAGGCTGCCGCCGGCCGACGCCGGGTTCCACGAGCCCGGCGGCGGCGCCCTTCGCTAGGGATCGCTCCGGCGCGGGTCGACGCGTTCGACCCGGGCCTGCAAGGTCGCCAGGGCGGCCTCCAGGGAACGTCGTTCCGCCGCCGGCAGGTCAGCGAGAATCTCGGCCTGGAAGCCAAGTGCCAGGGGAACGATCTGCGCGTGGACCCGACGACCCGCCGCGGAAAGGCGCAACCGGCCCCTGCGCCGGTCCTGCGGGTCGGGTTGCCGCAGCACCCGACCATGGGCCATCAGCCCGGCGACCGCGCGGCTGACCTTGACCTTGTCCATGCAGGTATGCCGAGCCACCTCCTCGGCGGAAATATCCGGGTACTGACCGAGGACCGCCATCACCCGCCACTCGGGGATTCGCAGATCGAAACGGTCCCGGTACACGGCCGCCAGCGACCGGCTGATGCGATTGGCCAGAACGGACAAACGGAACGGCAGAAATTCCGGCAGCTCCAGACACGCTTCAGGGTTCGCCATCGAACTGCTTCTCCAGGTCCTGCCAGCAGGCGCGGTAGCCGCGCTGGCGCTGCTCGCATTCCAGCGCGAAGCGCGTGGGTACCAGCACGAAACGCGACTCGAACATGAATGCCAGGGTGTCGCGCATGCGCTCGGGGCCCAGGTCCGCCCGTGAACCTCCTTCGAAGGCTTCGCGGTCCGGCCCATGCGGCGTCATGCAGTTATGCAGGCTGGCGCCCCCGGGAATGAAGCCACGGGGTTTGGCGTCGTACTGGCCGTGGATCAGGCCCATGAACTCACTCATGAAATTGCGGTGAAACCACGGTGGACGAAACGTATCTTCCGCCACCATCCAGCGGCCGGGAAAGATGACAAAATCCGCATTCGCGGTGCCCGGCATATCGGATGGCGAGCTGAGTACGGTGTAGATGGATGGGTCGGGGTGATCGTAGCTGACGGAGCCCATGGTGTTGAATCGCGCCAGGTCGTACTTATACGGAAAGGATGTGCCTACCCAGGCCACCACGTCCAGCGGTGAGTGGCCGATGGCTGCGCGGTACAGGCCGCCCTGGAACTTCCAGCTCAGCTCGAAATCCCCTTCCCGGTCCTCGAAGGCCGCCACCGGCGACAGGAAATCCCGGTCGTTGGCGAAACCATCGGAGCCCACCGGACCGCGTTCCGGCAGGCCGAACGGCATTCCGTAATTTTCACACACGTAGCCCCGCGCCGTTTGGTCCATCAGCATCACCCGGAATTTCATGCCCCGGGGTACGACACCGATCTCTCCTGGCGAGATCGTCAGTACGCCGCATTCCGTGTGCAGCCGCAGCCCGCCCGACTCGGGAACGATCAGCAGCTCGCCATCCGCGTTGCCAAAAAACCGTTCCTGCATGGACCGGTTGGCCAGGTACAGGTGGACCGCGATGCCCGCCTGCAGGTGGGCATTGCCGTTCGCGGCCAGGGTCACCAGCCCGTCGACAAAATCCTGTGGCGCGTCCGGTACCGCGAAGGCATCCCAGCGCAACGGATCCGGTGGCGCGGCGGAGTCCAGCGGCGCGGTCATCAACGCTCCCGCCTCCCGTGGCTGGAATTCGCCGTGCACCACCGACGGACGCAGGCGATAGAACCAGCTGCGTCGATTTTCGGCACGCGGAGCGGTAAATGCGGTCGAGCTGAATTTCTCCGCGTACAGGCCGTAGGCACAACGCTGGGGAGAGAAGCGACCCTCCGGCAGGGCGCCGGGCAGTGCCTCGCTCTGTTGTTCGTTGCCGAATCCGGCCAGGTAGGAAAGTACTTCCGTGGCCATGCTGGGCCTCCGCAGGCTAATAGTTACAATTGCAACTATTTTCCTCCGGGCGGGGCCGGGTTACAAGCCCGTGGCCCGCTAGTTCCGCAGCTCCTCCCGGTCCGCGAAATGCGTCAGCGCCTCCGGGTTGGCGAGGGCATTGCGATTGGTCACCGGGCGGCCGTGGATCACCTCGCGCACCGCCAGCTCGGTGATCTTTCCGGAACGGGTGCGCGGGATCTCCGGTACCGCGAGCACCCGCGCCGGAACGTGGCGTGGCGAACAGCGGTCCCGGATAACGCGACGGATGCGCTCGACCAGCGCGGAGTCCAGCGTCACGCCGTCCGCAGGACGAACGAAAAGGATGACCCGCACGTCGTTGTTCCATTCCTGGCCCACCGCGATGGACTCGGCGATCTCCGGCAGGTCCTCCACGTGGCGATAGATCTCCGCGGTACCAATACGCACACCACCGGGGTTCAGGGTTGCATCGGAGCGCCCGTATACGATGACGCCGCCCCGCGGGGTCAACTCCACCCAGTCACCGTGACACCACACGTTATCGAAGCGAGCATAGTAGGCCTTGTGATAACGCGATCCGTCCGTGTCTCCCCAGAAACCGTGCGGCTGGCTCGGGAAGGGAGCGCAACACACCAGTTCGCCCTTCTCGCCCGTAATGGCACGCCCGGCCGCATCGAAAACCCGCACGTCCATCCCCAGACCGCGGCACTGGCATTCGCCGCGGTAGACCGGTAGCAGCGGGTTTCCGAGCACGAAGCAGGAAATGATATCGGTACCACCGGAGATGGATGCCAGGCACAGGTCGCGTTTGAAATTTTCGTACACCCAGTCGAAGGCCTCCGGCACCAGCACGCTGCCGGTGGAACATAGGGTACGTAAACGGGGGAAGTCCCGTCCGCGGGAGGGCACGATCCCCCGGTTGCGCAGCTCGTCGATGTACTTGGCCGAAGTACCGAACAGGGTAATGCCCTCTTCCTGCGCCAGGTCCAG
>JAJDOE010000047.1 GCA_022340345.1 Gammaproteobacteria bacterium
GGTGCGTGGCGCCACGGTCATGCCCAACGGCACCGGCAAGACGGTGCGCGTAGCGGTGTTCGCCGAAGGGCCGCAGGCCGAGGCCGCGGCCGCGGCCGGGGCCGACATTGTCGGCATGGATGACCTGGCCGAACAGGTCAAGGCGGGCCAACTGGATTTTGACGTGGTGATTGCCACCCCGGACGCCATGAAGGTGGTGGGTCGGCTGGGCCAGATCCTGGGTCCCCGCGGCCTGATGCCGAATCCCAAGATCGGCACGGTGACCGCCAAGGTGGACGAAGCGGTGAAGAATGCCAAGGCCGGACAGGTAAGTTTTCGCAACGATAAGGGTGGCGTGGTCCACTGCGCCATCGGCAAGGCCTCGTTCAGCGAAGACGCCCTGAAGGAGAACTGCCTGGCGCTTCTGGCGGCGGTGCAGAAGGCCAAGCCGGCCACCTCCAAGGGGCAATTTATCCAGCGGGTGACGCTGTCCACGACCATGGGTCCGGGTATCCGTGTGGATCGTGGATCGCTGCCGCTGGCCTGAGGCGAACTGGAATCTGGCGGGCCGGTAGGCCGGGCCCGCCGCACGAACAAGGATGGATGTCCGGTCTTAGGGCCGGAACCAGGATGGTGGGTTGGCCTTGTAATGGCCTTGCGTAGCTGGTGTTAGCTCGTGATAGCTATTACAGGTCGTCGAAGACCGCAGGCGCCGCCCGGATGTTCCGGGCAGCTTAATCCTGAAGCCTGCGCAGACGGTGTACCGACCCCCGGACTCTTCGGAGAGTACGGGCACCGTTCGTAACTGGAGGTTGCTCGTTATTATGAGCCAAGCATTGGAGCAAAAGAAGGCCGTTGTGGCGGCTGTGACTGGCGCGCTTGATGGCGCCGGCGCGGCTGTGCTGGCGGAATACCGTGGCCTGACCGTTGCGGAAATGACGGAATTGCGAAGCAAGGCCCGCGAGGCGGGCGTCTGGTTGCGGGTGGTTAAGAACACCCTCGCCCGGCGCGCGGTTCAGGACACCGATTTCGGTTGCCTGAACGATCACCTGGTGGGTCCCCTGGCTTTCGCGCTTTCGCCGGATCCGGTGGCGGTGGCCAAGCTGTTGCGGGACTTTGCGAAGACCCACGACCGGCTGAAGCTCACCGTGGGCGCCATGTCCGGCCAGCTGCTTTCGGCGGACGAAATCGACGCCCTGGCCAAGCTTCCGGGCCGGCAGGAACTGCTGTCCATGCTGGCGGGGACGCTCAAGGCGCCCATCAGCAAGTTGGTTGGCACCCTGCACGCGGTTCCCTCGAAGTTCGTTCGCACCCTTGCAGCGGTGCGCGATCAGCGAGAGGCCGCCGCCTGAAACTGCCTTCGAAAACTGACCTGATAACTGTTTATTTTTAGAGACTCTGGAGTTCAATGACCATGGCTGTTAGCAAAGAAGAGATCCTGGATGCCATTTCCGATATGTCGGTCCTGGACCTGTCCGATCTGATCAAGGCCCTCGAAGAGAAATTCGACGTTACCGCGGCCGCTCCGGTCGCGATGGCGGCGGCGCCCGCTGCCGGCGGGGATGCCGGTGGCGCCGCGGAAGAGCAGACCGAGTTCGATGTGGTGCTCGCAAACTTCGGAGACAACAAAGTCTCCGTGATCAAGGCGGTTCGGGCCATTACCGCCCTGGGCCTGAAGGAAGCCAAGGAATTGGTGGAATCTGCACCCACGACCGTCAAGGAAGGCGTGAGCAAGGACGAATCGGCAGAGATCAAGAAACAACTGGAAGAAGCCGGCGCGACCGTCGAGGTCAAGTAAGGCGGACTTGCTGTTTCACGACGATCCGCGCAGCCCGTTCCGGGCCCTTCGGGGTTCCGGGGCGGGTCTGTGCGTATTTTTATCACCGGATTCCGGTGAACACCGACTTCCAACCGGGCAAGGCGCCCGAGGATAGCCGATGACCTACTCCTTTACCGAAAAAAAGCGGATTCGCAAGAGTTTCAGCAAGCGCAGCGGTGCCTTTACGCATACTGTGCCCTATCTTCTCGCGATCCAGAAGGACTCCTATCACAAGCTGCTGCAGGCGGAAGTCGTCGCGGAGCAGCGTATCGATCAGGGACTGCAGGCGGCGTTCAAGTCGGTGTTCCCCATCGAGAGCTACAGTGGCAATGCGTCGCTGGAGTTTGTGAGCTATCGCCTCGGCGAACCGCCATTTGACGTAAAGGAATGCCAGCAGCGCGGCCTGATCTACGCCGCCCCATTGCGGGTGGTGCTGCGCCTGGTAGTGGTAATCAAGGAGCACGAATCCGGCGCCAAGAACGTGCGTGAGGTGAAGGAGCAGGAGGTCTACCTCGGCGAAATGCCGCTGATGACCGACAACGGGACCTTTATCATCAATGGCACGGAGCGGGTGGTGGTCTCGCAGCTGCACCGCTCACCGGGCGTATTTTTTGATCACGATCGCGGCAAGACCCATTCCTCGGGCAAGCTGCTGTTTTCTTCGCGGGTGATTCCCTACCGCGGGTCCTGGCTTGACCTGGAATTCGATCCCAAGGACCTGCTGTTCATCCGTATTGACCGGCGCCGCAAGCTGCCGGCCACGGTACTGCTCCGCGCCCTGGGAATTGGTACCCAGGAGATCCTGAGCCTGTTCTTCGAGACCGACACCTTCCGCGTGGATGGCGAGAAGGTGAAGATGAAGCTGGTTCCGGCTCGTCTGCGCGGCGAACAACTGGATTTTGATATCACCTCGCCGCGCGGCAACGTGCGCGTGGAGGCCGGTCGGCGCATCACCGCGCGGCACGTCAAGGAACTCGAGAAGTCGGCGTACGAGGAGATCGTGGTGCCGGAGAGCTTCCTGATCGGAAAGGCCCTCAGTGAAGACATCATCGACACCGAAAGCGGCGAGCTGGTGGCGAGCGCGAATGACGAGCTGACCGAAGAACTGCTCGGAACGCTGCGCGAACTCGGAATCACCGAGCTGCATACGATTTACACCAACGAACTGGACCGGGGTCCGTTCATTTCCGATACCTTGCGTACCGACGCCACGCGCAGCCAGCTGGAAGCGCAGGTCGAGATCTATCGCATGATGCGACCGGGTGAGCCGCCGACCAAGGACGCGGCCCAAAACCTGTTCAGCAACCTGTTTTTCAATATCGATCGGTATGACCTGTCGGCCGTGGGCCGCATGAAATTCAATCGTCGCCTGAGCCGGGATTCCGACGAGGGGCCCGGCACCCTGAGCAAGCAGGACATCGTGGACGTGATGAAGGAACTCATCGCGCTCAAGAATGGTGAAGGCGAGATTGACGACATCGACAACCTGGGAAACCGGCGGGTGCGTTCGGTAGGCGAGTTGGTGGAGAACCAGTTCCGCGTCGGCCTGGTGCGAGTCGAACGAGCGGTCCGCGAACGCCTGAGCCTGGCGGACATTCAGGAATTGACCCCCCAGGACCTGATCAACGCCAAGCCCGTATCCGCGGTAATCAAGGAGTTTTTTGGCTCCAGCCAGCTGTCCCAGTTCATGGACCAGACCAACCCGCTGTCAGAGGTTACCCACAAGCGGCGGGTATCGGCGCTCGGTCCCGGCGGTCTGACCCGGGAGCGCGCCGGATTCGAGGTACGCGACGTGCACCCGACCCATTACGGGCGGGTATGTCCCATTGAGACGCCGGAAGGGCCCAACATCGGCCTGATCAATTCGCTGGCCTGTTACGCACGGACCAACGAGTACGGTTTCCTGGAGACGCCGTATCGAAAGGTGGAGAACGGGCGCATCGTTGAGCGCGCCGACTTCCTGTCCGCGATCGAGGAAGGCCAGTACGTCATCGCCCAGGCCAATGCCACCCTGGATGAGAAAGGCCGGCTGACCGATGAACTGGTGTCCTGCCGTCACATGGGTGAATTCAACCTGCGTACGCCGGACGAAGTGCAATTTATTGACGTGGCGCCGTCCCAGATTGTGTCCGTGGCGGCATCCCTGATTCCGTTCCTCGAGCACGATGACGCCAACCGCGCGCTGATGGGTTCCAACATGCAGCGCCAGGCCGTGCCCACCATCCGCTCGGAAAAGCCCCTGATCGGCACCGGGATGGAGCGCACGGTTGCGGTGGACTCCGGGGTAACCCTCGTGGCCCGCCGTGGTGGTCGCGTGGACTCGGTGGACGCTTCGCGCATCGTGGTGCGCGTGAATGACGACGAGACCACCCCGGATGAGCCGGGCGTGGATATCTACAGCCTGATCAAGTACACGCGCTCCAACCAGAACACCAACATCAACCAGCGACCGCTGGTGCAGGTGGGTAATTCCATCGGTGCTGGCGATGTTCT
>JAJDOE010000101.1 GCA_022340345.1 Gammaproteobacteria bacterium
GATAGCGGGCAAGCTGGTGCTCTGCACCTGTCGTCCAAACAGGTTGATGGCGATACGTGGCGACGAATGGCCGCTGTCCCGCCAGCGGCGGATCTGCTGGCAGGCCGCCGCCAATACCCATTCCCCCAGTTCCAGGGTCAGTCCGATCTCCTCCGCCAGGCGCAGAAAGTGGCGCGGCGTGAGCACCCCCAGTTCCGGGTGGCGCCAGCGCAACAGGGCCTCCGCGCCACAGATGCGGCCGTCGGCCAAAGCTACCTGGGGCTGGTAGAACAGCTCGAACTCGTTCTGGCGGATGGCGCGCCGCAGGGCGGACTCCATGGACAGGCGCTCGAAGGCGGAGGCGCTGAGTTCCTCGGTGTAGAACTCGTAATGGTTTCGGTCCACCTCCTTGGCGCGGTGCAGGGCGGTATCCGCGTTTTTCACCAGCGAATGCACATCTTCACCATCCATCGGGTACAGGGAGATACCGGTGCTGGCGGTAACCACGGTCTCGCGGCCTTCCAGTTGCATGGGCGCGGCGATGACTTCCAGCAGGCGCCGCGCGGTGGCCGCGGCCGCCCCCGCTCCCGCCGGGCGTCGCATTACCACGCAGAATTCGTCGGCCCCCAGGCGTCCCAGCAAATCGTTGGCGGACACCGAGGCGCTCAGGCGCCGGGCCACCTCCTTGAGCAGCATGTCGCCGGCGCCGTGGCCCAGGCTGTCGTTCACCGTCTTGAAGTCGTCCAGGTCCAGGTGCAGCAGGGCGACGTTGTGATTCCCGCTGCGGGCCTCGCGAATCGCCAGGTCGAGGCGGTTGCGAAGCAGCAGGCGATTAGGCAGACCAGTAAGAGGGTCGTGGTGGACCAGGTAGTCCACGGATTCCTGGGCGCGGCGCAGTTCGCTTACGTCCCGGGCGATGACAATATAGTTGGTGAGCCGGTCGTCGTGGTCGTTTACCGCCGCGATACTCACTTCCAGTGGATAGGATTCACCACCGCTCCGCCGGTCGCGTACCTCGCCGCGCCAGCTGCCGCGCTTGTGTACGGCCTCCCACAGGGCCGAAAGAAAACCTGCATCGTAGGTGGTTTCCGAAAGAAAACCCGGAACCTGGCCGCGCACGTCTTCCACGGTCTGGCCGCTCATGGCGGTGAAAGCACGGTTCACCTGGATCACCCGGGCGTCCGCGTCGGTCACGATCACTGCCTCGCGGACGTTCTCGAAAATTTCTGCGGCGCGGCGCAGTTCCCGTTGCAGAAGAATCTGTTCTTCCATGTCGCGGAACGTCAGCACGTAGGCATCCACCTGGCCATGCCGGCTAAGCGGCGTGATGCTCAGTGACGCTTCCACTCCACGGCGGCCCCGCACCAGTGCGTGGTCATCCCGCAAGGTACCGCCCGAGCGAATGATCGTGCGCACGGCTTCGTCGTCCAGGCGTTCGCCGGAGTCGTCGTGGACCTCGAAGTGCTTCATGGAGACCTGCTTGATGTCTCCCAGAACTTCCCGCGCCGCGGCATTCATTACCAGCAACTGGCCGTCATCCAGGGCCGCGGCGAGGACGCCGTCCGCCATCGCGCCAACCACGGTTTCGAACTTGCTCTGCTCGCTGGCGATCTGCGCCTGGGTGAATTGGGCCAGTTCCTCGTACAGGTCCTGCATTTCCCGGGAAGAAATTTCCAGGGAACGTTCCAGCAGGTAGCGGCCGCGTTCGCCGTCTTCGTAGGCGTGTTCCACCCGTTCCAGGAAGGCCTGCCATTCCGCGGTGCCGGGCGGCGAGCCCGGGTCCAGCGCCAGGCGGCGCAGGTGCCGTTGCAGCAGGCGGTTCATGCTTCGCTCAGAGTCGTGATGGTCATGGTCTGGTTATGCAGTTTGCAGTCCCCCAGCGCATGAGGAGCAATCTCGCCGTAGGAGTAAAAACCCAGCATGTGGTCGTCGCGGGCCTGCATCAGCTGGTGATAAACCGCTTCGGTCTCTTCCTCGGCGCGCTCTCCCAGGACCAGTCGCCGTCCCATGCAGCTGATGGCCAGCACCAGCCGGTTTCCGTTGTGCGCTTTGCAGCGAGCCAACCCGGCCGCATCCTCAGCGCCGCTGACCAGGCGTTCGAAGTTTGCCCGCATGAGGCGAGCCAGCCAGCCCTGGGGAACGTCTCCGGCAAAGGTCAGGGAGTTGCGTTCCGGGTCGACCGCGAGGATGGTTCGCACCACGTCCTCCTGGTCACGACGATGGCGGCGCAGGGACAGGGGAAACAACAAGCCCTTGGCCGGTAGTCCGTCCGCCTGGTCGCCCAGGTATTTGCGGTACAGATCCAGGGCCGGTCGCCCATCCAGCTCGTAGAGGACATTGCCTTCCGAGCGGGTGACCACCCGCTCGGGCCCGAAGATATCCCAGCCCCCCATGGAACCGTAGGAAACCTGGATGGCATCACCGTAAAAACCCAGTGCCGTCACCTGTCCGGTCACCGGTTCGCAATTGTCATCCAGTAACCAGGTGGCGCGGAAGTCGGTTCCGTCTGCCGCCAGCCCGCCCGTGAGGGTGGCTCCGCCGATTTCGCGGGTAGCGCCGCGTACCAGCGCACTACCGTTCACCTGCAGGCCATCGCTCAACAACAGCACGTGAGCCAGGTCCGGCGCGGCAAGTGAGCGGGCGAGGCGGATTCCGATGCTCTCGGAATCGGCGCTGCCGGGAATGGGCTCATGGGCCCGGCGCAAGCGGGTGCGGGCAAAGCGCGCAATGCCCACCGATAGGGAGCGGTCAAACACCTCCTGACCCAGGATCTCGCCGGCGGTGGAACAGCCAAGAAAGCAGGCGTTGGGATAGTGGGTGCGCAACTCCCGCAGGGGTTGCTGGTTGGCCAGGTACTCGGGGGCGCCAAAAACCAGCACCAGTGTATGAGCGCTGTCCAGGTCCGGAAAATCCGGCTGGGACCAGCCGCGGCCGGAGTGGTACTGCAGGGCGGCAATTTCCATTCGCCTCGACCTCTGCCTCTCTTGGCGGCCCAGTATATCCCGAAAGAAATGTCCGCTGAAAAGGCCCCGTTGGCGTCAGCTGGCGAGCATCTCCGCCATTCGTGACCCGATTTCGGCGGGCGAGCGGGCAATACCGCAGCCGGCCTTTTCGAGGGCGCGGAATTTTTCCTCCGCGGTGCCCTTGCCACCGCTGATGATGGCCCCGGCGTGGCCCATGCGCTTTCCCTTGGGCGCGGTTACGCCGGCGATATATCCGACTACCGGCTTGGACATGTGGCCGGCAATGAATTCCGCGGCGGCTTCCTCGTCACTGCCGCCGATCTCTCCCACCAGGATCACGCCCCGGGTGTCGGGGTCGGCCTCGAACAGCTCCAGGACGTCCACGAAACCCAGGCCGTGGATCGGGTCACCACCGATGCCCACGCAACTGCTCTGTCCCAGGCCGGCCAGGGTTGTCTGGTGCACCGCCTCGTAGGTCAGGGTGCCGGAGCGGGACACGATGCCCACCGTGCCGGGCTGGTGAATCGCGCCGGGCATAATGCCGATCTTGCACTCCCCGGGGGTGATGACCCCGGGACAATTGGGCCCCACCAGGCGCGTGTTGCTGCCGCGCAGGGCGGCCCGGGCACGGAGCATGTCGAGCACCGGAATGCCCTCGGTAATGCAAACCACCAGCTCCAGGCCGGCATCCGCTGCCTCCATCACCGAGTCGGCGGCGAAGGGGGCCGGAACGTAGATCATGCTGGCGGTGGCGCCGGTCTCCGCGACCGCATCGGCCACCGTGTCGAATACCGGCAGATCCAGGTGCCGCTGACCGCCCTTGCCCGGCGTGACCCCGCCCACCAGGCGGGTGCCGTACTCAATGGCCTGCCCGGAATGGAAGCTGCCCTGGCGGCCGGTGAAACCCTGGCACAGCACCGCGGTATCGCGATCAACCAGAATGCTCATCCGCCGGCGGCCTCCACGACCCGGGCGGCGGCGGCGTCCAGACCGTCCGCGGCGATGATGTCCAGTCCGCTTTCCGCCAGCAGTTGCCTGCCGCGCTCCACATTGGTGCCCTCCAGGCGTACCACCACCGGCACCGCGATGCCGACCTCGCGGATGGCGGCGATGATGCCTTCGGCGATCAGGTCACAACGCACGATGCCGCCGAAGATATTGACCAGGATGGCGCGCACTTTTTCGTCCGCCACGATCAGCTTGAATGCGGTAGCCACCCGCTCCGCGGTGGTACCGCCGCCCACGTCGAGGAAGTTGGCCGGCTCGCCGCCGTGCAGTTTGACCAGGTCCATGGTGGCCATGGCCAGTCCGGCACCGTTGACCATGCAGCCAATATTGCCGTCCAGCGCCACATAGTTGAGGTCCGCCTCGCGGGCGAGCGCCTCGCGTGGCTCTTCCTGGGCAACATCGCGCATTTCCGCCAGCCGCGGGTGACGGAACAGGGCGTTGTCGTCAAGGTTAATCTTGGCATCCAGGGCCACCAGCCGCCCGTCACCGCTAACCACCAGCGGATTGATTTCCACCAGGCTGACGTCGTTTTCCACGAACAACCGGTACAGCCCGCCCAGCACCGCGGCGAATGCCTTCAGCTGGGCGGCATCGAAGCCCAGGGCAAAGCCCAGCCGCCGGCACTGGAAGCCCTGCAATCCCGCCGCGGGATCCACCGCCGCCTTGAGAATCTTCTCCGGCCGCTCGGCGGCTACCGCCTCGATATCCATGCCGCCTTCGGTAGAGGCGATCACCACCACCCGTTCCAGGGTGCGATCCACCAGCAGCGCCAGGTACAGCTCGCGGCGAATCTCCGTGGTGCACTCCACCAGCACGCTGTCGATGGGCTGGCCCTCGGCGCCGGTCTGATGGGTCACCAGCCGCGTGCCGATCATTTCCGCCGCGGCCGTGGCGACCTCAACGGCGCTGTCCCGCTTGCGAATTCCGCCACCCTTGCCACGTCCTCCGGCGTGCACCTGGGCCTTGACCACCCAGCTGTTTCCGCCAAGTTCCGTGGCCGCCGCTTCGGCCTCGGCGGCGCTACGGGCGAGACGGCCCGCCAGCACCGGAATGTCATATTGGCGAAACAGCTCTTTCGATTGGTATTCGTGCAGATTCATTGGGTCCGACCGCCGATTGCGCGGGCCGCGCTTATCACTGGAAGATGCATCGGATTGGGAATTCGAACGCTACGGTCCACCGGTCGTCTGGCGGCGAAAAAAATCCAAGGGGTTCATTTGCCAGAAAATCGAACGCAGCCGCGGCTGCAGACGGCCGGTTGGAGCGAGAAAATTGCCAATTCAACAGGAGAACGAATCATATCCCAAGCGATTTCGATGAGAAACGGCCCAGGCAACCAAATAAGAGCCGGGAGACCCCTATCCCGAGGCCTCCCGGCTCACCCCGCGAATCGCGGGGCCTGAACGGGGAAGGTTCCCGTTCCCGGCGCATTCCCGCGCCGGTCGGGGTGCGCCGGCATCCCGCCGACGACCCCTGCGGCGGTACCCACCCGGACCGCCCGCGGCGCCCGTTCCGGGGCGTCGCGGCCTGATATCAAGGAAGCATCAGGCACTTGCTTTTTTAAAGTAGCGAACAATAAAAGTCAACTTCCCGGAAAGGGCGCTTGCCGTCGTGCTGGTGCGGAGCCAGGCTCAGTATTCGTCGGGGGTGGCCTGGAATTCGGTCCATTCCTCGCCACGGTCGGAGAGTTCCAGTTCCTGGTACTCGTCCTCGTCGAGTGGCTCCAGAACGTGGTCCGGGGCCTCGATCGGCTCCAGCTCCAGCGTTTGCCAGTCTTTCAGAGAAATTTCCTGCGTGCTGCCTTCGGAATCGCGCAATCGCAGGATTCCGCGCCTGCTGTCAACGGCAGTGACCTGGAAGCTTACGCCCTCGCCCAGGTTTTCGTACCATGTTCCAATTGTCGGGTGCCTTGTTGCCAAGACGGCCTCCCGTCGGTGACCTGATACCTGACTGGTGCGGCGGAGTACTTGCCGCCACGCCATTCTAGACCATGTTCGGGAATTGTAAATCGGATTGCCAATGCAACGCACGGCCGAACCGGAGTTGATGAATGACCGCGAGCAGGCAGCCGCCTATGCCGCTGCGGATTTTTCGGAGTCAAACACCCTGTTCGTACAGTCCTTCCGGACGGGTTTTCCCGACCTGGAACCGGCCAACATCCTCGACCTGGGATGCGGGCCCGGAGACATCCCGCTGCGCCTGGCGCACGCATATCCAGGGGCGCGCATTACCGCCATCGACGGGGCGCCGGCCATGCTGGAGCTGGCCCGGCAGAAGGCTCGCCAGGCCGGCGCCGGCGAGCGGGTGCGCTTCGAGCTCGCGTATCTGGGCCATCACAGCCTGGCCCGCTGGGGCCCGACGCAGGCGGTAGTCAGCAACAGCCTGTTGCACCATCTGGCGGATCCCCTGGACCTGTGGCGCGGAATCAACGAAGCCGGTGGCCCAGGTTGCGCGGTACTGGTTATGGACCTGCGCCGGCCGGCGTCCCGCGAGGTGGCCGAGGCGCTGGTGGAGCGCTACGCCTCTCAGGAACCCGAGGTGTTGCGGACGGATTTTTTCAACTCGTTGCTGGCTGCCTATGAACCGGAGGAAGTTGAACAACAACTCGCTGCCGCGGGCCTTAGGGGTCTCGCGGTGAGCTGCCCGAGTGATCGCCACTTGCTGGTGGCGGGTTGCCTTTCGCCCTGAAACGGCGATAATTTTTCATTAGCCGTTGGCCCCAACGGTGAAGGCGATCGCTCAGGCGTTGCGCCCAGGGAAAGTCCACCGCCAGCAACAGCAGACCCAGTGGCAGCATCCAGGTACCGAGGATGGGCAGGACCGGGCCCAGGATGCCACCGATGACCAGGCCGATGCCCCAGCTCTTGCGCACCCAATGGTTCGGATGCGCTTTCAGTCGTTCGAAGTGTTGTGTTAGATAGTCGCGCACCGGAAAGCTATTCCTCGGCCAATCTCTCAATATACTCCGTAAGGATGAAGAATTGATGCGCCTACCGTTCAGCAAGATGCAGGCCCTGGGCAACGACTTCGTGGTCTTCGACGGGGTTGCCCAGGCGGTACGCCTGACACCGGACCAGGCTCGCTGGCTGGCAGACCGCAGGCTTGGGGTGGGCTGCGACCAGGTGCTGAGTCTGGAGCCGGCGGTCGGTGCGGGGGTGGATTTTTTCTATCGTATTTTCAACGCCGACGGCAGTGAAGCCAGTCAGTGCGGGAATGGCGCCCGTTGCGTGGCGCGTTTCGCGGTCGACGCGGGCCTGAGCAGCAGCGAATCGTTGTTGCTGGAAACCCGTAGCACCCGTCTTCGCACCTGGCTGCTGGCAGACGGCGAGGTTCGGGTGGATATGGGTGTTCCCGAATTCGATCCGGTCGCGGTGCCCTTTCTGGCCCCCGAACGCGCGGACCGGTATGATCTTGAAGTTGAAGGAGAAACCATTCCGTTGTGGGTGCTGGGCCTGGGAAACCCGCACGCGGTGCTGGCGGTGAGCGACGTGAACATGGCCCCGGTGGACCGCCTGGGACCCGTCATTGAACGGCATCCGCGTTTTCCCGAGCGTACCAACACCGGTTTCATGCAGGTCCTGGATCGAAACGCCATCGCCCTGCGGGTATTTGAGCGTGGCAGTGGCGAGACCCTTGCCTGCGGAAGTGGCGCCTGTGCGGCGGCGGTCGCGGGACGCGCTGCCGGATTGCTGGATGCCAGCGTTCGTGTCCACCAGCGGGGAGGCATCCTGAAGGTGGACTGGGAAGGAGAGGGCCGACCGGTGTTTGCCAGCGGCCCGGCCACCACCGTTTTTACCGGAAGCGTCAACTTGTAGGCAGCATGAAAGAAAACGACCAGACCGCCAGCCAGTCCGAGATGTCGGTAGCCTCTGAACAGGCCACCCACGACTACCTGGCCGAGCATCCGCGTTTTTTCCAACGCCACCCGGAACTCCTGGACCGACTGCGGATTCCGCACACCGAACGCGGTGCGGTCTCGCTGATTGAAAAGCAGGTGGACGTGCTGCGGTCCCGCAACCGTTCCCTGGAACGCCAGTTGAAATCCCTGATTCAGACCGCCCGGGACAACGAAAAGGCCAGTGAACGCCTGCACCAGATGACCCTTCGCCTGACCGACGCCGCCAGCCTGGACGACGTGCTGGCTACCGCCCAGGATGGCTTGCGGGAGGCGTTTCGCCTGGAGGCCAGCGTGATCCGCCTGATGGTGACCGAAGACCAGGCCGGCACACCGGAGCTGGTTTCCGCCAGTGACCCCATAATGCAGAAACTCAGCGAACGCCTTCGTGGCGGCCGCGTGCGTTGCGGCGATTCCCTGGAGGAGCCGGTGGCGAAGTTCCTGTTCGGGGAACGCAGCGCGGAGGTCCGCTCTACCGCCCTGATACCGTTTGGTGGAAAACCGTTACGCGGCGTGCTGGTGCTGGGTTCCGATGACGCCGCCCGGTTCCGCCCGGAAATCGGCACGGTATACCTTTCCCGGCTGGGCGAACTGGTGGGCGCCGCCCTTGAGCGTTTCAGTCCCTGACGGCCCGGTCCCGCGGGACCTTCCCGACCTGCTCGGTGTTTTCCTCGAGCATCTGCGCAGCGAACGCCGGCTTTCCGAAAATACGCGCGACGCCTATGCAGCGGACGCACGTCGCCTGGGAGCGTTTCTCGGTCGCCGTGGCGTTGGCCTGTGCCAGGACACCCGCACCGGCCATGCCCGTGCCTTCGCCGCGGAACTCCACCAGCAGGGTCTGTCCGGGCGGTCCATCCAGCGCGTTTTATCGAGCTGCCGTGCATTTTTCCGGTTTCTCGCCCGCGAAGGCCGGGCCACTGCCAATCCCTTCGAGGGTATCCGTGCTCCGCGGCAGCCGCGCCGGCTACCCGGTACCCTGAGTATTGAGCAGGCGGCGGTGCTGGTGACGGTGGCACGCAAAGACCCGCTGGCGCGTCGCGACCGCGCGATCCTGGAGCTTTTCTATTCGTCCGGGCTACGGCTGTCGGAGCTGACCGGCCTGGAACGGGACGACTACGACCCAGGCCAGGGGCTGGTTCGGGTGCGGGGCAAGGGAGGAAAGCAGCGACTGGTGCCGGTGGGTGCGCCGGCCCGTGAGGCCCTGGCCGCCTGGTGCGAGACCCGGACGGAGTGGGCGGGCCATGGCGGCAGCGCCTTGTTCCTGAGCCGTCGCGGGAAACGGATCAGCCCGCGTACCGTGCAGGACCGGGTGCGGTACTGGGCCCGCCGCCAGGGGATAGAGATTCCGGTGCACCCGCACATGTTGCGACATTCGTTTGCCAGCCACGTACTCGAATCCAGTGGTGACCTGCGCGCGGTGCAGGAACTGCTCGGCCACGCCAATCTCGCCACAACCCAGATCTATACGCACCTGGATTACCAGCAGCTGGCCGGGGTCTACGACAAGGCCCACCCGCGGGCGCGTCGGGGTCGCAAGCCGGGCTCCTGAAACCTTCGCCGTCAGGCGGGCGGGGCGTAATTTTCGCGCACGTACTCGGGCTGGAACCCAAAACGCAGGATGTTGTGATAGGAGTGTTGCGGGTCGCCCTCTACCGCCTCGCCGGTCTCGGTTAGCACCCGCCGGCAGCCCAGTTGCCTGGCCCGTTCCAGCCGCCGTGCCAACAGCGCCCCCTGGCTGCCACGGCGACGATACGCCGGGTCGGTAGCGCCGAAATCCGAAATCGCCAGGCCATCACGAACAAACAGAATTCCGGTCCCCGCGGGCGAACCATTATCAAAACTCATGAAAACGTGCCAGTTCCGCCGACCGGGGATCTGCGCCAGCCACGGTACTGCCGCGTCGCCGAGATCAAAGGCGGCGCAAACGATGCGCGCAAAGCTCTCTCCCCAATCCGAGCCGACCGGGCGCAGCGACAGCTCGGTGGTGGGCGACGACGGCGCGTCACCGGTACGGGAAAAGATTTGCCAGCCGCGCGCCGGTAGCAGTCCTTCGTCCTGCAGCCAGTGCGCCAGTTCGGGCGGTTCCGCCAGCGGGTGCCGGGAAACGAAGAAGCGTTGCACACCGGCATCCCGGTAGCTGGCGACAATCTCCCGCACCTGCTGTCGGGTGGCCGGGCGGGATACGCCGAGGCCAATGCACCGATTGATGACGACGGCGGTGCCCGGCAGGCCTGCCGCCAGCGACACCAGAGTCCCGCCAATCTGCCGTAACTCCAGCCCGAGCCGGGTCGTCAGCGTGGCGCCGGCCGCTGCATGCAGATCAGCGAGGGCGGCGCGCTCGATGCGCTCGGATTCAGCTTCCATCGGGGAGCTTCACCAGTCCCTCTTTCTGCAACCGCTCCACGACGCGGTTAAACATGGCCGGGCCAGCTTCCTGTCCCCACCGCTGGCCCGCCGCCGCCGTGTCCTGCACCAGGGAGGGCATCACTTGCGCCATTTTCCTGCCGGCTGGTGATTTGTTGAAGGCAATCAGCGCGCGGATTTCTTCCAGGCTGAAGTGCTGGTGATACACGGGATAGATCGCCTCGTAGTACGAACCGCCTTCGCTCAATGCCTCGCCGACTGCCGCTTCGGTCTCTTTCCGAATCGTGGCCGCCGCCTCCGGCGAGATCGGCACCCGTTGCTGCAACAATTGCGTGATTTTTTGTCCCATGGACTGCGTGAGCAGGGCGGGCAATTGATGTGCCCCGGTCATTTCCATCAGTTCGCGGATGGCCGCCTTTTTTTCGTCGTTCAGGTCATCTGCAAATGCGCCACTGCTAAGCAGTAGCGCTCCAAGCAGCAAAGTGATTTTGGTTCTCATGAATTTCTGCTCCCGTCCCAATTCTATCAGTCATCCGGTTCCAGGCGTTTGCCCAAACCCACCACGTCGTCCAGCCGGTACCCCAGCCGTCGGTAAAAGCCAATGGCAGCCACGTTGTCGCTACGCACCTGGATGTTCAGTTTGGGGCAGCCCGCGTTCGCAAGGCTCCGTTCAATCGATTCCATCATGCCGCGTGCGAGGCCGCGACCTCGTAGCGCCGGTGCCACCGCAAGGTAGTTTAGCCAGCCGCGGTGCCCATCGTAGCCCGCCATCGCACTGGCTACGATCCGCCCGTCGAGCTCACCGACCAGAAACAGTTCCGATTGCACCCGCAACTTGCGACGAATGTCCTTGCGTGGATCGTTCCAGCGGCGCAACAATCCGCATTCTTCCCACAGCGCAACCACCGCATTCTCGTCCGCGGGGCGAAACGGACGGATCGCGAGTGGATTCATGGTTGCTGGCGGTAGCCATACAGCCAGCGCGAAGTGTTGTGACCGACGTTGCGCACCGAATGCGGCGTGCCGGCGGGAATCAACAACTCCACGCCGATCGCGGGGTGATGCAGGCGCCCATCGACTTCGAACTCCACCTGGCCCTCCACGACCAGCACCAGCTCATCCATGGTATGGACATAGTCTTCCCAGCATTGTCCGGGCGGATCCATCCACAACTCGCAATGGAAGCCGCGTGCGGCCCATTCGCGAGCAATGGCCCGCTGGTCAACCGCCGCTGCCAAAGCCACCGATGCAGCTAGTGAGTGCGATAGGCTGCGTGGCAGGCTACGCACTGCTGCATCACCAGCGAGAGGGCGCCAATGGCGGACCGGGTGTCGCCCTGCACCGCGCTTTCCTGGACGATCACCGCAAACCGGCTCGCGGCGCGATGCATGGCGGTGCCGGTTGTCCGCATCCCTTCTGGCATGTGCGGCGCCATGTGCGAGGCACCATGCGTGTCCAGGGAGGACATGCCCAGACGGGTCTCCGCTACCTGCGCTGCTTGGTCAAAGTCACCTTGCGAAAGGGCGTGCTGGATCTCCTGCAGTGCCAGTAGGTGGTCGCGCATGTTGGTCAGCATGTGTTCGCGCATCATGAGCGGCAACTCCACCAATTGGCGGGTGTCGGCAGCCAGCGATGCGGGCGCACACAGGACCAGCAGCAGCGCCAATCCGGCGCGATGTTGTTTTTGGAAAATCATCGCTCAGGCCTCTTTTGGTGTGGCCACCACGGACGCCGCGGACCGTTCCGCCGGGCCGTGCCACACTGCTTCGATGTTGTTGCCGTCCGGGTCCAGCACGAAGGCCGCGTAGTAGCCGCGGTGATAGTCCCGCTCGCCGGGTGGTCCATTGTCGCCTCCGCCGGCGGCGAGGCCGGCATCGAAAAAACGCTGCACCGCCTCGCGATCTTCCGCCTGGAAGGCCAGGTGTACCTGGCTGCGGTGTTGTCCGCCGCTGACGAACAGCTCATCGGACCAGAACCATCCCTCGCCCTCGCCGGAGAGTTCGCGGCCGAGGGCCGCCAAAACCGCACGATAGAAGGCCTTGCTGGCGTCTACGTCGGCAACCACCAGGTGCACGTGGTCTACCAGCCGTCCGAAATGATATTCCCGGGTCATTGTTTCTGCATCCCGGCGGCGTGGTCGCGGGTCGTGATCCCAAACGAGTCGTGGAAATTCACCGACCCGGCTTCCGCCTCGTTCCAGCCGGTGTACCCTGATGGGCAGGTGATCGACATTCCGCAACCGTGGCATGGGTTCGTCATGGCTTGGCTCAGTGGTCGCTGAAAACCGAATGGTAACGGATTGTGCCTGTGGCGCCCGCGAGACAGCCGGGGTCGAGCTCCAGCAGCAGGAACGCCTCCGCCGGCGCCTGGTATTCGCTGTGGATGCCGTGGCTGGTGGTGGGAACGAAGCCGAAGCGGGGGTAGTAGGCTGGATGCCCCAACACCACCACCGCGCCGGTGCCCAGTTCGCGGCAGGCCTGCAGTCCCGCCCGCACCAGCAGGGAACCGATTCCCTGCCGCTGGTGGTCCGGGGTCACGGCCATGGGCGCCAGGCCCATGAGCCGAAGTTGCGGATTGCCGGAAAGATGAACCGGCGAAAACAGGATGTGACCGACAATTTCGTCATTGTCCTCGGCTACCAGGGAAATAATCGGCCGCACCTGGTCGCGCACCAGGTCCACCAGCCGCGCCTCCGCAGTAGAGCCGAAGGCGGCCTGGTTGACCGCAACAATCGCGTCCTTGTCGCCGGGTGTTTCCGGACGTACCCGCATATGCTTCTAGCCGGCGCCGGCCGCCTGACGACGGTGCTGGTCGCGGCGCCAGCGCTGCATATTGTCATGGTCGCGGTAGGCCTTTTCCAACACATACTCCAGAGAGCTGCGCACGCGGCTGGGGCCGGATTCCGAATCCAGGCGATGCACCTCGTGACCGGACTCGTCAAAAAACACCGTCGCGATGTCATATTCCAGCTGCAGGATATCGGCCCATTGTTTCGGGCTGAGGCGATGGCCATCCGGTGAAATCAGCGATGTCTTCTCGTCGGTCGAATCCAGGTGGACGGCGTCGAAAGCGCTCATCATCCTGCGTACCTCCGGATCCTGCAGTACCTTCGCCCGGAATCGGTCACAGGCGCGGCAGTCCGCCCGATCGAATACCACCAGCAGGGGCCGTTCGGCGGGCACCCGGCTGCGGTTCAGTGTATACGGCGGGCGAGTAAATATTTCGTAGTCGACCGCCAGCGCGGTGCTAGCCGATTCGGCGGTGGGCTGCGAACGGCGCAAAAAATCGCGCAGCGTCTCGTTCCCGTAGTGACCGCCTTCGATGTAATCCAGCACCTGGTTGAATTTTTGTGGTGGATAAAAACCCACCAGCTTCAGCAAACGCGCCTTCTCGACGCCATAGATCAGTAGTGTCGGCGTCAGGCGCGCCCGCTGGGCGGCAACGAAATCCACCACGGTGCGGGTGGCGCCATGGATATCCGTCATCTCCAGGTCGCTGAAGATGTCGAGCCCGATGACGTCATACTGTTTGCGCACGCGCGCGTTGGTTTCCGGATCGGCCAGGGTCGTGTCCAGAAAGGCCTGGCAGTGGTTGCAGTTCTTGGCGCTGATGAAAAGAATGATCCCACGCTTGCCGGCCCGTTGCGCCTCGGCCAGATCGGTCCGCAGGTCAAGGAAGCTTTCCTTGAACCAGGGCGGGTAGCTCACGTTTGCCTTGCCTCCGGGTCCGATGCGGTAGCTGTCCATGATGTCCGCGCCCAGGGCGGCATGTCCCGCAACAATCGTCCACGCCACAAACACCGCCACGGCCGGATTGCGGGACATGTGCTTCAGGATTGGACCCTCGATCGGGGGCCGGAGTAGTAACTACCGAGCATCACCAGCAGGATACCCCCAAGGATCAGCAGTGCGGAAACTATCAGTCGAAGCGAAATTGCCTCGGCGATGAAGACTACGCCTCCCAGCGCGGCGAGAACCGGAACCAGTAGCTGCAATACCGCCGCCTGGCTGGCGCTCAGGCTCCGCAACGCGGAGTACCAGAGGGTGTAGCCCATGCCGGAGGCGACGGCGCCGGACAGCACCGCCAGCAGGATGCCCTGGGCGCTAAGCTGCGCGGTATGCACGCTGGCCCCGCTCAGCACGGCCACCAGCGGCAGGGTTCGCATGAAATTGCCCGCGGTATCCGCCAGTGGGTCGTCCGAGCCGCGGCCTTTGAGCGTATATACGCCCCACGCCGCGCCGGCGATGGCCATCAGTGTAAACCCGCCCAGCGGCGGCGCGCTCACCCCGGGCGCCACCAGGTACACGAAGCCGCCAAAGGCCGTGATCACTCCCAGCCACTCCGCAAGGTGCAACCGCGTCCCTTTCATCAGGGCCAGCAAGATCATGGTGATCTGCACCGAGCCGAACAGGATCAGCGCACCGGTCCCGGTATTCAGATGGATGTAGGCAAACGAAAACGTGACGGCGTAGAGAAACAGCATCAGGCTGGCGGACCAGCTGCCGCGGGAGAAGCCGCGCCCGGGCTTGCCGTTTACGGCCAGGATCAGCAGCAAGACCAGCGCGCCCGACAGCAGGCGAATCGAAGTAAAACTGGCGGCATCCACGGTGCCCGCGCCCAGCGCCATTCGGCACAACACCGAGTTGCCGGCGAAAGCCACCAGCGCCAGCAGGGTCAGAACGAAGCTTCGAATCGCGGACGGTTTGGCCGGGGTCAGCACCCGTTCAACCGCCAAGCGGCAGGGTGTAGCAGACCGCGGTGCCGTCCAGCACCACGCTGCCATCAGCGAGCAGCACCCGGGTCTGCAGTTCCGTGATCGGCTTGTCCGCGCGGACACTGCTAACCGTGACTTCGCCGGTAATGGTGTCGCCGGGGCGGACCGGCGCCTGGAAGCGCCAGTTCACCTGCAGGAATACGGTCCCGGGTCCCGGGAGGTCTTCCGCCACCACCGCATTGAGGATCGCGCTGGTCACGCCGCCCTGTACCACGATTCCGCCAAAGCGGGTCCCGGATGCGGCCCGCTCATCGTAGTGGAGTGGATTGCGATCGCCGCTGATATCGGTAAACCGCTGGATATCCTGGGCGCTAACCTGGCGCGAGCGGGTTGCCGTTTGTCCCACGGCCGGAATTCCATTTGGCCACACCTCGTTAATTTTGCTCACGGGCTCCTCCGCTTGCTGGCCAGTCGTTGCTGGTTTCTCCCGCTCAATCGACGCGCCGCGGCACCCGGTTGCGATCGACCCAGTAGGCCCAAACCACCAGCAACCACTGGGCATGACCGAGCCAGGCGATTGCGGCCACGCTGGGTGGTGGTGGCCCGGCGAAGTTAGCCAGCCACACCAGCAGCAGAAACGCCGCCAGGGCGATGAAGCCGATACGGCCGGCACGGTTTCGCGCCGCGGTGGTGCGCAGGTAGAGCACCACGCCGGTGGCGAAAATGACGCCCTCTACCAGCAGCGTGCCGCCAAGAGAATTCCACAGCCCCAGCCCCAGCAACGGGGAGTTCCCCGGGTACAGTGGCAGGTCCGGGCGGTGTACCACGAAGTCCAGCACCCAGTGGCTGACCACGCAGACGCCCAGCAGCAGCGCGCCGCGCAGGTCACGGCGCAGCCACCAGAAAATGGCGCCGACGGCCGCCCCCCACAACACGTTCATCAGCAGGCTGTGGGTGAAAGGGTAGTAACGGAAATCCAGTGGCGTGAGCAGGGTAATCCCGGGAGAAATCGCTACCCGTTCCACTCCCAGCAACAACAAGGTGGGCCACAACAGATCCACGAACTGGGCGGCCAGGAACAGCGTGCCGAGGGAGATCGTCGGCCGGATTGCCTTCGCTGATAGTGCTACGCCGAAATGTCCGATGAACATGAAATCAGGCTCTCCCCGCCAACCGGGGCAGGACAACGATCATACCGATCCCCGCCAGGCAGAACAGGCCGGCCAGGGACAACGACAGCCAGGGAAAACCCGACAATCCCGGTTCGAGCACCGACTCCGCCGGCGCGTCCGGTCGGTAAAAGACGCGCACGTCTGCGCCGACCGGGTAGCGTTGCAGCAGCGCCTCTGCTGCGGCGCGCTCCAGTGGCCCGGGGGACGCGAACGACACCCGCTGGCCGCTGTGGCTGGCTCCCTCTACCGTGTAGTGGTAGCGAATGGCCGCCCGCCAGGCGGCGCGGCGCGACGGTCCGTTGGCCTGCGGGGCGGTGGCTTCCAGCGTCGAGCGCACCACGGTGCCAGCGGTTGCAGGCCAGTCGGCGCTGGCGCGAGTGCGCAGCACATCGGCCAGCGCAAATAACAGGATCACCAGACCAATGAACAGCAGTACCCAGGGAAAGAGCTGCGCGCCGAGGTAGGTCTTTAGTGGCGAATTCCAGTCCGGCGTCAGCATGGTCGTGCACCGGGACCCTGCGCCGGGAATCTGCCGCGGGTGGTTTAAGGTGGAGGCCGCACTCTCGCGTTCCAGG
>JAJDOE010000102.1 GCA_022340345.1 Gammaproteobacteria bacterium
CAGGAAATCAACGGCTGGGCCATATTGCTGGCAACCGTGACGGGCCTCGGGCTCGGAGCCCTGTGGTATTCGCCGCTGTTGTTCGGCGGCGCCTGGTTGCGGGCCACCGGATTTCACGAGGCGGAGCTGCACCGCCACCACCAACTGGCGCTGGGTGCTACCGTGGTCACTACCGCGCTCAGTGTGCTGGCGCTCGCGGTGTTTCTCGCCGCGGTACGTCCACCGGGCCTGGCGGCTACCCTCGGCTGGTCGCTGCTCGCGGGCCTGGGATTTGTCGCCACCAGCATGCTTTCCGATCACTTGTTGTGCCGCTCGCCGATGGCCCTGTTCCAGATCCAGGCGGGCTACCGGGTGGCGTTGTTCCTGGTGGCGGGACTGGTTCTGGGTTTGTGGCCCTGAGCACGGCGCGCGCCGCACGCAAAGAGCTTCCGGGCCAGTTGCTATTGCTGTGCCTGGGGCTTGGCTGGCTCCCATGGGCGCTGATCCTGGACACGCGTCTGCTGGATGCGGCCTCCACCGGACAGGAACTGCCGCTGGCGCTGGTTGGCGCGCTGGGAATCTGCGCGGCGGCCGGAAGCGCGCTGTTGCTGGCCCGGCTGCTTCCCTGGCGGCATCGGGCCCGCTTGGTTTTGAGCTTGCCCTTGGCGGGTATGCTGCTGGCGGGCCTGTGGCTGGCACCGGAGTGGTTGGCCCGGGAGGCGGCCGCCCGGTCCACCCCGCTGCAACGGGCCAGCGCCCACAAGCTCAGCCTGGCCCTGGCGCAGTTGGGCGACGCCCCGTTTGTTTTCGCCGGGAGTCATTTTGAGCGCCTGCCGGCGGCGACCACCGACGTTCGCGCGTTCCTCGCGGTCAGCGGCGCCGCGGTGTATTTCCGCCAGGATCCGCTGGCGATGGTGCAGCCCCTGAATCCGGGGGACACGGATCGCGACCGCCAGTGCCCGGCGGGCCGCGTGAGCGGAGGGCGATTTTCCTGCCCCCTGAGCTGGCTGGGGATTCTGGACTGGATCGGACCGTCCGCCGGCCAACCGGAATGGTCCGCACCGGAGATCGGAGACTGGGTGGCACAGACCGCATTGCCAAGCCCGGACCTGGACCGGCGGCTGGGCTACCCGGCAGCGCCGGGCGAGATCACAACCCGTTACGCGGCGGGTGGCGATCTTGCCGACGATGGGCGCGCGCGGGTGGCCGCCAGCCTGGCGCCGGCGGCATGGACCGGCCTGTTGCTGGCGATGGTCGGATTGAACGGGCTGGCGCTGCTGTATGGGCTGCTGCGTCTGGCCGGCGGCCGCTGGTTGCGGCGCGCCTCGACCGTGCTGCAGACCGCGATTCTCGGGCTGGCCCTGCCCTTCCTGTGGCCCTCCGCGGTTCCCTACAGTGAAACCTTTGGCAGCCTGCTGGCGGGCGTGGCGCCACCGGTCAAGCTGCTGGTGTCCTGGATCATCCATGCCCAGGTGCTCGCCTACCCGACCGGGAAATGGCTGCTGAACCTGTGGGGCTGACGTCACCACCCTCCGGCAGCTTACAATCGCAGGTGCGACCTGCCAGACCGGCATTTCGCCCGGGACCCGATCATGAGTGAATCGCTGGAACAGTTTTTCGTGCGCTACGCACCGGATGAGGATCGCCTCGCTCTGTACCTGAGCAGCGTCAGCGGTCCCCGCTGCCAGCTCTGGATCACCCGCCGCCTGGCGGGGTCGCTGCTGGATCTGCTCGACACGGTGGTTCGGCAGGACAGCCAGGTGGTTCGCCAGGCAAGCGACAGCGCCCGGGACGCGGTGCTGGAGTTCCGTCGCCAGCAGGCGCTGGAGCAGGCCAATTTTTCCAGGCAACTGCCCGAGGCGAGTCACAGCGCGCCGGCCCTGTTTGCCACCGGGGTGAGCATGCAGACCGGGGAGGGCGAGGCCGGCGGACGCCCGCGGCTGGTGTTCGACGTGCGCCAGGGAGGCCAGGTGACCCTGGGGCTCAACCCGGATCTGGCCCACGCGGTGGCCAAGGTAGTGGCGGACGCGGTCCGTGCCGCCCAGTGGAACCTGGAACGGCCCGCCGGGGTGGAAGGCGCGCCTCCCTCCAGCGTCGTCAACTGAGGTCCCCGGCTCTCCCAGCCCCCGGGGCAACAGCAAAAACCCCCGGAATCGGTGCTTGACAAAGCCTGAGTAGGTGTTATAGTTCACTACAACACTAGATCAGAACGGATCAGGACCGAGTGGCAGGCAGGAGGAAAATCGATATGAAAGCACGCGCCAAGACCATCATGCTGGGACTCACCCTCCTGGCCGGCGTGTCCGCCCATGCAGGCGACGCGACCCCGGGCCAGGACGCAATCGCAGCCCAAATCCGGGCCCAGGGCGCCGCCGCGCTGGCGGCGATGACCCCGGCCATTGCCCCGGCGCGGGATCACGTAACGGGCCTGCGGACCTTGCGGCTGGCCCTGGCGGATTCCGGCCAGGATGTTCAGGTGGCGGGTCAGAAAGGCCGCCCTTCGGATTGCATTCCGGCCGGCTCCCGCAGCAGCCGGCTGGAGATGATGATCCGCACGCTTGGGACCACGCTGGTTCTGCGCTGACCAACCGTCACACCGGAACGGACTACTTCATGGAATCGGGCTGGAACGACAAGCAGCCAATCTATCTGCAGATTCGCGACCGCATCGTCGCCCTGATTCTCGAGGGGCGCCTCGCGGAAGGGGAAGCTGTGCCCTCGGTACGAAGTTTCGCCGGCGAATTCAAGATCAACCCGATCACCGTTTCCAAGGGCTACCAGCAACTCTCGGAAGAAGGGCTGGTGGAGAAGCGCCGCGGGCTGGGCATGTTTGTAGCCGATGGCGCCCGCCAGCGCCTTCGGGATAGCGAGCGAGAGCAGTTCCTGAACGAGGAATGGCCCGAGATCCAAACGCGCATCCAGCGCCTGGGCCTCAAGGCCCGTGATCTGCTCGGGCAAGACGACTAATAAACAGGGGGACGCATGTCAGATACCGTCATCAGGGCACGAGGCCTAACCAAGCGCTACGGCAAGACCATGGCCCTGGACCACGTGGACCTGGACATCGCCCGCGGTCGTATCGTGGGCCTGATCGGCCCAAACGGCGCCGGTAAAACCACCGCGCTCAAAGCAATTATGGGGCTGGTCGGGTTTGATGGCGAGCTGGACGTACTGGGCAGCAATCCGCGCACCCAGCGCCACCACCTGATGCAACAGTTGTGCTTTATCGCGGATGTTGCGGTACTGCCGCCGTGGTTGAAAGTGTCCCGGGCGCTGGATTTTGTCGCCGGCGTGCACCCGCATTTCGTACGCGAACGTGCCGAGAACTTTCTGGCCCGCACCAAGATCAGCAGCAAATCCAAGGTGTGCCAGCTCTCCAAGGGCATGGTCACCCAGCTCCACCTGGCGCTGGTGATGGGGATCGATGCCAAGTTGCTGGTGTTGGACGAACCCACCCTGGGGCTGGATATCCTGTACCGCCAGGCCTTCTACGAACAGATTCTGGATGACTACTTCGACGAAGAACGCACCATTCTCGTAACCACGCACCAGGTCGAGGAGATCGAGAAGATCCTCACCGAGGCCCTGTTTATTCGTGACGGCAGCATCGTGCTGAATGTCCAGATGGACGAACTGGGCGAACGCTTCGCGGAGATGCGGATTGCACCCGAGCATGTGGAAACCGCGCGGGCATTGAATCCGATCATGGAGCGGGAGCGATTCGGTGAACACGTTATGTTGTTCGAGAACTGTGACCCTGCGCAGCTCGAGCCCCTGGGAGAACGCCGTGTTCCGGGGCTGACCGACCTTTTTGTTGCGCGCATGAAAGGGAGCGCCAAATGAATGCCTTTGCCTGGTTGCTGCGCCGCGAGGTGTGGGAGCACCGTGCCCTGTGGCTGGTTCCCGCGATCTCCGGTGCGGTGGTGATTGTCATTACCCTGCTGGTGATCAGCATGGCGGACGTACGCCGAAACTTTGATCAGACCGGCGCGATCATCCAGTTCCGGGAAATTTCCGAGAGCCGGGACGCGATCAACAAGCACCGCGAGAACATCGACAAGCTGCAAGTCCAGCTGGACGCGGAGCTGGCGGAGCTGGATCGATTGTTGCCCGGCCAGCCGCCCGAAGAGCCTCCCGCGCCACCGGTGCCGCCGGTGCCACCGTCCGGCGCAACCCCGAGTCCGACGCCAGATCCAACACCGGCGCCCGCATCGCCGGCACCGCCCCCCGGTGGGAAGGACACCGCCGCCGACGTGGAGCGCCGTGCCGCGGAACTGGAACGTCGATTGGAGGCCGTGGGCCGAGAAATGGAAAGCCGGGCCGAGGTGCTGGTGGAGAAATCCGTCGAGACCGGCGATGCGGAAATGGCGGGACATGTCGTCGCCCTGACGCAACATGCGCTGGAGCTGGCGGGAAAGGCGATCCAGGCGGAGGGCAACCGCGATCAGGCCGCTCTGCAGGCGGAAATCAAGCGCCTGGAACAGCAGATCGAACGGGACGCCACCGCCTTTTCCGGGCGCCTGGTGGGTGTGATTGCCGGTGCCATGAATGCGGCCGGAGAAGGAAACTGGACGGTGGAGGTTCGTGCCGGGCTGGAGCAGCAGCAGCAAAAGATCGAACGCCTGCAGGAGCAGATCCAGCGGGAGGCGGAGGCGATCCAGAAACAAACCGAAATCATCTCCAAGATCGGTGGCGTACGAATCGAGAATGATGACGTTAGCATCGAGTTGAGCAAGCTCAATCTCGGGTATCTGGTGGAATCGTTCGCGCTGGCGGACGCAAACAAGCAGCGGGAATGGGTGCAGGGGGCGTTGCTGACCATCGCCATTGTGTTCTTCCTGTTCACGCTGTTCGTGATTTCTTTCTATTCCCTTGATGCTTTGTACGGAGAGCGCAAGGATAAGACTGCGCTGTTCTGGAAATCCATGCCGGTCTCCGATACCCAGACCGTGGTTTCAAAATTTACGACCGCCCTGGTGACCGCGCCGGCCTTCAGTTTGGCCATGGTGCTTGCGGTGCACGTGTTCCTGTTGGTCACCGCCAGCATACTGGTGTGGTACTACGACAAAAGCGCATGGGATCTGGTCTGGGCGAATGCCGCTCTGGCGAGCACCTGGTTCAACGTCCTGTTCGTGTATTTTCTGCAGTCACTCTGGTTCTTTCCTTTGGTGGGCTGGCTGCTGCTGGTTTCCGCTTCGGTACGGCGGTCACCGTTCCTGGTGGCGGTGCTGGTTCCGATCGTGTTGGTGCTGCTGGAGCGCTGGATCTTCGGTAGCGAGTACCTGCTGGCCGCCGTCCAGAGCCGGTTTCTGATGGGCGAGGACGGCAGCATCCACCTGGACCTGGCCGGACTCGACAAGATCGGCGAGCACGGCGTGGTGCTCACCAGCCTGGGCGCACCGTTTCGCGACCCTGCCCTGTGGTTCGGCTTGGTGGTAGGTGGCCTGTTTGCCGCCGCCACGGTCTGGGTGCGGCGCTATCGGGATGAATACTAGAGCTGCAGGCCAGGCTTCTGGCCTGACCTGCAGCAACAAAAAGACTTTCATTTGAACCGTCTTTTTGTTACTTCCGTTGTTCGCGCATACTGCGCGAACAACTTCATATTCATATCGACTGTCCCAGGCCATGTCCGACACCTCCCTGATCATTCGCGACGCCCACCCCTCGGACCGCGATACCATCGTCGAGTACAACCGCGCGCTGGCGGTGGAAACCGAGGGCGTGGTGCTGGAGCTGCCGCGGCTGCGGGCCGGCGTGGAGGCCCTGTTTCGGGAGCCGGGCCACGGGCGCTACTTCATCGCCGAGCGGGACGGGTGCGTGGTTGGTCAGACCCTGATCACCTACGAGTGGAGCGACTGGCGCTGCGGAAATATCTGGTGGATCCAGAGCGTCTACGTGGTCGCGGAACAACGCGGCGCCGGTGTTTTCCGGGCCTTGTTTGAGCACATTCGCGAACTGGCGCAGGCCGACCCGGAGGTGGCGGGACTACGACTGTATGTGGACAAGGACAACCGGGACGCCTTGCAGGTGTACCAGCGACTGGGCCTGCACCGGGCCCGCTACGACATGCTGGAGTTGGATTTCGTGCTGGCCGACTGAGCGGAGCCAGGCGCGGGGGCGCGGGCACAAAAAAAAGGCGAACCCGCGGGGTCGCCCTTTTTTTTGGGAAAAACCTGGCGCCAGGTTCAGCTGGTCAGGATGCCAACCAGGATCAGGATGGCAAAGGCAGCCGCAAGGTACATCCAGGTATTGTTTTTGGTCTGGTCGCTCATGGCGATTTCCTCCTCGAAAAACGGATAGGGAACGGAATCGCCCCTTAGCACGGGGCACACAGGATGTAGCGAGAATCGTGCCAACCTGGATCCACCCGGCTTTTCAAGGAGTTAGCAAAACAGGACCGCCATGGTGTTACCGGAAGTACCTGTCCGGCATTTCGAGTTGTTACTTTTTTACACGAATTGCAGGAGGCGGCCAGCTACAACAGATCCCGCACCGCATCCCGTTCCTCTTTCAGCTCCTTCTCGCTGGCGGCCATTTTTTCGCGGCTGAAGTCGCTCAGCTGCAAGCCCGGGACGATGCTGTACTTGCCGTCCGCGCAGCTTACCGGGAAGGAATACACCAGCCCCTGGGTGATGCCGTAACTGCCATCCGAGGGGATCGCCATGCTGGTCCAGTCGCCTTCCGCGCTGCCCAGGGCCCAGGTGCGGATGTGGTCGATGGCGGCGGAGCCGGCGCTGGCCGCGCTCGAGGCGCCACGGGCCTTGATGATGGCCGCGCCGCGCTGTTGCACGGTGGGGATGAACTCGTCCCGGTACCAGGCGTCTTTCACCAGGCTGGTGGCCGGCTTGCCGTCCACCTGGGCATGGCTGATGTCCGGGTACTGGGTAGCGGAGTGGTTGCCCCAGATCGTCATGCGCGTAATTGCCGTCGCGGGTACGCCGGTGCGTGACGCGAGCTGGCTGATAGCGCGGTTGTGGTCCAGGCGCGTCATCGCCGTGAACTGGCCCGGGGCGAGGTCCGGCGCATTGGCCGCCGCGATCAGGGCATTGGTATTGGCCGGGTTTCCCACTACCAGCACCCGTACACGCCGCCGGGCCGCTGCATTCAGGGCCCGGCCCTGGCCGGTAAAGATCTTGCCGTTGTCGGTCAGCAGGTCCTTGCGTTCCATACCCGGACCGCGGGGCTTGGCACCGACCAGCAGCGCGTAGTCCACGTCGCCGAAGGCTTCCTCCGGGTCGGCGCTGGCCTGGATGCCCGCCAGCAGCGGGAAAGCGCAGTCCTCCAGTTCCATGATTACCCCGTTGAGGGCATCCATGGCGGCCGGAATCTCCAGCAGCTGCAGGATTACCGGCTGCTCGGGACCGAGCATGTCGCCGGCGGCGATGCGGAACAGCAGCGCATAGCTGATCTGTCCGGCGGCACCGGTGACGGCAACGCGTACGGGTGGCTTCATGGAAGTATTCCTCGCGCAGAAAGGCCAATGCCCATCATTGGTTATTCCAATATTGATTGTTAATCAAATTGTATTTTACTATTTTAATCCAAAGCGTGCGGATTCCAAACCTTCCGGGACGCATGGCGCGCGAGCCTACCGGAATTGCGCCTGTCACCCAAACGCTGGCAGCGCGCTCAGCCGGGGTCGGGTTTCTGGCCGGTGACCCGCATATCACGGGGTTCGCGCAGTTTGAACTGCGCCGGCTCGCGGCGGCAATTCCTAAAGCCGCAGGCGGCCAGTAGTTGCGCCAGGCTGTCGGCGCTGTAGCCCCAGCGATGCACCATCAGCGGGTCCCGCCAGGCGGGGTCTCCATACAGCACCCACATGCTGCGCTGGCCTTGCGGTCCGGCCGCCGCCGCCAGCGCCGGCTCGGCCAACAGCCGGCGGCAGGCCTCCAGCAGGTCCGGGCACTCCAGCACCAGCCGGCCGCCGGGCCGCAGTACCCGCCGCCATTCCGCCAGTACCGCCTCGACCTCCCAGCGCCAGAAATGCTCCACCACGTGCACCGCGAGAATCTCATCCACGCTGTCATCGGCGAAGGGTTCCAGCCGGCGCAGGTCGCAGCGAACATCGGGCCGGGCCCCGGCGCGCTGGGCCACGGCGTCCACGTTCACGTAACCCGCCAGCAGCTTGTCACCGCAGCCGAGATTGAGCCGCACCGGTGCTTCAGACATCGTTTCGGTATCCCTTGTTCCTGCGCCGGGGATCGGAGATATCCATCAAGCCCGCCCCGGCGGGCCGGCTCCGCTCGCGGTCCATTCGGGTCTTGCAGGGGACATCAGCACCGAGCGCAATCGGCTCTACTGCCGACCCGAGCGCTGGCGGGTGTTGAATTGGCTGTTGAGTACCGCCGCCTGGCGGCTGAGGGTGACAGCCTGACGGGGCAGCGGGTCCACGCGGCCGCCATCGCGCGTATACAGGTCCATGTCCTTGGCCCAGCCCCGTGCCTCCAGGACGAAATGTCGCTGCCGCCCCGGTGCCGGTGGCGTGCCGGCGGAGAATTCCAGGTGCAGTTCTTCGCCGCTGCCGATGATCGCCAGTGCGTCGTCGGTGTTGGTCACCAGCGCGGTAGCCTCGCCAAAAGCGGTGTAGTCGCCGGCCAGGTAGCGCGCGTCCCAGACCGGGGCGCGGCGTGCATAGTCAAAGTCAGGGCGGCGTTGCGCGCCGGTGTGGCGTAGCGGGTAGCCTGCGGCACGGACCTCGGCGCGGATCGGGGCCAGGACCTGCTCTTCGTGGGTGGGTGGGGTCTGCGCATAGACCACCCGGATACGGTCCCAGTAAATCTCCAGGTTGCCGAGCAGGCGCAGTCCGGTGGTGCCCGCCGGCAACGCGTCCAGCGGCAGCGCCATGCGCCGCGGCATGCCTGCCGGGTAGCCGAAGTGGGCGTGGACCAGCCGCCATTCACCATCCCGACCGCGCGCCTGCAGGGTTGGCGGGCGGTACGCAGCCCCGGCCTGCCAGGCGGCGAACAGGGTTTGGGCGTAGGGATATTCCACCCAGCCGTCGGCCACCAGCACCGGGCGCCCCGCTCCGGCATCCAGCGGCCGGTCAAACTCCAGGGTCAGAACGTGATCCGCCGCCAGGCGCCCGAGAAAGCGCGGGTCCCGCGGACCGGGTGGCGCAGCCCGCCCGTCCTGGTGCGCCAGCGTCGCGAGCAGATCCTCGCCGCGGTCATTGGTCGCCTGGCGTGGGCGCAGCTCACTGGCGGTCTGGTAGAACAGGGGCTCGCCCGTCGGCGCGGGCTCGCCGGTTGCCATGCGCTCGTCCGGGACCAGCTGCCAGCCCGCGGGCAGATCGAAAGCGTGCAGGCGCAGGCTGTCCAGGTAGGCGGTTTCCTCCATGGGTTCGCTGACCTTGAGCAGGTACCGGCCGCCCCGGGCCTGGAGCAGGCCATCCGGGAGCAGCAAAAACTCCCAGGGCCGTGGCTCGGCATAGTGCCCCGGCGCCAGCAGGAAACCGATACCGCCGACGCCGAGGATGTCGCTTACGAAGCGGTAGCCTTCCCCATCCCAGGCAAACAACACCGGACAGCTGGAGAGCTGGCGCTGGGTCTCGCTAAGCCGGTGGCGGTGTCCGGCGGCGAGACCCAGCTCGGTCTGGAACACGCCGTCGGACCATTGCAGCGCAACAAAATCCAGTTGCGAAGCGCCGGCCAGCCCCACCGCCAGCGGTTGCAGGTCCTGGCCGGGCCCGGAGCGCAAGCCAAAACCGTGGCTCAGGGTCCAGGAACGGCCGCGACGCACCGCAACTTCGGTGCCGATGCCCGAGGCATTGGAACGCATGGATTCCGCGTCGTCCTCACGCCCGCTGAAATCCAGCAGCGCGTAGGCAGGCCGTCCGGGCGCGGGGGGCCACCACAGCAACTCGCCGCTTTGGCTGATTGCCAGCAACCCCGGTCCGGATCCGTCGTCGGTGAGCGCGGGCACCGCCGCCAGTAGCGGCGTGTCCAGTTCCGCCTGAACGGCGTGGTCGCCGGCAAACACCCGGGCGCCGCCGGGCCCGGCACTCCACAACTGGAGGCGGCCGTCGCCGCTGGCATCCGCCAGCGCCAGCGCGCTTCCCGGAATCCCATCGAGGGACTGGTGTGACCAGTCGCGTGCCGGAAGCCAGCGTTGCAGGGCGCCGTCGCTGGAACGTGCATAGATCTCCACTTCGCCGTCGGCGTCCAGGTCGCCAGCCACCGCCGCGGCCACCGGCGTCTGCAGGAAGGCGTTTTCCGCGGCGGGGCGGTACTGCCACAACCGGTCATTGATAAAGATCCGGTGGGGCGGGGTCTGGTGCAGGATCACCAGGTCGGTGTCCCGGTCCCGGTCCAGGTCCAGGGCCAGGGCCCCCAGGGATGGCCGCGGGTCGCCTCCGATGCCGGTGCTGTCGCTGATGTCGCGGAAGCTGCCGTCGCGGTTGTTGGACAGCAACTGATCCGGGCCGTCGCCATTGACCAGCAACAGGTCCAGGTCGCCGTCGTGGTCGGCGTCCAGCATCAGGCCGTCGCGGGTGTCCCCGCCATTTCCGGTGGTGCCACTGGTGGCGGTAACGTCGCGCCAGTCACCGCTGTCGGTTCGCAACAGCAGGCGGTTGCCACCCTGGCGGCAGAAATACACGTCGGTGTGGCCGTCGTTATCGATGTCACCAAACAGCACTGCGTTGACGTGGTCGATCCCGGACAGGGTGGAATCCGAGTAGGGTCGCCAGGCCCCGTCCGCCCAGCGCAACACCTGGGTGATACCGTCCAGGGCGGCTATGGCCATGGGGGGGCCGTCTTCGCTGCGGTTCAGTACCGCCAGGCTCGCGACGGCCGGGGCCGCCGCGAGTTGCGGGCCAGGCACCGGCGCCGCGAACAGCGGACCGTCCGTGGCGGCTGGGGGAGTGGCAGGGGACGGTTCCGCGGCTACCAGGCTCAGGGGACCCAGCCGCGAATACTTGTACTCCACCAGCCGCGCCCGCGGGTTGTTTTCCAGGCGGCGGTAGATATCCAGGAATTCAACGGCGGCGTCGCGTTCCCGCAACCGCTGGCTGGTGAGGAAAGCGCCGTAGGCGGCGCTGCGCAGGTAGGGATCCGCGGCCAGCGATTGCCGGTACGCAGCCAGCGCGCCTGCGTAGTCGTTCTGCTGGGCCAGCACCTGGCCGAGAAAGTAGGCGGCGTATGCCTCCCGGGGCCGCGCCGCCAGTACCTGTCGGAAATAGGGCAGGGCCTCGGCGCCGCGCCCGGCGTTCACCAGCAGCAGGCCACGGTTGTAGGCAGCGCGCAGGTTGTCCGGCTGCCGCGCCAGCACCTCCGCGAGCATCTTCAGGGCCTCCTCCTCGTCGCCGGGTTGCTGGCGGTTGTAGGTGGCAATGGCCTGATTGATCCGGGCGCGCGTCCAGCGGGGATTGGCGTCGGCCAGTTGCGCGAACACCTTCCGCGCGCCTTCGTAGTCGAAGTAGCCCATGAGGCCGACACCGCGGTTGCTGGCCTCGACCTGGCGTGCGTCCGGGACAAAGGGGTCGGCGCCGCTGCAGGCGGTCAGCAGCAGCACCATCCAGGCAGCGAGACTACACCAGGCGTTTCTTGGCATCGCGAATTCGCTTTTCGAGTGTGCTGATTTCCAGCGGGTGATCTTCATTTCCGGGGCGTGGCAGGTATTCCTGCTGCAGGTAGGGGTGGGCATCGGAACGCAGGTGGGCGCGCATGTCGTGACCGCGCCGACGTTCGCGTTCCCGCCGCAGTGTCACTACGTCCACCGGAGCCACCACCACTTTTTCGCCGGGGCCGGGGTCCGCCTGAGCGAGGATACGGCCGTCAAAATCAACAATCATGCTGCCGCCGGGCCAGGAGAAGGGTGGATAGTGCCGCATCCGCGCTCCCTGGTTGGCGGCCACCACGTAGGTGGTGTTCTCCAGTGCCCGGGTGCGGTTCACCAGCGTCCACCAGTCCATGGGATTGGTTGCGCCCCACGGGTCCATGTAGGCGGATACCCGCACAATAATCTCGGCCCCGTTGAAGGCGATCTGGCGGATGCTCTCCGGGAACAACCAGTCATAGCAGATGGCCACCCCGATGCGGCCGATTTCCGTTTCTGCCACCGGGAACAGCGGGGCGTCGTAGTCCGCGAAGTCCTGGGGGCTGGCGTGCACTTCCCAGGGGATCCAGGGATTGACCTTGCGATATTTCGTCAGCACCCCGGTGGGGCCCACCAGCACGGTGGTGTTGAAGACCGCATCCGGGTAGTCCGGGTCCGCCTCCAGGAAGGTACCGGTCTGGATGTAACAACCGTACTCCCGCGCCAGCCGTTCGTAGCGCTGGGTGTGTTCGTTGGGCACCGGCACCGCCAGCCGTTCCCGCAGTTTGCGCGCGCTGTCGTGGATCGGCACCGCGTGGGCGAATTCGGGAAACGCCAGCAGGCGCACGTCGAAGAAGGGTTCGTAACCGGTAATCGTCTGCTCGATGATCTCGCACATGCGCGTGGTGCGGTCGCTGATCTCTTCCCTCCGGGTCGGGTATGGGAAATCCGTCTGGCAGGCGGCGGCGTAACAGGTACGGCTCATCGCGCCAGAGTATAGCCGCTGGCGGCGACCGGACGGCCATGGCCGTGGTGGCATTGCCGAAGGTCAGCCAGTACGCTCGCTGCAGGAATTCAGTTCGAGTGGGGGCCACATCTGGAGCATCCGATCCGCCAAGCAGTCCACGCCCTGGTGCGCGCCGCCGCGGCGGCCCTGGTGCTGGTGTTGCCACCGGCCCATGCGCAGGATATCCCGCATCCGTCCCTGCAGGGTCTGGAGCCGGCGATCGTTGCGGTGATTCGCGATGCACGCGCCGCGGCCAGCCGGCCCGGGTCTGATGCCGACCGCGCGCTGGCCCTGGCGCGCCTGGGTATGGTCTACCAGGCGAACCACTTCGACTCGGCGGCCCATGCCAGCTACCGGGCCGCCCTGGCGCTGGCCCCGGGGCAGCATCCACGCTGGCAGTATCTGGCCGCGCTGACAGCCCTGGACACCGGCGACATCGCCAGCGCCCGCGCGGGATTGGAGCGGGTTGCCGGGGCATACCTGCCGGCGCGGGTACGGCTGGGCCTCCTGCAACTGGGCGCCGGCGAGCTTGCCGCCGCGGCGGACAGTTTTCGCCGGGTACTCGCGCGGGAGCCGGGGCATCTCGCCGCGCTCACCGGCCTGGGACGAATCGCCCTGGCCGACGGCCAGGACCAGCAGGCGATCGACTACCTGTCCCGGGTCGTCCAAAGCGCGCCCCAGGCTGGTCGCGTGCACTACAACCTGGCCCAGGCCTACCGGCGGCTGAAGCGACTGGATCTTGCCAGGCAGCACCTGGCCCGGCGCAATGACAAGGACGCCCCGTGGGCCGATCCCTGGCGTGCGGAGGTGCAGCAACTGGCGAGCAGCAGCCAGCAATATCTGGACCGGGGGGCCGCCGCCGCGGGCAACCGGGACTGGCCAGCGGCGGCCAGCGCGTATCGCGAGGCTTTGCGCAGGGATCCGGATTCGGTCCCGGCGCGGGTTGGGCTGGCGCGGGCGGAAGAACTGCAGGGCAGGACCGGGCCGGCCCTGGAGCTGTACCGGGCGGTGGTGGCCGGCGAGGATGTGCCGGAAACCGGCCGGGTCACCGCCTTGTGGCGGCTGGGTATATTGGCCGAGAGCGCCGGCGACGAGACCGCGGCGCGAGAGTATTACCAGCGCGTTCTCCATCTGGATGCCGCGGAACCGCGGGCCCGTTACCGTCTGGGCATGCTGTTGATGCGCGCGGCCCGCTGGCCGGAAGCGGCTGCGCATCTGGAACAGCTGGTCGCCCTGCAGCCCGGCCGTCAGCTCCCGCGGTACCGCCTGGCAATTGCACGGCTGGCGGCAGGGGACTGTGCCGCCGCAGCCGCCACCATCCGGCAGGCCTGGGAAATGAATCGCAACGAAGGCAGCGTGCTGCTGGCGCTGGTGCGAATTCTGGCGGTGTGCCCCGCCCGGCCCGCGGATTCGGAACTGGCGCTGGCGGAGGCGCGGCGTCTCGCGGCGGCGGTGCAATCCGCCGCGGTACGCGAGGCCCTGGCCATGGCACTGGCGGCCAATGGAGAATTTGTCCAGGCCCAGGAAATCCAGGCAGCCCTGGTGGCCGCCGGGAACGAAAACCGGCAGCGCCCGGAACGGGTGGACAACCTCTCCCGGTACCGGGCCGGCCAGCCGGCCCGCCGGGCATGGCCTGCCGGGGCGGAGGTTTTCCACCCCGGCCTGGCCTCCGCCACGGATCAGTGAACGAGTTCGGCTTCCAGGGCGCGAGCGGCCGCGAGCTGCTCGCTGTTCAGGCTGGCGCGCAACTGACCGGCTGCGGAAGTCGCGGATGGATGGCCCTTGCGGGCGGCCAGATCCAGCCAGGCATACGCGGAAACCGGGCTCGGGTTCACCCCCAGGCCCTTGAGATACAGGACCCCCAGATTGTACTGGGCGCGGGTATGGTCATTGCGTGCGGCACGGTCATACCATTGCGCGGCCTTCTTGAGGTTGTGCGGAATGCCGTGCTTGACTCCCGGCTGGTAGTACCGCCAGGCGAGTATGTACTGGGCCTCGGGATCGCCCAGTTCGGCCTGGTGGCGCAGGGAGGCCCCCTCGGTGAGATAGAAATAACTCGCGGTGCGAATCCCGGTACTGAAGGTAATCGCGGAGGCAGGGGCGCTGACGAGTAGCAGCGACAGGGTGAGAGCGATTCGGATCATGATGCCCCTCCGGTTTCTGCGTGGATCGTCCACTTAATGTACAGAAATCAGATTTCCGGCGCAGGCGAAAAATGGAGGAGAACCGGATGTCCCGGAAATTTTCCTGCTGTGCTGGTGTGGGTATTTGACGAAGCCACCGACCGCGACCAGAATGCGCCCGGCCGGGTTTCACGATGACGCAGAAAACACCCAAGCTGTTCCCGCATTTCGCGGTACCCATCGCGGAGCTGGAGGTTCCGGATAGCGGCGCGCTGTGCTCGCGGCTGACCGAACTGTTTCTGGAGCGGGAAGCGGAGGGCGACCGCTGGCGCAACCCGGTGCGGCGCAACACCCAGCAGGGCCTGTTTGAAAGCCAGTTCGATCTGTTCCAGTGGCCGGACGAGCCGGTGCGCGAATTGGCCCGCATCTGTCACCAGGCGCTGGGGGCGGTGGTGCGCGAGGCCAACGCTTACTCGCAGGAGGAAATGGAACAGATGGAGTTTGGCTACCACTCCTGGTTTCACCTCACCCGTACCGGTGGTTTCCAGGGCCTGCACCACCACGCCAACGCATCCTGGTCGGGGATCTTCTGCGTGGACCCCGGCGACCCGGTTGTGGATGCGCCGTTGTCCGGCGTGGTTCGTTTTCACAATCCCCACATGCCGGAAATGCATGCGGACCCCGGCAACAGCTTCCTGCAGATGCCCTACCACAGCGGTAGCTACCAAGTGGCGCACCGGCCGGGGTTGCTGATCCTGTTCCCGTCCTACCTGCAACACGAGATATTTCCCTACCTCGGGCAGCGGCCACGCATCGTGGTGGCCTTCAACGCCTGGATGCGCTGGAGCGGCGCGCCGCCGCGGGGAGCCCCCGGAGGGCAATAAGCATGCAATTCAAAACCACCGCGCAGCGGGAAGAGTTCGCTGCCTGGGTCAAACAGGCCATCGATCACATGGCAGACCACGTGCGCCGGCAGGAGCTGCTGGCGGGAGACTTTCGCGGCATGCTTGCCTGGTCGATCCCGGGCGAGATTGCGATTGCGCGTTTCTGGGAAAATGAAAACCCCGACGGGGGGCTGTGGCTCATCGGCGGGCAGGTACCGGTGGAACATCTGCGATTCGAACATGCGGGCTCGCCCCGTGAAGCGGCCCGACAGTTCGTGATGAAATGGCAACTACAGGCCGCGCAGCTCGCCGAGGGCGATTCGGACTCGGCGGTAAACTTCACGGATGCGGCAAAACGGCTGACCGGTTGCGCCGAGGCCCTTTACGCCCTGACCACCCACGACAAGCTCTGGGAGGCCAACCTCACTGCCGAGGGAAATTCGGTCCGGATTCCGCTGCAGAATTAGCGGTTCGCGGACCCGCCGCTAGTTGGCGCGGCGCACCTTGCAGCGCTTGTTCTGCGAATCAATTTTCAGATAGTAGGCCCCGGTAAAGGTTCGTTTGATCGTAACCCCGGGATTGCTTGCTCGCGTCACCAGGCGGCTGCTGTCGATCTGCACCCATTCCTGGCCATTGGCCAGCTTGAACCAGGTTTTTCCGTTCCAACCGGTGAACTCTCCCGGAATGGTGGATCGGATCTCGTTGGCACTGGCCTCGGTTTTCTGCTGTTCCAGGCCGAACCAGCGTTCCCGAAAACTCAGTTTTCCCTTGGGTTCGGTGACCGCCT
>JAJDOE010000127.1 GCA_022340345.1 Gammaproteobacteria bacterium
ATACCCACGCGGCGCTGGTGAACTCCATGATGGCCTACCGCTCGCACCTGACCAGCATCATTGACCGGGTGTATGTGCACCTGAACCTTCCGTCCCGCGGGGAGCTGGATACCGCCCTCAAGCGCATCCAGGAGCTGCGCCGGGAGAACCGGAAACTGCAGCGCGAAATGAGCCGACTGGCCAGTGTCGAGGATGAACTCGAAGGCCTGCGCAAGGAAACCGGCAAGCTGGCCCGCCAGGTGGCCGCGCTCAGCAAGCCGGCGGCCAAAAAACCCACCCGCGCCAAGCGCGCCTGAGGAGGCAATCATGTTTCCCATTGATGTTCGACCGGATCGCGCCGTAGAGGAACTGCTCGAGTTCAACCGCAAGCTCGGCGAGGGATTCAAGTCCCTGCAGGACATGGGCGAGCTGGAGAGCGGGGTGTCGCCGCGCGAGGCCGTCTACGAGGAAGACAAGCTGGTGCTCTATCGTTATACGCAGGACGAGAGCAAGGTAACGGTAAAGACACCACTGCTGATCGTGTACGCGCTGGTCAACCGGCCCTACATGACCGACCTGCAGGAGAACCGCTCCACCATCAAGGGCATGCTGGACGCCGGCCTCGACGTGTACCTGATCGACTGGGGCTATCCGGATGGCGGCGACCGCTTCATCGGCATGGACGACTACATCAACGGCTATATCGACCGTTGCGTGGATGTGATCCGCGAGCGCCACGGTATCGAAAAGGTCAATCTGCTGGGGATCTGCCAGGGCGGCACCTTCAGCCTGTGCTATTCCGCCCTGCACCAGGACAAGGTGCGCAACCTGGTGACCATGGTTACGCCGGTGGACTTCCAGACCCCGGACAACCTGCTCAGCCACTGGGTGCAGGACATTGATGTCGACACCATGGTGGATTCCCTGGGCAACGTCCCCGGCGAACTGCTCAACTGGACCTTCCTGTCCCTGAAGCCCCTGCAGCTCACCGGTCAGAAGTACCTGGACATGGTGAACCTGATGGAGGACCCCAAGGCGGCGCGAAACTTCATGCGCATGGAGAAATGGATCTTCGACAGCCCGGACCAGGCGGGGGGCTGCTTCCGCGAGTTCACCAAGACCTTCTTCCAGCAGAACCGCTTCATCGAGGGCGGGCTGGAGATCGGCGGCCAGCCGGTGTCCCTCAAGGACGTGACCATGCCGGTGCTCAACATCTACGCCCGGCATGACCACCTGGTTCCGCCGGCCGCCTCCCAGGCCATGAAGGGCCGGGTCGGTACCAAGGACTATACCGAGCTGGATTTCCCTGGCGGCCACATCGGCATCTACGTCAGCGGCAAGGCGCAAAAGACCGTGCCTCCCGCCATCGGCGAGTGGCTCGCGGAGCGCTGATTCTTCTCTGATTTCCCGGCACCTGGTGTGCTTTCCGGTTCCGGGTGAGAGGAAGGGCCCCCGCTTCGGCGGGGGTTTTTTTGTCTGCGCGGGCAAGCAGCTTTTGATTCGCCGGCGACCGTGGGGTACTTTCCCCCGCCGAAATCCCCGCTACGGATCCAGCCATGCCCGACACACCGCGCAAGCTCAACCGCTACAGCTCCCGCATCACCCAGCCCGCTTCCCAGGGTGCCTCCCAGGCCATGCTCTACGGCGCCGGGCTGGATGAGCAGGACATGCAAAAGCCCCAGGTGGGGATCGCCAGCGTCTGGTACGAGGGCAATACCTGCAACATGCACCTGCTCGACCTGGCGGCGAAGGTCCGGGAAGGGGTGCAGGCGGCCGGCATGGTGGGCATGCGTTTCAACACCATCGGCGTCAGCGACGGCATCTCCATGGGCACCGACGGCATGAGCTATTCGCTGCAGTCCCGCGACCTGATCGCGGACTCGGTGGAGACCCTGGTGGCGGCCCAGTGGTATGACGGCCTGATCGCGATTCCCGGCTGCGACAAGAACATGCCCGGAGTGATGATGGCCATCGGGCGCCTGGACCGGCCCGGCCTGATGGTCTACGGCGGCACCATTCGCGCCGGGCACTGGCAGGGCCAGAGCCTGGACGTGGTCTCCGCCTTCCAGGCCTACGGCGAGTTCATCAGCGGCCGCATCGACGACGGCCAGCGCCAGCAGATCGTGCGCCACGCCTGCCCGGGAGCCGGCGCCTGCGGCGGCATGTACACCGCGAACACCATGGCCACCGCCATCGAGGCGATGGGCATGTCGCTCCCCTACAGTGCGTCGGTTCCGGCCCTGGACCCGGGCAAGCTGAGTGAATGCCTCGCCGCCGGCGCCGCGGTGCGGGAATTGCTGGAGCGGGACCTGCGGCCCTCGCAGATCATGACCCGCGCCGCCTTCGAGAACGCCATGGTGGTGGTGATGGCCCTGGGCGGCTCCACCAACGCGGTGCTGCACCTGATTGCCATGGCCCGCTCGGTGGGCGTGCCGCTGGAGCTGGACGATTTCCAGCGGGTCAGTGACCGGGTGCCGTTCCTGGCCGACCTCAAGCCCAGCGGCCGCTACGTGATGGAGGACCTGCACCAGGTGGGCGGCACCCCGGCGGTGATGCGCTACCTGCTGGAAAAGGACCTGCTGGACGGGGACTGTATAACCGTAACCGGAAAAACCCTGGCGGAGAACGTGGCGCAGGTGCCGCCGCTGACCCCGGGCCAGGAGGTGTTCCGGGCGCTGGATAAACCCATCAAGGCCAGTGGCCACATCCGCATCCTGCGCGGCAACCTGGCCCCCGGTGGCGCGGTGGCCAAGATCACCGGCAAGGAGGGGGAGCACTTCAGCGGTCCCGCCCGTTGTTTCGATTCCGAGGAAGACATGCTGGCCGGGCTGGAGCAGGGAAAGATTCAGAAGGGCGACGTGATCGTGATCCGCTACGAGGGCCCCAAAGGCGGGCCGGGAATGCCGGAGATGCTCACCCCCACCTCGGCGATCATGGGCGCCGGGCTGGGCGAGGACGTGGCGCTGATTACCGACGGCCGGTTTTCCGGCGGCTCCCACGGTTTCATCATGGGCCACGTGGTGCCGGAAGCCCAGGAAGGCGGGCCCATCGCACTGCTCCGGGATGGCGACACCATCACCATTGATGCGGTGGCCAACACCCTGGAGGTGGAGCTGACCGATGAAGAACTGGCGGCACGCCGCACGGTCTGGACCGCGCCGCCCCTCAAGGTGACGCGTGGCACGCTGCTCAAGTACATCCGCAACGTCAGTCCCGCTTCTGAAGGTTGCGTTACCGACGGCTGAGCCGGGTAGCCATTACGAGGCGAGAATCAATGACGTTCGACAGTTTTCTGGATGGAATCGGATTCAGCCGCCAGCCGAGGAGTTATCGGGAAGGCGTCCTGTCCGCGGTGGGTGGCTTCCTGGGGATTTTCGCCATTCTGGCCAGCGCCTACTGGTTGCTGGATCCGGAGGTCTCCGTATTCATCGTTCCCTCCATGGGGGCAAGCGCCGTGCTGTTATTCGCCGCGCCCCACGCGCAATTTTCACAACCCTGGAACCTGATCGGCGGGCATGCGGTATCCGCCTTGCTCGGGGTCGCGTGCTGGCAATGGATTCCGGATCCGGTGATCGCCGCATCCGCCGCAGTCGGCCTGGCCAACGGCGGGATGTATCTCCTGCGCTGTATCCATCCGCCCGGCGGCGCCACCGCGCTGGCGGCCGTGATCGGTTCCGAAAAACTGCACGGGCTGGGATTCACGTACGTACTCGAGCCCATCTTGCTGGACGCGACGGTGATGCTGCTGGTGGCGATAGCCTTCAACGGCCTGTTCCACTGGAGGCGGTATCCGGCCCACCTGCACTTGCGGGCCAAAGACACCGAACCCGAAGCGGACACCTACGAGCCCATCAACCACGAAGACTTCGTGTATGCCCTGAGCCACATCGACACCCTGGTGGATATCACCGAGGAGGACCTGCTGAAGATCTACCGGCTGGCGACCAACCGACACGCGGAGGTGTCCTGAGCGCACCCGCGCCGTGGTACGCCCCTCAGGCCCTGGCGCGATTCCGCCCCAGACCGAAGATCCGGTAGCAGCGCTGCAGGGCATCCTTGTCGCCCTTGATGGTCACCTTCGGTGATCTGAAGACGTCCTCGGCGGCCGGATTGCTGCCGGCGATCAGCCCCATCTCGCGCATCGGTGCGTGGATCACCAGGTCCGCGTGGTCCGCGGGCCCGGGGGCGGCGGTGCACTGACCGTCGGCGACCGTCACGTGGAAGATTTCCCCGTCCACGTGGAACTCGTAGCTCTCGCGCACCCCCCCGGCCTCGTCCGGCCGGAACGACGCCTTCAGGCCCAGTGCCGCCCAGTGGGCGCGGTGCTTGTCGCGCCGCCGCGGCGGCACCAGCCGGTGCACACCCAGGCGGGCCACCGCGTCCAGCACCGGTTGCACCGCGCGGCCCTCGTCGGTGAGTTCGTAGACGGTGGAGGCCGCCGGCGGCGGCAGGTAGGCGCGGCGCACCAGGCCGTCCGCCTCCAGGTCCTTGAGTCGCCCGGCCAGCAGGTTGGTGCCGATGCCCGGCAGGCCGTCGAGCAGGTCCTTGTAGCGCTTGGCGCCGAAGGCCAGCTCGCGGAAGATCAGCAGCGTCCAGCGGCCCCCGATCATCTCCAGGCCCCGGGCTACCGGGCAGTACTGGTGGTAACGGCGTTCGCTCATGGGCCTACTATAGCTTCTTTGTGTAGTTGCTTTCCTATTGAAAGTGACCGGTGCAGGGTGCGGCGGTCTCCCGTACCATCCGCCGATGATTTCCGCGACCCCGGTCTGATCCCGTGAACCTGGCCCAGTGGGGCGCGCTGCTGTTCCTGGCGCTGCTGTGGGGCGCATCCTTCTTTTTTATCGGCGTGGCCGTGGGCGAACTGCCCACCCTGACCATCTCTGCCGCGCGCTGCGTGATCGCCGTGGCGCTGCTGGCGGTGGTGATGCGTTTCTCCGCCACCGGCATGACGCAGTTGCGCAGTCACTGGCGCGTATTCGCAGGAATGGCGCTGTTCAACAACGTGGTGCCCTACGTGCTGCTCATCTGGGCGCAGCACTCGGTGGCCAGCGGCCTGGCATCGATATTGATCGCCACCACCCCGGTGTTCACCGTGCTGGTGGCGCACCTGGCGGTCCAGGAGCGAATGAGCGCCAACCGGCTGGTGGGGGTGCTGCTGGGCTTCGCCGGCGTCACCGTGCTGGTGGGAACCGATGCGTTCTCCCGCACGGGGAGCTCGCTGCAGCAACTGGCGATCCTGGGCGCGGCGTTGTGCTACGCGCTGGCGGCGGTACTCGGCCGGCCGCACCTGCGCGGGGTGCCGGTGCTGGCGACTTCCGCCGGCCAGCTCGGCATCTCCTCACTCATCCTGCTGCCGCTGGCGCTGTTGGTGGACGCGCCGTGGACGCTGGCCGCACCGCGATGGCTGACCTGGGCCAGCGTCATCGGCCTGGGTGCGCTGTGTACCGGGCTCGCCTACCTGGTGTATTTCTGGTTGCTGGAACACGCCGGTGCCACCAACCTGCTGCTGGTAACGCTGCTGGTGCCGGTGACCGCGGTGACCCTCGGGGTGCTGTTCCTCGGCGAGCAGCTTGCGCCGAACCAGGTGGCGGGCATGGGCCTGGTGGCGCTGGCATTGCTGTGCATCGACGGGCGACTGTTCCGGCGCTTTCAGCGCAACAACCACAGCAGCAACAGGTAGCGGGCGGCCTTGCCGGTGGCGATCCAGATCGTGGCCGCCCACAGGGGTACCCGCAGGTAGCCGGCCGCCACGCACAGCGGGTCGCCGAGCAGCGGCACCCAGGACAGCAGCAGCGCTGGCTGGCCGTAGCGCGCAAAGCGCTCCAGCGCTTCCGGGCGGGGCGCATGGCTCCAGCGGCCGATGCCCTTCGCGGCGAGCCACCCCAGCAGCCAGGAACTCAGGCCCCCCAGGGTATTGCCAAGGCTGGCGATGGCCCAGAGCTGCCACGGGAAGCTGACCGCGTCGGCGGCCAGCCAGGCCAGCACGGCCTCCGAGCTGCCAGGCAGCAGGGTGGAGGACAGAAAGGCGCTGGTGAACAGCGCCCAACTGTCCAGGCCGTCGGGCAATGGGTTATTTCCGGAGTGCCTTCAGCACCATGACCAGCATCAGGATCGCAGCGACCAGCACCGTGATCGATGCCCCGGACAGGAACGGTTCCAGGGTCGCCGGCGGGTAGGTTCCGCCGAACAGCAGCAACAGGCCCGCGATCATCACCAGCGTTCCGGCCTGGTGCAGGATGAACTGGATTCCCGCCAGCTTCGGCGGGTTGTCACCCAGCCACAGCTTGTGGATCGTTGCGTAGATCAGCGACACCGCGAAGCCCACCAGGTTGATGTGTGCATGGGTGGGATGTTGTCCGTGGTTGTTGGACGCCGCCATGTAAATCCCCAGGCTCATACCGCAGATCAGGTAACACATCCCCCACACCAGGTATTTCCGATCAAAGCTCATATCTCTGTCTCCCCTGTTTATTGATTTTGTCCGGGCATACCGGGCTTTTCTGTCACCAGCGACCAGATTTCTTCACCGTCGGACGATTGGCTGGTGCGCTGCATTCCCGCCCGGGCGGCAACCCGCTGACTGGCGGCATGCCGTGGGTGGATTTTCGCCCGCAGGGTAGTACAACCGAGGGTACGCAACCAGCAGATTATTGCGCTGGCCGCTTCCGATGCATAACCCCGGTTCTGCCATGGGGAGCCGACCACCCAGGCCAGTTCCGCGTGGTCGGCGGTAACCGTGGCCTGCACGTAGCCCACGGGATCGCCCGGCCAGGTCCGCTCCCGGGCAATCCAGTTGAGCCACAACGCCGTGCCGTCCGGCGAGCGCCGGGCCTGCCGGGCGGCGTAGGTCTCGTGCAGCGTCTCCGCGGACTCCGGCGGAACCCCGCCGGTATGCGCGTACAGCAGCGGGTCCCGGAGCACCGCGAACATCGCCACCGCATCGTCCGGCTCCATCGGGCGCAACCGCAGCCGGTCCGTGTCAATTTCCAGTTCGGGTTCGGCGGGTAACTCCGGCAGCCGGCCCATCGCTACCCGGCGGGCGCTTGCTGGCGACCGAAAAATTTCGTGACCGTGTCCCAGGCCACCTGCTGCAGGAAGCTCGCGGTTTCCCGGTCAATCGCTCCGAAGTAGTCGTAGGAATTTCCCACCGGGCTGATGCCATAAACGCTGGCGAACACCGTGCAGGCCGCAAGGTAGGTTCCCGGCAGGTCCGGGTGGGAACCGTCGTAGGCCTTGTGCAGACGGAGTTGCGGCCGGCGATGGTAGGCCTCCTCGAAGGCCAGCCCCACCGGGATTACCAGTGCTCCCACTTCGTTGGCGACGGAGACGTACAGGTCCTCGGTCAGGCGGATATTTTCCGGCGCCGCCCGGGGATGGGGCGGGACATAAACGTGTGGCAGGTACAGCGCCGTCTTCCCGCCGCGGGAGCTGATCACCCGGCTGAACTCGATCACCTTCTCGCGGAACTGCTCCCGCCGCGCCTCGGACAGGGGAGCGGCGCTGCCGCCCTGCAGGATGACCAGTTGAAACGGCTCCCGGACGCCGATTCGCCCCGGGGTGGTCAGGTAGTTGATGTCGTGATGGGCGAGGCGCGCGCCGCCGATGGTGGCGGACTTGTATTTCAGGTCTTGCTTGCGGAAGCGCGGAACGGCGGCGAGGACCATTCGGCGCACGTGGTTGTGCAGGCTGTCCCCGTAGTACAGGTAGCTGTTGCCGACAAACAGTACCCGGGTCGGCGTGTCGACCTGGGGCGCCGTGATCAGCGGCGCGGGGGCGGCCGCGGCGACGGCGGATACCAGCACGCCGCAGGCGAGCCACAGGCGCCGGACGGTGCTCGTCACCTCAGGCGCCAGGCCATTGCGGCGCGACGGCCGGGATCGGAGGTCCGGGCATGGCGCCGATGCGTTTCGCTGGTCTATTTTCGGGAGTGAAGGCCAATCCGGTTGCCTTCGGTATCGAACACCAGCGAGATGAATCCATACTCGCCGATGGGAGTTTTGCCGCGCTGGATTTGGCCGCCGGACGCTTCGATCCGCCCTTGCTCCACCGCGCAGTCCTCGCAGGAAAAATACACCAGCGTGCTGTTGCTGCCCGCGGCAATCCCTTCCATGTGCACCAGGGCTCCGGGGGCCCCGGTCCGGTCGCTCCACATCGGGAAAGTCCGCATTTCCATTGCGGGGTTGTCCATCTTTTCCAGTTCAATGCCAAACACGGTTTCATAGAAGGTCTGGGCCCGGTCCATGTCGTCAACATAGATCTCAAACCAACCAACAGGATTATTCGTCATATCTGCCTCCGTGAATCCGGGATTCCCCGGGCGGACCCTGAAGTTTACGCCCTGGCGCGGGCCAGGAGCAGGGCGGCGGCAAAATCCGGCGTCCGGTGGAATCTCCGTCCGGTGCCGGCCCGCGGCCCCGGGCGCTTCGGGCGTCGACAATAACCCGGGTGCCGCCGGAGGCGAGCGCCTCCGGGAAGAAGGTCCGGAACACGGCTGGTTCGCGTGGGCGAACCGGGCAGCGCCTTGCTTGCGCCGATCACCTTGAGCGATTGGTTTGACGCAAACCGTCCGGCCTAGATGTTCTCGATACCCCGCGAGCGAAGATTCTTGATGATGGTGGAATCACTTCTGTTTTTTGAGGTGGCCGCTTTCATGAAGACCACCACGCCATCGATATCCCGAATCACGCCTTTGAGCCGGGCATTATCCTCGCAGGCTGCGCTAATCGAGGCAAAGGCATGATCCATCAGGCTCTTGTCGTTTCTTGCGATTCCCACTGCATACGCGAGGTAGTTGGTAAGTCCTTTGTGATGCGCGTTGATCCGTTTTGCAAAATCCGTCCATGTCTTCAGCCATCGTTGCCATTCGATATCGGAAAGCTTACGACCGTCCAGATGCAAAAACAGCGTCGCGCTGACAAGCTCGTCCTGCCAGTTCCAGTCGGGCGAATTCTCTTTGCGTCTCGCGACGCGGACCGCGCGCCCGTGGAATTCCAGGCAACGGTCGCACTGGTAGTAGCAGGAAAGCACATAGGCAATATATTCCCGCTCCAGCAGGGTCAATTCGAATGGGTCTGACTCACCGGGTACACCCTCAAATACAAGCTGATGAAGTTCATTGAGCACATCATTGAAGGCCCATCCCAGAAGGGGGGTGCTGGTTCTAATCATGACAGGTATCCCGGTGATGGTTGCGCTGGGTGGAAAACAGGCAAAGCAGCAACGCGACAAAGGATCAGGCTACCGGATGCGTCGGCCTGCGTATTGTGTTTTCTTGGCCGCAAAACGTTTGCGTTAGTCGCCATCCGGCTTCTCGAAATGAATGACGTATGCCAGGCTGTGCCCGAAGAACGCTCGCTCGCGGAAGCCGGTTGCCATGGCCAGGCCCGTCACGGTACCGCGGGACTGGAAGTGCGGATCGAAGATGAGTTCGACGATCGCCAGTATGCCGGCGGGCTTCAGGGCGCTGAATAATTCGGCAAGGGCTCCGGCGCGATCCGGAATCTCCCCGAGGACGGTGACCAGGACCGCGCGATCAAAGTAATGGGCGGGGAGCTTGTCGTCCCCGAGAGCAGCAGCGACAAACTCCACGTTGGTGTGACCGGCGGCCTCGGTCCGGGTTTTGGCCCGGGCGAGCATTCCGGGCTGAATGTCCAGCGCAACCACGCGGCCGGCCGGGCCAACGGAATTGGCCAGGGGAATCGTCACGCGGCCCGGGCCGCAGCCTGCGTCCAGGACGGTCATGCCGGGCGAGAGCGCAAGCGTCTCGACAACGAACGCGGCCCGGTTGGTCTTCGTGAATGGATTGTCCAGTTCGACAAGCCAACGCAGCCAAACCGGGCAGGGAAGACTCTGGCGACGGGAGGCAAGGCGCCACGTGGTCGCCACAAGAACCATCGCGACGATGGCCAGAACAACGATAGCCGATGTGGTCAGGACACGGACTCCATGCCGGGCCTGGGCGGAATCCGTGGCCTGGCAACGAGGATCTCGGATGAAATTCCCCACGGGGCGACACGCTCTCGTGTGCGTACCTCCCAACGCTGTGGATCGGCGAAGGCGCGCAGCGATATTGGCCTGCACCCGCCCACCAGGGTCGGCCGTACCCGGTAGATGCCTTTCCACGCCAGCGATACGATCCTCGATACTGGTCCCGCGCCATGGGTCAGGCCTATCAGGCACAGCAGCCCACCGGCCGACAACACCCGAAGCGATTCGTCCAGGACTGCGCGGATACGCTTCTCGTCCAGCAGGTCGAGCACATAGGTGCTGATGACGCGATCTACCGATCCGTTCCCGAGGGGAAACGCGATCCTGGCGTCGGATTGCAGGAGGACGGCTCTTGCCCCGAATGTGGACAGACGCTGCCTGGAAAGCTGCAGCATTACGGGGCTGATATCGCAGCCGATGTAATTTGCCGAAGGTGGAAGTTCTTCGGTGAGCAGGCGCTCGGCGAAACGCCCGGTACCACAGCCAAATTCGAATACATTTTCTGCTCTCCCGAATTCGGAGGCCTTTGCCAGAATATCCAGCGCCGGATCTTCATAAAAGCCCTGGGAGTCCTGCCGGGCGCCGAACTCGTCATAGAATGTCTTCGCTTCGGTGTAGGTTAATGCCACCCTGGTCTTTCCCTGCCGCCATTTTGTCCTGCGTCCGCCAAAAGTCGCACTGCTTCCTGGGCGTCGATCGGACAGACAGCTTGGCGGATCAATTTTTTTGGAAATGAAACAGCCATAGGAGTGCCCCGGTTCCCGCCAGAACTCCAAGAATCAATAGTTCATAGCGCTTTATGTCAGCAATAAACAGTTCGAGTGCGTGCCCGAACAGGTAACCCAGGACTCCAATAACCACCGCCCACAGGAATGCCCCAAGGATATTGAGTAGCAGGAAGCGGGACGGCGCAATCCCGCCTGCGCCAATTACGAATGGCGATACGGTGCGCAGGCCGTAGAGAAACCGAAACCCTAAAATAAACCAGACCTGGTGCTTGTCCAGCAGCAAAAATACCTTTTCTGATCTGGATTTCCAGTGGGGTCGTTTTTCCAGCGCGGCTTTACCTTTGGTGCGGCCGATAAAGAAAAACAACTGGTCGCCCAACAACGTACCCAAAAATGCGCAAACGATAACCCATGGCAGTTCAAGGTAGCCCCGATGGGCGGCGAAGCCGCCCAGGACAAGGATCGTTTCTCCTTCCAGGAACGTGCCGACTCCTATCGCGGCGTATCCGTACGTCGATATCAGTTCTTCGGGCGACATATTGGCGGTACCCAGCTAACGCCCGGACTAGCCGTTGGAAAAACGATGCAGTGGGAAGCGTTGCTGTTTCCCGTTCGCGAAATCCTTGGGTGTTTTTGCGTTCATCGCGGCACGAACGCCTGGTAGGCCCACACGATGCAAAGTGCAGCCAATGCGAGCCAGATGACGACAATGATCGCCCCGGCAACCCGACTTACGGGCCTGCCACTTTGCATGGTTTCCTGGGCCCGTGTTCGACACTCGGCCAGAACGGATTGGGGCACCAGCTTGATTGCCAAGGCAATACCCAGCGGGATCAGTATGAGATCGTCCAGGTAGCCAAGCACCGGAATGAAATCGGGAATCAAATCAATGGGGCTAAAGGCATAGGCAACGATACCAGCCACGAGAAGCTTGGCATACCAGGGCGTCCGTGGGTCGCGCGCGGCAAGGTAAAGCGCAAAGGTTTCCGCCTGCAAATCCTTTGCGCGTTGTTTCAGTTTTTCGAGCATGAAATTGACTCGCCAATCCGGCGCCCAACGGACAGACCCGGCCGCGGCCGAAAGCCGTCGGCTGGGGTGATTTGTCCGGTGCATCGAGCCGGCGACCTGCTGCGGTAGGTTCGACTCCTGCCAGTTCGCTCGGGCCGAATATTAGAAAGAATTGTGATCTGACCCCAATTTTCCTAGGATAGGACATACAGCAGCACGCCCGGCACAAACGCCAACAGCACCAAGACACCGAGACAGCCCGAACGGCCCGAATATCTTGGCGCTGAAGACGCGGGCTGGGTGCGGAGCC
>JAJDOE010000178.1 GCA_022340345.1 Gammaproteobacteria bacterium
CAAACGCCTTGGTCACGCCACCGTACTTCGCCGACAACACCTTCGTCATCGCCGCCGTCAGCGTGGTCTTACCATGGTCCACATGACCAATCGTCCCCACATTCACATGCGGCTTCGTACGTTCGAATTTCTCTTTGGACACGGGTCGTACTCCTCGAAAAACAGATGGTCCGGATCAGGACGCTTTCTTGATAACGGCTTCCGCGACATTGTTCGGCGCGGGAGAGTATTTCTTGAATTCCATCGTGTAGGTGGCCCGACCCTGGGTCGCTGAACGCAGGGAGGTGGCATAACCGAACATCTCCGCCAGCGGAACCTCGGCGCGGATGACCTTGCCGGCAGGCGCATCTTCCATGGCCAGGATCACGCCACGACGGGAACTCAGGTCACCATTTACCGGCCCCATGTACTCCTCGGGCGTCACTACTTCCACCGCCATGATCGGTTCCAGCAGTACCGGGCTCGCCAGGCGCGCGCCTTCGCGGAACGCCCGTCCACCGGCCAGCGCGAAGGCGGTCTCGGAAGAGTCCACGTCGTGATAGGAACCATCGAACAGGGTCACCTTGACGTCCACCACCGGGTAGCCCGCCTGGATACCCGAGTCCAGCGCCTGGGTCACGCCCTTGGCCACCGCCGGGATGTATTCCCGGGGCACCACGCCACCCTTGATCTGGTCCACGAACTCAAAGCCCGCGCCGCGCTCCTGCGGCTCCAGCCGCAGGTACACGTGACCGTACTGGCCGCGGCCGCCGGTCTGTTTGGCGTGCTTGTATTCGTGCTCCACGGTCTTGGTGATGGTCTCGCGATAGGCCACCTGGGGTTTGCCCACGTTGGCCTCCACCGAAAACTCGCGCTTCATGCGATCGATGATGATGTCCAGGTGCAACTCACCCATACCGGAGATGATGGTCTGGCCGGACTCCTCGTCGGTACGCACACGGAAAGACGGATCTTCCTGAGCCAGCTTGCCCAGGGCTACGCCCATCTTCTCCTGGTCGGCCTTGGTCTTGGGCTCCACCGCCTGAGAGATCACCGGCTCCGGGAATTCCATGCGCTCCAGGGTGATGATCGCGCTGGGGTCACACAGCGTATCTCCGGTCACAACATCTTTCAGGCCGACCGCGGCGGCAATATCGCCGGCGCGAACTTCCTTGATGTCCTCGCGGCTGTTGGCGTGCATCTGCAGGATGCGGCCGATGCGTTCTTTTCTCTGGCGCACCGCGTTGTAGACGCCGTCACCGGAATTGAGAACACCCGAATAGACGCGGAAGAACACCAGTTGCCCCACGTACGGGTCGGTAGCGATTTTGAAAGCGAGGGCGGCGAAGGGGGCCTTGTCGTCGGCCGGACGATCGGCTTCCGTTTCGTTTTTGTCGTCCAGAATCCCCTTGATGGCGGGGACGTCGAGGGGGGACGGCATGAAGTCAATTACGGCGTCCAGTACCGCTTGTACGCCTTTGTTCTTGAACGCAGAACCACAGGTAACGCAAACGATCTCGTTGGTCAGGGTTCGCGCGCGCAGCCCCTTGCGGATTTCGGCCTCGCTCAGCTCGCCCCCCTCCAGGTACTTGTCCATCAGTTCCTCGGAGGACTCGGCGGCGGCCTCGACCAGCTTCTCGCGCCACTGCGCGCAGGTATCCACCAGTTCCGCCGGGACTTCCTGGTATTCAAACTTGGTGCCCGCGGTCTCGTCGTCCCAGGCAATGGCTTTCATTTTGACCAGGTCAACCACACCCTTGAAACCGTCCTCGGCGCCGATGGGCACCTGGATCGGGATCGGTTGGCTGCCCAGGCGGGTACGAATCTGCTCGACCACACGGAAGAAATCCGCGCCGGCGCGATCCATTTTGTTGACAAATGCCATGCGCGGCACCTTGTACTTGGTCGCCTGGCGCCAGACCGTCTCCGACTGAGGCTCCACACCACCTACCGCGCAGAATACGGCTACGGCGCCGTCCAGCACGCGCAGGGAACGCTCCACCTCGATGGTGAAATCCACATGGCCCGGGGTATCGATGATGTTGATACGGTGCTCGTCGTGGCTGCCGTCCATGCCCTTCCAGAAACAGGTGGTGGCAGCCGAAGTAATGGTGATGCCCCGTTCCTGCTCCTGCTCCATCCAGTCCATTACCGCGGCGCCGTCGTGCACCTCGCCGATCTTGTGGGAAATACCGGTATAGAACAGCACGCGCTCCGTAGTCGTAGTCTTACCCGCATCAATGTGGGCCATGATGCCGATGTTCCGATAGCGATGGAGCGGAGTCTTGCGTGCCACGATCGTTACTCTAGAAGCGGTAGTGGGAGAAGGCCTTATTGGCCTCTGCCATGCGGTGGGTGTCCTCGCGTTTTTTCACCGCGGAACCCCGATTCTCGGAAGCTTCCATGAGTTCGCCAGCCAGTCGCTGGGTCATGGATTTTTCGCCACGCTTTCGCGCCGCGTCCGCCAGCCAGCGCATGGCCAGCGCGGTACGCCGGGAAGGCCGAACCTCCACCGGAACCTGGTACGTGGCGCCGCCAACACGACGGCTCTTGACCTCCACCTGGGGGCGCACATGCTCAAGGGCATCGGTGAACACCTCAAGGGGATTCTTGCTGCTACGTCCGGCGATGAGTTCCAGCGCACCGTACATCACCCGCTCGGCGACGGCCTTCTTGCCATCCCGCATGATGATATTGATGAACTTGGTCACCGTCCGGTCCCCGAATTTCGGGTCGGGCAGCACTTCGCGTTTTGGTACTTCTCTACGTCTTGGCATCTCGTTTGACCCGACAGACAACAGCGCTACATGGTGTTACCCATGCAGCGCATCGGAAACCTTATATATAAGGTCTTTTAAGACTTCGGGCGCTTGGCGCCGTACTTCGACCGTCCCTGGCGCCGATTCGGAACACCCGAAGTGTCCAGCGAACCTCGCACAGTGTGGTATCGGACACCGGGAAGGTCTTTCACGCGCCCGCCCCGGATAAGAACCACGGAATGTTCCTGTAAATTGTGCCCTTCGCCGCCAATATAGGTGGTTACTTCGAAACCCGTGGTCAGGCGCACACGCGCCACCTTGCGCAAGGCCGAATTTGGCTTCTTGGGCGTGGTGGTATACACCCGCACGCAAACTCCCCGCTTCTGCGGCGAGCTTACCAACGCCGGCACGGTGGATTTTTTCACCTGCCTTTGTCGGGGTTTTCTAACCAGTTGATTTATTGTCGGCATTTTTCACTATCTAAAGACACAGAAACGGGCCAGCCAATGAAGTCCGGCCCGTTCAAAAGAGCCGGGATTCTAGGCGCCCATGGCCTGAAGTGTCAAGCAGAGGCGGCCTCATCGTCGCCTTCGGCGGCCGGGGTTTCCACCGCCGGACCACCCGTCAGCAAGCGCTCGATCTCGGAGGCCTTGTCCGACTGGTCCTGGCGACGCTTGCGCCGCTCCTCGTGGTAGGCCAGGCCGGTCCCCGCGGGGATCAGGCGACCCACAATCACGTTCTCCTTGAGGCCCCGCAGCCGGTCCTGCTTGCCATTGATGGAGGCCTCGGTCAGCACCCGGGTGGTTTCCTGGAAAGAAGCCGCGGAAATGAAGGATTCCGTGGTCAGCGAGGCCTTGGTGATGCCCAGCAACATGCGACTGAACTCGGCCGGGGATTTCCCCAATGCCACCATGGACTCGTTCTCCTCCAGCAACATCGCCCGTTCCACCTGCTCGCCGGGCAGCAACTGGGTGTCGCCGGGGACGTCCACCCGGACCTTGCGCAGCATCTGCCGGATGATGACCTCGATGTGCTTGTCGTTGATCTTCACGCCCTGCAGCTGATAGACATCCTGAATCTCGTCGACCATATAGTGGGTCAGGGCTTCCACGCCCAACAGCTCCAGGATGTCCGCGGCAATGGGCTGTCCGTCCACGATTACGTCGCCCTTTTGCACCGTCTCGCCCTCGAATACGGCAATGTGTCGCAGCTTCGGCACCAGGAATTCGTGGTTCTCGCCCTCGGCGTCGGTGATCACCAGTCGCTGTTTGCCCTTGGTCTCCTTGCCAAAGGAAACCACGCCGTTGGCCCAGGCCAGGATGGCGTGATCCTTGCTCTTGCGCGCCTCGAACAGCTCCGCGACCCGCGGCAGTCCACCCGTGATATCACGGGTCTTGGAGGACTCCTGCGGGATACGCGCCAGCACGTCGCCGGCGCTGACCTGCGCCTTGTCGCCCGCGGTGATGATCGCGCCCGCCGGCAGCAGGTACCGCGCCGGGATGTCCGTCTGCGGGAAGCTCAGCTCCTTGCCCTTATCGTCCATGAGGGCAATGGTGGGCCGCAGGTCGCCGGAGCCACGCCGCTGCTTGGGATCCATAACCACGTAGGTGGACAGGCCGGTGAAGTCATCGGTCTGCTTGGTGACCGTCACACCCTCCACCAGGTCGTGGTAGGCAATGGTACCGGCAACCTCGGTGACGATGGGGTGGGTATGCGGGTCCCAGTTGGCGGCCACGTCGCCGACTTCGACCTTGTCCCCGTCCTTGTGGTTCAGGACCGCCCCAAACGGCGGCTTGTGCCGCTCCCGCTCGATGCCCTTCTCGTCCAGAATCACCAGCTCGCCGGAACGCGAGACCACCACGTACTTGCCATCCGAGTTTTCGATGAGCTTCAGGCCCTTGGCCTTGATGTAGCCGCGGGTCTTGACCTCCACCTGGCTGACGGCGGCCGAACTGGTGGCGGCGCCACCGATGTGGAAGGTCCGCATGGTCAGCTGGGTGCCCGGCTCGCCGATACTCTGGGCCGCAATGACGCCCACCGCCTCGCCGGAATTGATCTTGTGTCCGCGTCCCAGGTCGCGTCCGTAACACACGGTACAGATTCCGTAGCGGGTGTCGCAGGTTACCGGGGAGCGCACCACAACATGATCCACGTTGGCTTCTTCGATGCGGGCGATAGCCGCCTCATCGATGATCTCACCGGCCTCCACCACCACTCCGCCTTCCGCCAGGTCGACGATGTCCTCGACCACGGTGCGGCCCAGAATCCGGTCCACCAGCGGAATCACCACCTCGCCACCCTGGACCAGGGCACGCTTGTTGATACCCACCTTGGTGCCGCAATCCACTTCCGTGACAACCAGGTCCTGGCAAACGTCCACCAGGCGGCGGGTCAGGTAGCCGGAGTTGGCCGTCTTCAGGGCGGTATCCGCGAGACCCTTGCGGGCGCCGTGGGTCGAAATGAAGTACTGGAGTACGTTCAGGCCTTCGCGGAAGTTGGCCGTGATCGGCGTTTCGATGATGGAACCGTCCGGCTTCGCCATCAGGCCGCGCATTCCCGCCAACTGACGGATCTGGGCATGGCTGCCGCGGGCGCCGGAGTCCGCCATCATATAAATGGAGTTGAAGGACTCCTGGCGAACCATCTTGCCATCTGAATTCTTGACTTCCTCGGTACCGAGCTGGTCCATCATGGACTTGGCGACCTGTTCGCCAGTACGGCTCCAGATGTCCACTACCTTGTTGTAGCGCTCACCGTCGGTCAGCAGGCCCGAAGTGAACTGCCGCTGGATGCTCTTCACCTGGTCCTCGGCGGCGCTCAGGATGGCGTCCTTCTCCGGCGGCGTCACCATGTCGTCAACACCGATGGAAATACCGGCCTTGGTCGCATAGCGGAACCCGGTATACATCAGCCGGTCGGCGAAAATGACGGTCTCCTTGAGTCCTACCTGGTGGTAGCACATGTTGATAACTTCGGAGATCGCTTTTTTCTTCATGCCCCGGTTGATCAGAGAGAAGGGCAGCCCCGGCGGAAGCAGTTCCGAAAGGATCGCGCGACCGACCGTAGTGTCATAGATTCTGTGAACGTCTTCCCGGTTTCCTTCCTCGTCCACCAATACCTCTTTCACGCGCACCTTGACCAGCGCATGCAGGGAGACGTGGCCCAGATCGTAGGCGCGATGGGCCTCGGATACGTCCGCGTACATGCCTCCCTCGCCCTTAGCGTTCACCGCCTCACGAGTCAGGTAATACAGACCCAGCACGATGTCCTGGGACGGCACGATGATCGGATCCCCGTTGGCCGGCGACAGGATGTTGTTGGTGGACATCATCAGCGAACGGGCTTCGAGCTGCGCCTCGAGGGAAAGAGGCACGTGCACGGCCATCTGGTCGCCGTCGAAGTCCGCGTTGTAGGGGGCGCACACCAGCGGGTGTAGCTGGATTGCCTTGCCCTCGATGAGGGTGGGCTCGAAGGCCTGGATGCCGAGACGATGCAGGGTCGGCGCACGGTTCAGCAACACCGGATGCTCGCGGATCACTTCCTCGAGGATGTCCCAGACCTCCGCTTCCTCCTGCTCCACCATTTTCTTCGCTTGCTTGATGGTGGTGGCCAGGCCGCGCAGCTCGAGCTTGCTGAAAATAAACGGCTTGAACAGCTCCAGAGCCATCTTCTTGGGCAGACCACACTGGTGCAGGCGAAGAGTCGGGCCAACTACGATCACGGAACGTCCGGAGTAATCAACGCGCTTGCCGAGCAGGTTCTGGCGAAAACGGCCCTGCTTGCCCTTGATCATATCCGCCAGGGACTTGAGCTGGCGGCGGTTCGGCCCGGTAATGGCTTTTCCGCGGCGCCCGTTATCGAGCAGCGCGTCGACCGCCTCCTGCAACATGCGCTTCTCGTTGCGCACGATGATATCCGGGGCATTCAGGTCCAGCAGGCGTTTCAGCCGGTTGTTGCGGTTGATTACGCGCCGGTACAGGTCATTCAGGTCGGAGGTGGCAAAACGGCCGCCATCCAGGGGCACCAGCGGACGCAGGTCCGGCGGCAGCACCGGCAACACTTCCATGATCATCCACTCCGGGCGGTTGCCGGAGGTGCTGAACGCCTCCAGCACCTTGAGACGCTTGGTGAGCTTCTTGATCTTGGTTTCGGAATTGGTCCCGGCGAGCTCATCGCGCAGACGCGCGATCTCCTGTTCCAGCGGGATCTTGCGAATCAGTTCGCGAATAGCTTCGGCGCCCATGCGGGCATCAAATTCGTCGCCGTACTGTTCAATGGCTTCCAGGTGCGCGTCTTCCGAGAGCAGAACGCCGCGCTCCAAAGGCGTCATCCCGGGCTCGATGATTACGTAGGCCTCGAAATACAGGATGCGCTCGATTTCGCGCACGGTCATATCCAGCATCAAACCCAGGCGGGATGGCAGGGACTTGAGGAACCAGATATGCGCCACCGGGCTGGCCAGTTCGATATGGCCCATGCGTTCGCGGCGGACCTTGGAAAGGGTCACCTCGACGCCGCACTTCTCGCAGATTACGCCGCGGTGCTTGAGACGCTTGTACTTACCGCACAGGCACTCGTAATCGTTGACCGGCCCGAACAGCTTGGCGCAGAAAAGTCCATCCCGCTCCGGCTTGAAGGTCCGGTAGTTGATGGTTTCCGGCTTTTTGACCTCGCCAAAAGACCACGAGCGGATTTTCTCCGGCGACGCGATCCCGATTCGAATGTAGTCGAAGTCGTCCGACGAAGGCCCGGCCTGCTGCTTGAACAGATTGAACAGATCTCTCACGTGTATCTCCCGCCTAAGCGTCGTGCTTCAGCTCGATGTTGAGGCCAAGCGAACGGATTTCCTTCACCAGAACGTTGAAGGACTCCGGCATGCTGGCTTCCATGATGTGATTGCCCTTGACGATGTTTTCGTACATTTTCGTACGTCCGGTCACGTCGTCCGACTTGACCGTCAACATCTCCTGCAGCGTGTAGGCGGCGCCATAGGCCTCCAGGGCCCAGACCTCCATTTCGCCGAAACGCTGACCACCGAACTGGGCCTTGCCGCCCAGCGGCTGCTGGGTAACCAGGCTGTACGGTCCGGTGGACCGGGCATGCATCTTGTCGTCCACCAGGTGGTTGAGCTTGAGCATGTACATGAATCCCACGGTAACCGGCCGGTCAAAAGCATCGCCGGTGCGGCCATCGAAAATCCGCGCCTGTCCGCTGCGGGGCAGACCCGCCAGTTCCAGCAGGTCCTTGATTTCGTCTTCGGTAGCGCCGTCGAAGACCGGGGTGGCCATGGGCACACCATCGCGCAGGTTGTAGGCCAGTTCCAGAATCTCCGGGTCGTCGAGGGAATCCAGGTCGTAGGCATCGGCCTTGCTGTGGTTGTAGATGCGGCCAAGCTGCTTGCGCACGTCGCTGGTTTCGCGCTTGTCACGCAACATCTCGCCGATCTGCCGGCCCAGGGAATGCGCCGCCCAGCCCAGGTGCGCTTCGAGCACCTGGCCGACGTTCATTCGCGAGGGCACCCCCAGGGGGTTCAGCACGATATCGACGGTGGTGCCGTCGTCCAGGTAGGGCATGTCCTCCACCGGGACGATGCGTGAAATCACGCCCTTGTTGCCGTGCCGCCCCGCCATTTTGTCGCCGGGTTGCAGGCGCCGTTTTACGGCCACAAACACCTTGACCATCTTGAGCACGCCCGGGGCCAGATCGTCTCCGGCCTGGAGCTTCTCGCGCTTGTGCTGGAAGCGAGCCTGGAAGGCCTCTTCCTGTTGCTCGAGGCGCTCACGAATCTGCTCGATGCTGCGGTTGGCCTCCTCGTTGCGCAGGCGCACGTCGAACCAGGTTTCCCGCGGCAGCTCGGCAAGGTAGGCCTTGACCACCTTGTCACCGGCCTTGAGGCCGTTGGGTCCGCCTTCCGCGGTGCGGCCGACCAGCAGCCGCTCGATGCGCGAGTAGGCGTCGTCCTCGACGATTCGGTGCTCGTCGCGCAGGTCTTTTTCCAGCTTCTCGATTTCGAAATCCTGGTTTGCCTGGGCGCGGGCATCCTTCTCGATGCCATCCCGGGTAAACACCTGCACGTCAATGACGATGCCCTGCATGCCCGAGGGCATGCGCAGGGAGGTGTCCTTCACGTCCGAGGCTTTCTCGCCGAAGATCGCGCGCAGCAGCTTTTCTTCCGGGGTGAGCTGGGTTTCTCCCTTGGGAGTGACCTTGCCGACCAGGATGTCGCCGGATTTCACTTCCGCGCCGATATACACGATGCCGGACTCATCCAGCTTGGACAGCGCCGTCTCCCCCACATTGGGGATATCGCGCGTAACTTCCTCGGGGCCGAGCTTGGTGTCGCGGGCCACGCAGGACAGCTCCTCGATGTGGATCGTGGTGTAGGTATCCTGCTCCACGAGCCGCTCCGAAATCAGGATCGAGTCCTCGAAGTTGTAACCATTCCACGGCATGAAGGCGATGAGTACGTTGCGACCCAGGGCCAATTCGCCCATGTCGGTGGACGGCCCGTCCGCCAGAACATCGCCAGCACCGATGGAATTACCCACCTGCACCAGCGGTCGCTGGTTGATGTTGGTGTTCTGGTTGGAGCGCGTGTACTTGATCAGGCTGTAGATATCCACGCCCGGCTCATCCGGGGTGGTTTCGTCGTCATTCACCCGCACCACGATGCGCGACGCGTCGACAGAGTCCACGCGGCCGCCACGCTTCGCCACCAGGGTCACGCCCGAATCCACTGCCACGGTACGCTCCATTCCGGTGCCGATGAGAGGCTTCTCGGAACGGATTGTGGGCACCGCCTGGCGCTGCATGTTGGAACCCATCAGCGCGCGGTTGGCGTCATCGTGCTCCAGGAACGGAATCAGTGATGCCGCCACCGACACGATCTGGGACGGCGCCACGTCGATGAACTGCACTTCGTCCGGGGTCCGCAGGCTGAACTCACCCATGTGCCGGCAGGACACCAGCTCATCCGTCAGCCGGCCCTTTTCGTCCAGGGTAGCGTTGGCCTGGGCGATGACGTACTGACCTTCCTCGATGGCGGACAGGAAATCGGCACGTTCGACAATCCGCCCGTTCTCCACCTTGCGGTAGGGGGTCTCCAGGAAACCGTACTCGTTGGTCCGCGCGTAGCAGGCCAGCGAGTTGATCAGGCCGATATTCGGCCCTTCCGGGGTTTCGATTGGGCAGACCCGGCCGTAATGGGTGGGGTGAACGTCGCGCACCTCGAACCCGGCACGTTCCCGCGTCAGGCCACCTGGCCCCAGGGCCGAAACCCGCCGCTTGTGAGTCACCTCCGAGAGTGGGTTGGTCTGGTCCATGAACTGGGACAACTGGCTGGAGCCAAAGAACTCCTTGATAACCGCGGATACCGGCTTGGCATTGATCAGGTCCTGCGGGGTCAGCTCCTGAATATCCGCCAGGCTGAGGCGCTCGCGCACCGCGCGCTCAACACGCACCAGGCCAACCCGGAACTGGTTCTCCACCAGTTCGCCCACGGAACGCACCCGGCGGTTGCCGAGGTTGTCGATATCATCGATCTCGCCTTCACCGTTCTTGAGCGCGATGAGCTCTTTCATCACGTCCACGATGTCCGCCTTGCTCAGCGTGCCCGGCCCCTCGTCCGTTTCACGGGACAGGCGGCGGTTGAATTTCATGCGGCCGACGCCCGACAGGTCGTAGCGATCAATATTGAAGAACAGGTTACTGAACAGGTTCTGGGCCGCGTCCTTGGTCGGCGGCTCACCCGGCCGCATCATCCGGTAGATCTCGACCTGGGCCTCCAGCTGGCTGCGGGTGGCGTCGGTGCGAAGGGTCTCGGAGATGAACGGGCCACGGTCCAGCTCGTTGGTATAAATCGTGTGCAGCTCGGTAATCCCGAGTTCGCGCAGTTTCTCCAGCAGCTCTTCGGACAGCTCGTCGTTGGCGCTGGCCACCAGCTCACCGCTCTCGGTGTCGATGATGTCTTCGCTCAGGGCCTTTCCGATCAGGAAGCTCTGCGGAACCACGATTTCCTCGTAGCCCGACTTTTCGAGTTCCTTGAC
>JAJDOE010000015.1 GCA_022340345.1 Gammaproteobacteria bacterium
ATGTTCTTCGGAATTTCGGTTAAATCCTTGGCGTTCTCTTCCGGGATCAGCACGGTCTTGATCCCACCACGATGGGCCGCCAGGAGTTTCTCCTTCAGGCCGCCGATCGGAAGAACCTCACCGCGCAGCGTAATTTCTCCGGTCATGGCCACATCCGCACGTGCGGGAATTCCCGTTAACGCCGAGATGATGGCGGTACACATGCCGATACCGGCACTCGGCCCGTCCTTGGGGGTCGCGCCCTCCGGAACGTGCACGTGGATGTCGCACTTCTGGTAGAAATCCTCGGGAATACCGTAGCTCTTGGCGCGAGAACGCACCACCGTCATACCCGCATGGATCGACTCCTGCATGACCTCACCCAGCTTGCCGGTAAAGGTACTTTTCCCCTTGCCCGGTAGCACCGCTGCCTCGATGGTCAGTAATTCGCCTCCCACCTCGGTCCATGCCAGGCCCGTGACCTGTCCAACCTGGTTGCGTTCCTCGGCCTTTCCATAACGGTAGCGCCGCACGCCCAGGTATTTTTCCAGCTGCCGCGGACCCACCTTGACAGAATTGCGGCGTGAATCCAGCAACAGCTCCTTGGCGACCTTGCGGAAGACGCGCGCGATTTCGCGCTCCAGGCCGCGCACGCCCGCCTCGCGGGTGTAGTAGCGAATCACGTCGTACAGGGCGTTTTTGCTGATCGAGATTTCATCATCCCGGAGCCCATTGGCCTTGCGCTGCTTGGCCACCAGGTACCGCATCGCGATGTTGACCTTCTCGTCCTCGGTGTAGCCCGAAATGCGGATCACCTCCATGCGGTCGAGCAAGGGAGGCGGGATGTTGAGCGTGTTCGCGGTAGCGACGAACATCACCTCCGAAAGATCGTAGTCGACCTCCAGGTAGTGATCCACGAAGGCATGGTTCTGCTCCGGATCGAGCACTTCCAGCAGCGCCGACGACGGGTCACCACGGAAGTCCATGGACATCTTGTCCACTTCGTCGAGCATGAACAACGGGTTACGCGCCTTCACCTTGGACATGTTCTGCACGATCTTGCCCGGCAGGGAACCGATATAGGTTCGCCGGTGACCGCGGATCTCGGCTTCGTCACGCACGCCGCCCAGGGACATGCGGATGAACCTGCGATTGGTTGCCCGCGCGATGGACTTGCCCAGCGAGGTCTTGCCGACGCCCGGCGGTCCGACCAGACACAGGATCGGCCCCTTGTTCTTGCTGATGCGCTGCTGGACGGCAAGATATTCGAGAATGCGTTCCTTTACCTTATCCAGGCCATAGTGATCCTCCTCGAGGATCTTCTCGGCAGCCGCCAGGTCCTTTCGCACCCGGGTGCGCTTTTTCCACGGCACGCTGACCAGCCAGTCAATGTAATTGCGCACCACCGTGGCTTCCGCTGACATCGGTGACATCAGTTTCAGCTTTTTGAGTTCCGCATCGGCTTTTTCGCGGGCCTCTTTGGGCATACCGGACTCGGCGATCTTGGTCGCCAGTTCCTCGTTCTCGTTGGGCGCCTCGTCGATATCGCCGAGCTCCTTCTGAATGGCCTTCATCTGCTCATTCAGGTAGTACTCGCGCTGGCTCTTTTCCATCTGCTTTTTGACGCGCCCGCGAATGCGCTTCTCGACCTGCATCAGGTCGATCTCGGATTCCATGACCCCGAGGATGTGCTCCAGCCGTTCGCGCAGGCTCCGCATCTCGAGGATTGCCTGCTTGTCCGCAATGCTCAGGTTCAGGTGCGCGCTGATGGTATCCGCGAGCCTGCCCGCATCTTCGATCCCGGCCAGCGAAGTCAGAATCTCCGGCGGAATCTTGGTGTTCAGCTTGACGTACTGGTCGAAGCCGGTGGTGACCGTGCGCATCAGCGCTTCGGCCTCGCGTTCCTCCACGGGCTCTTCGGCGATGTCGGTGATCTCGGCGGAAAACAGTTCTTCGGCGTCCACGAAGTGGCTGATAGCCGCCCGCCGCTCGCCCTCCACCAGCACCTTGACGGTACCGTCCGGAAGTTTGAGCAACTGCAGGATGCTGGCCACGGTGCCGGTCATGTAAATGGCATCGACGTCCGGGTCGTCGTCGGCCGCGTCCTTCTGCGCCACCAGCAAGATTTTCTTGCCACCTTCCATGGCGCGCTCCAGGGCGCGGATGGATTTCTTGCGGCCCACGAACAGCGGAATCACCATGTGCGGGAACACCACCACGTCACGCAGGGGCAGCACCGGCAAGGTGCGCTCGTCGCTGATCAGGGGGCTTCCGCTGGGTTCTTCGCTCATGGTGTACCTCGACGTCTCGGTCTCACGAAAGGGGGGACGGGACCCGTGGGGGTCCCGCGATTATCTCACTAATGGTGGCCCCCGGGGGGGAATTCAAGCCAGGCCGGGCTTCCCTAGGTACGGGAACTGGCGGATTTCTGCTCGTCGTCTTCGTAGATATACAGCGGCTGGGTGCCATCCATAATCACGCTGGAGTCCACCACCGCGCGCTTCACGCCACTCATGGAAGGCAACTCGTACATGGTCTCGAGCAGCGCGTTTTCCAGGATGGAGCGCAATCCGCGGGCACCGGTCTTGCGATCCATGGCGCGCTTGGCAACCGCTTCGAGGGCGTCGGTGCGGATTTCCAGCTCCACGCCTTCCAGCCGGAACAACTTCTGGTACTGCTTGACCAGCGCGTTGCGCGGCTCGGTGAGGATGCGGATCAGCGCCTCCTCGTCGAGTTCCTCCAGGGTCGCGACGATCGGCAACCGGCCAACGAACTCGGGTATCAGCCCGTAGCCGATCAGGTCCTCGGGCTCCACGATTCGCAGCAATTCCGCAATCTGGCGCGAGTCCGACTTGCTGCGGATATCCGCGCTGAATCCGATTCCGCTGCGCTCGGAGCGGTCCTGGATGATCTTTTCCAGGCCAGCGAAGGCGCCACCACAGACGAACAGGATGTTGCGGGTATCCACCTGCAGGAATTCCTGCTGGGGATGCTTGCGCCCGCCCTGGGGCGGCACGGATGCCACGGTGCCCTCAATGAGCTTGAGCAGCGCCTGCTGCACGCCCTCGCCGGACACGTCACGCGTAATCGAAGGATTGTCCGATTTGCGCGAGATCTTGTCGATCTCGTCGATATAGACGATGCCGATCTGCGCCTTCTCGATGTCGTAATCGCACTTCTGAAGGAGCTTCTGGATGATGTTCTCGACATCCTCGCCCACGTATCCCGCCTCGGTGAGCGTAGTGGCGTCGGCGATGGTGAACGGCACATTGAGCTGCCGCGCCAGCGTCTCGGCGAGCAGCGTCTTGCCGGATCCCGTGGGCCCAATGAGCAGGATATTGCTCTTGGAGATGTCCACATCGGACACCTTGTCCTCGTGCTCGATGCGCTTGTAGTGGTTGTACACCGCCACCGCGAGCACCTTCTTGGCGTCCTGCTGGCCAATCACGTACTCATCGAGAATGTGCTTGATTTCCTGCGGGTTGGGAAAAGCCTTGGTTTCCTTCCCCTCGGTCTGCTCCTCGACTTCCTCGCGGATGATGTCGTTGCACAGCTCGACACACTCATCGCACACGAACACGGACGGGCCCGCAATGAGCTTGCGCACCTCATGCTGGCTCTTGCCGCAAAAAGAGCAGTACAGGAGCTTTTCGCCCTTACCGTCGCCCTTTTCGTCCGTCATCGGTCGCCTCGTTCCGCTTTTGGGTCTTATTAAAGATGCAATGTTCGTGCGGGTTTTGCAAGTCCGTCAGACCGCCTGAACACCCTTTCGGCGGGTGATTACCTCGTCGATGAGCCCATATTCCACCGCCTCGGAGCCCTGCATGAAGTTGTCCCGCTCGGTGTCCCGCTGGATGCGCTCCAGGTCCTGCCCGGTGTGTTCGACCAGAATCTGGTTGATCCGTTCCCGCACCCGCAGGATCTCCCGGGCATGGATATCGATGTCCGTGGCCTGGCCCTGGAAGCCCCCGATCGGCTGGTGGATCATGATCCGCGCGTGGGGCAGGCAGTAGCGCTTGCCCTTCTGGCCACCGGCCAGGATCAGCGCCCCCATGCTCGCGGCCTGGCCGACGCAAACGGTGCTGACGTGGGGTCTCACAAACTGCATGGTGTCGTAAATCGCCAGCCCGGCGGTAACCACCCCACCGGGGGAGTTCACGTACACGTGGATATCCTTGTCCGGGTTTTCGGACTCGAGGAACAGCAACTGGGCCACCACCAGGTTGGCCATGTGGTCGTCCACCGGGCCAACCAGGAACACCACCCGTTCCTTGAGCATGCGCGAGTAGATGTCATAGGCTCGCTCACCGCGCCCGGTGGTCTCGATGACCATGGGAATCAGGCCGAGGCCTTGAGTATTCAGTGCACTGTTGCGAGTTGGATCTGTCACGGCTGGTTACTTTCCTCGTTGTTGGGATACATGACTTCCTGGAAGGTGGTACTGACGTCAACCACCTCGGCGCCCGCGAGCAAGTGCTCCACGAGCATCTCTTCCAGAGTCATGGCCTCGATTTCGTTGCGGCGCCGGTCGTCGGACATCTGCCATTTCTTGAACTCGTCCGGCTTGTCGTAACTCTCCGCCATGCGTTCCAGGGTCTGCTGGATACGCTCCTGGTCCGGGCGAATGTCGTTGCTCCTCGCCATCTCCGACATGATCAGGCCCAGGCTCACGCGTCGGCGCGCCTGCTCCTCGAACAGGGAGCGATCCGTCGGCGCCTGCCGGCCGGCGAACATCGCCTGGCTGAATTTCATCAAGTTGTCGATTTCACCGTCGATCATCGCCCGCGGTACGTCGATCGGATGTCGCTCGAGCAAGGCGTCCATCACCCGGTCGCGGGTCTGGGCCCGCACCCGGTCTTCGAGTTCACGGCTCAGGTTGCTGCGGATTTCCGCCCGCAAGGTGGAGATGTTGCCATCCTCGACACCCAGTGCACGGGCAAAGTCCTCGCTGATCTCCGGAAGTTTTCCTTCCGCCACTTCGGTGATGTGGACCTCGAACTGGACCGTGCGGCCGGCCAGCTCCGTACCGGGATAGTCCGCGGGAAAGGCCACGTCGAGCTGTGCCTGCTCGCCGGCCTTGCGCCCCGCCAACTGGCGGTCAAAATCCTCCACCAGCCGACCCGACCCCACCACCACGGTGAAATCCGTAGCGCTGCCGCCCTCGAACGCTTCGCCCTCCAGGCGACCCGTGAAATCCATCTTCACCCGGTCGCCGGTTGCGGCTGCCCGCTCCACCGGTTCGAATACCATGCGCTGCTGGCGCATGGTCTCCAGGGTGCGATCGATGTCGGTTTCTTCCACCTTGGCGCTGGGGCGCTCGATGCGCGCGCCGGCGATATCCGACGCGCTGAACTGTGGCATGACTTCGAATACCGCGGTGTATTCCAGGTCCTGGCCGCGGGCCACGGTGCGCGGTTCCACCTGCGGCCCACCCGCCGGCTGCAGGCCTTCACGGCCCAGGGCTTCGGCCAGGCTGCTGCGGATGAGTTCACCCGCGGCCTCCTGTACGACGCTGGCGCCGAACTTCGCTTCCACCACCTTGAGCGGCACCTTGCCGGGCCGGAAACCGGGCATGCGCACTTCCCGCGACAGGCGCTTGAGCCGGTCGCTGACCAGGGACTCAAGACGATCGGCCGGGATCGCCACTGTCATACGGCGCTCCAGGCCATTCGTTGTCTCAACGGATACCTGCATGGGAATTGCGAATCTCTAAAAAACTACGAATAGATTGCCAGTGCTTGCGGTGCCCGCGGCGGCGCCTGCAGAGGGTCGTCTGCCCCGGAGGACATTACCACAGCAGGTCAGCGGTAGAGAAATTCCAGCTTCTCGCCGGAAATCTCGACGATGTCGCCCACCTCCAGGCGCCGGCCCTCGGTCCCCAGGGGCTCGCCGTTGACACGGATCGGGCCAGTACCCACTAACCGACTAAGGACATAGCCGTCCTTCTGGCGCCGCACTATCGCCCGGTCACCCATTTCCGGGCCCACCGCCGCCACCCGCTCGCCCAGTTCCAGTTCGCTGCCGACCCCGGCTCCGTTCAGGCGACGCAGGCGGGCCGGTGGAGCTTTTTCGCGCACCACCCAGCGGGGCACCGGTGCCGGAGACGGGGGCGCCTGGGGCGCCACGGGCTCGTGGGCAGCCGCCGGGGATGCCTGGGGAGCCGGGGTCGCCTGGGGAGCCGGGGTGGCCTGGGGCGCCGGGGTGGCCGGGGTCGCATTTCGCGATCCCAGCACCATGGTCTTGTCCAGGTCCGCGCCCCCGGCCACGATCGCCCGCTGGTAGGACAGCTTGTGGCGCCCGATCTGCACCTCGTCGCCGTCCCGCAGCAGGTGCTTTTTGACCTCCACGCCGTTGACGGTAATTCCGTTGGTGCTATCCAGGTCCTGGATCAGGGAGTCCCGATCGCGATTGGGCAGGGTAACGATCAGCGCGTGCCGGCCGGAAACCGAGGCGTCCTCCAGGGTGAGGGTATTGTCCGGGTGTCGGCCGATGGTGATGCGATCCTCGTCGAGGAACACTTCACCGGCGGGCGAGCCGTCCGGGGCGGTCACACGGAGCCTTGGATTCTTGTCGGTCATAGGCCTGTAGCGATGATTTTACCCACAACCGCCCGCTAGTAGCGGCTGAAAAGGTCCCGCACACCGCGGCGACTCTGGAAGTTAATCTGAACGGCCTGGCGTATGCCCTCGAAGGGCTCAAATCCGTGAAAGGAGTTCTTTGCCACCACGAAAATTACCCCGGTGCCTTTCAGCGGCTCCACCGCCTGCACGGAATCCCGCAGCTGCCGGGAGCGCAGGATGTGCAGGCGCCCGGTCGGGTGTGGCCAGGTCTCGTTGAAATAAATCAGGTGGGTGACCTTCTTTCGCGGCACGTCCACGTGCGGCTTGCCGTGGGAGGCCTTGCTCAGGCGCCGCAGGCCGATTCCGACCTCCAGCCCGGCCAGGGACAACCCGGTAATGCGCTCCATGGCCTCGCGATAGGCGTCCGAGCGCACCGCGGCGACGAAGGCCTTCCAGGAATCGCTCAGCTCGGCCTTGTCGGACTCCACATGGCCGACGCTCTGGAGCTGCGGGAAGTCCCGGGTCAGCGCATCCAGCACCCCGGGAACCAGCACCGAGCCGTCATGCACCAGGTAGCGAAACGGATCGTCGCCAAGCGTGAGCGACGCCAGCTGCTGGAAATCAAAAATTGAATCGGACCCGGACATGCTCCCCTCGGGGCGTCCCTTGCGCCCGGACGGCATGATAGCAAAACCCGTGCGCACTGCCCGTCGGTGATAGAATATCGCGGCGCACCCGATGCGTTGTTCTTGCCTGTGACCCCCAAGCGAATCCTCGTTATCCGCCTCAGCGCGATCGGCGACGTGGTAATGGCCTCGCCACTGATCCACGCGCTGCGTACCCGCTACCCGGACGCCCGGCTGGCGTGGATGGTGCTGGACGGGCACCAGGACCTGCTTGCCGCCAACCCGGAGCTGGACCGGGTGTTCGCCTGGCCGCGGGCGCGCTGGCAGCAGCTTGCACGGCGCGGCCGCCTGCTGCGCCTGGGACGGGAGATGTGGCGGTTTCTCGCGGAGCTGCGCGGTGAGCATTTCGACATGGTGATCGATGCCCAGGGCCTGCTCAAGAGCGCCCTGTGGGCCCGCCTGAGCGGAGCCACCCGGCGCATCGGACTGGATTCCCGGGAAGGCTCGGCGCGGCTGATGACCGAGGTGGTGCATAGCACCCGCGGCGACAAGCGCATCAGCTCGGAGTACCTGCACCTGGCGGAGGCCCTGGGCCTGCCAGCCAACCCGTTCCCCATGGTGCTGGCGTCCAGCGAAGACGACCAGCAACGGGCCGCGGCTCTGCTGCCGGCGGGGGATCGCCCGTTCGCGGTGTTTTGCCCCTTTTCCACCCGCCCGCAGAAGAACTGGCCGGCCAGCCACTGGCAGGAACTGGCGGCCGGCCTGGGGCGGCCGGTGGTGATCCTCGGCGGACCCCGGGATCGCGAAGCGGCCCGCGCGCTGGCCGCTGACATCCCGCAGATGACCCCGCTGGCCGGCGATACCAGCCTGGGGACGGCCGCGGCCGTGATCCGGCGTGCGGGCCTGCTGGTCGGGGTGGACACCGGGCTGACCCACATGGGTATCGCCGCCGGGGTCCCGACCGTGGTGCTGTTCGGGTCGACCTTCCCGTACCACGACTTTCCCGGCGACAACTTCCGGGCACTGTACAAGCAGTTCCCTTGTTCGCCCTGCAAGCGACGCCCCACCTGTGGCGGGCGCTTTGACTGCATGTCGTCCATCCGCGCCGACGAGGTAATGGTGGCCGCCGGGGAACTGGCGGTTTGAAACGGCCTCGCATCCTGCACCTGGAGGCCGGCCGCCATTTGCACGGCGGCGCGCTGCAGGTGAAGTACCTGCTCGAGGGCCTGCGCGGGGGAGAGTTCGAGAACGTACTGGTGTGCGCAAAGGACAGCGCCATCGCCCAGGCCGCCGGCGGCCTGGTGGATCGCTGTTATCCGGTGCCCATCCACGGCGACTTCGACCCCGCCTTTCTGTACCGGCTGGTGCGCATCATCCACCGGGAACACCCCGACCTGGTGCACCTGCACAGTCGCCGCGCCGCGGAGCTGGTCGGCGGTCTGGCGGCACAGATGCACCATGCCCGGGTACTGCTCACCCGCCGGGTGGACAATCCGGAGTCAGCCTGGTTCGCGCCGCTGAAATATCGCCTGTACGACAAGGTCGTGACCATTTCCGAGGCCATCCGCAACATGCTGACGGACCGGGGCATCGCGCCGGAAAAGATCAGCTGCGTACACAGCGCGGTCAACGCGGAGCACTATACGCGGCGCTGCGACGACACCAGCGCCCTGCACCGCGCCTTCGGCATCCCGCCGGGGCGCAAAGTGGTGGCGGTGATCGCCCAGCTGATCCCGCGCAAGGGCCACCATCACCTGCTGGCGGCACTGCCGGAGATCCTGGAGCGGGCGCCGGACACCCACTTCCTGTTCCTGGGTCGCGGCCCGCTGAAAGGGAACATCACGGATCAGCTAACGCGCAGCGGCCTGTCCTCTCACGTTACCCTGGGCGGTTTTCGCGATGACCTGGACGCCTGGTTTGGTTGCCTGGACCTGGTGGTACATCCGGCGGAAATGGAGGGCCTGGGGGTCTCCCTGTTGCAGGCCTCCGCGGCCGGAGTGCCGATCGTCGCCTTCGCTGCCGGCGGCATCCCCGAGGTGGTTCGCGACCGGGTCAATGGCCGCCTGCTCGCGGTTGGCGACATTCCGGGCCTGCGGGACGCGGTGGTGGAACTGCTTACCGACGATGACCTGGCCAGGCGTTATGGTGAAGCAGGCCGCGCCCTGGTGCGGGAAGAATTTTCGGTGGAGGCGATGGTTCAAGGCAATATCGCGGTGTACCGGGAGATGCTGACAGACTGACACGGGATCCCTCGCCGGGCTCGGGATCAGGAGTGGTCGCTGGCTAAACCTGCGCGACGCTTGTAGTACGCTTCGCTGCGCTGCGAATCATCGGTGGTCGTTTG
>JAJDOE010000039.1 GCA_022340345.1 Gammaproteobacteria bacterium
GAAACCTCCTGTTTCTCTGGATTTTTGGTAACAACGTGGAAGACAGCATGGGCCATGGCCGTTTCCTGGTTTTCTACCTGCTGTGCGGCGTGGCGGCGGCGCTGGCCCAGGCGGTCCCGGACCCGACCTCGGAGATCCCGATGATTGGCGCCAGCGGCGCCATCTCCGGGGTACTGGGCGCCTATCTGCTGTTGTACCCCCGCGCCCACGTACTGGTACTCGTGCCGTTGGGGATCCTGCTGACCACGGTGCGTTGGCCGGCGATGTGGGTGCTGGGCCTGTGGTTCGGAATCCAGCTGGTCAGCACCCTGCTAACCGACGGAACCGGCGGCGGCGTGGCGTTTCGTGCCCACCTGGGTGGTTTCGCCGCCGGCATGCTGCTGATACCGTTGTTCAAACAGTCGGATTTCCGGCTGCACAATCCTTTCGCCCGCGCCGTGAAGCCGGCCCGGTTTTGATTCCGTGATCCCGAAATAGCCAAATCCCATGCGAACTTCCCGTTACCTGTTGCCTACTCTCAAGGAGATTCCCGCCGACGCGGAGATCGTCAGTCACCAGCTAATGCTGCGTGCCGGCATGATCCGCAAACTGGCGGCCGGGGTGTACAACTGGCTGCCGCTCGGGTACCGCGTGTTGCGCAAAGTGGAAACCATCGTGCGCGAGGAAATGGATCGCTCCGGCGCCCAGGAGTTAAGCATGCCGGTGGTTCAGCCCGGGGAACTGTGGGTGGAGTCGGGACGCTGGGACAAGTACGGCGCCGGGTTGCTGCGCTTCAAGGACCGCCATGCGCGGGATTTCTGCCTCGGACCCACCCACGAAGAAATCATAACCGACATCGTGCGCCGGGAGATTCGCAGCTATCGCCAGCTGCCGGCGACCTTCTACCAGATCCAGACCAAGTTTCGCGACGAGGTGCGACCGCGCTTCGGCGTCATGCGGGCTCGGGAATTCCTGATGAAGGACGCTTATTCATTTCATATTGACGATGCCTCGCTGGGCGAGGTCTATGAACTGATGTACGCCACCTACTCGCGAATCTTCGACCGCCTGGGCCTGGAATACCGGGCGGTGGAGGCGGACTCCGGCGCCATCGGCGGCGACACCTCCCACGAGTTCCAGGTACTCGCGGATTCCGGAGAGGACGAGATCGCATGGTGCAACCACTGTGACTATGCCGCCAATGTGGAACGCGCTCCGACTCCCGGCCCGGGACCGCGCCCGGACCCCGGGCAGGCGATGGCAAAAGTCGAAACGCCGGTTCAGCGGACCATCGCGGAAGTCAGCGCGCTCCTGGGGATTGAGCCCGCCGGGCTGCTCAAGACCCTGATCGTTGCCGGTGAGGACGGCCCGGTGGCGCTGGTATTGCGTGGCGACCACGAACTCAACGAAGTGAAGGCAGAGAAGCTGCCATTGGTGAGCGCTCCACTGCGCTTCGCCAGTGATGCGGAGGTGCGTGCCGCGGCGGGCTGTGCGCCGGGTTACCTGGGGCCGGTGGACCTGGGGATACCGGTAATTGCCGACTTCGCGGCCCTGGAACTGGCGGACTTCTGCTGCGGCGCCAACCAGGACGGTTTTCACCTGACCGGCGCAAATTGGGTTCGGGATCTGCCCCTGCCGCAGGTCGCCGACCTGCGCCGGGTGCGCGCCGGTGACCCCTGTCCGCGCTGTGAAGAAGGCCAGCTGAGCCTGCGCCGCGGCATCGAAGTCGGACACATCTTCCAGCTCGGCACCCTCTACAGCCAGGCGATGAACGCCACGGTCCAGGACGAGAGCGGCAACAGCGTGGTGATGCCCATGGGCTGTTACGGTATCGGCGTATCCCGGATCGTGGCCGCCGCCATCGAACAAAACCATGATGAGAATGGCATTCTCTGGCCGGAGGCAATCGCCCCCTTTCAGGTGGCGCTGATTGCTATCGGCGCGGGGCGCGACCCGCAGGTGGCCGAAACCGCGCAAAAAATCTACGCTGAGTTCATGGCCGCCGGAATTGAAATTCTGTACGACGACCGGGACGAGCGTCCCGGGGTGATGTTCGCCAACATGGAACTGATCGGTATTCCGCACCGGCTGGTGATCGGCAGCCGCGGGCTCAAGGCCGGGACGCTGGAGTACAAATCCCGCCGCGGTGAACAGGCGGACCTGCCCCTGGCGAATGCCCTGGCGGCGTTCCGCGAGCGGCTTGCATGAACCCGCGTTCGCTGTTGATCGCTGCGGCCTGGTGCGCCGCGCTGGCGACCGGCCCGGTTGCGGCCAGTACCCCGGTTACGGCCAGTACCCCCCCGGACCCGGCATTGCGGCTGGCCCTGAAACAGGCGGTGGAGGGCAGCGACAGCTTTCGCGACCGATTCCAGGCCCAGGTGTGGCTGGGGGACATGTCACGGCGACTGCAAAAACGCATCCCGGACCCCTTCTATCGCCTGGAGCTGCTGCGCACCATCCACCACGAGACAACCCGCCTGCATCTGGAGCCGGAGCTGGTACTGGCGCTGATCGAAGTGGAAAGCGCCTTTGACCGTTTCGCCATTTCGGTATCCGGCGCCCAGGGTCTCATGCAGGTAATGCCGTTCTGGAAAAAAGAGATCGGCCACCCGGGGGACAACCTGTTCAATCCCTCCAAGAACCTGCGTTACGGTTGCGCGATCCTGAAGTTCTACATGGACCAGGAAAACGGCAACGTGCAGCGCGCGCTGGCGCGTTATAACGGCAGCATGGGAGTCAGCTGGGAGTATTCGCGGCGGGTGTTTCGCGCCTACCGGACCCGCTGGTATCCGAATTAGGCGACTACGCCTGCCCTAACTTTTCCGCGTCCGCATTCAGGCCGGGATGACCGGCGCACCAGCGTCCCGGCCTAGCCCTCAATCCCGAACCCCTCGCTGCCCGGGTCTTCGGCCGGCTCGGAATCCACTGCGGTAACCCGCGCCAGCGGCGGGCCCTGCGCCAACCACCCTTCCAGTTCCTTCAGCGCCGCAGGCGCCCCGCAGGCCAGCACCTCCACCCGGCCATCCGCCAGGTTGCGGGCAAATCCGCATAACCCCAATTCCGTGGCGCGCCGGGCGGCCGACGCGCGAAAGAACACTCCCTGTACCTGGCCACTCACGCGGTAATGACGGCAGGACCTCACGGCAGTTCCAGGACCACCTGGGCGCCGGCCGGTATGGGTGCGTCCGAGCGAAAACGCGCGGTCACCGGGAAGCGTCCTTCCGGGTCCGCTTCCAGCGCCGGCGCCAGCAGCTCCCCGGGCCAACGCCGTTCCCCGAATCGTATGTTCACCGCGGTTCCGGCCACCCACTCGGGCCGCGGCGTGTCGCTGTCCGCGACGGCCAGGAATTCTCCCTTGGCCGCAATCCGGATCAACACCGGTGCCTGGTCGCCAGGGCTCAGGTGGCGTCCCGGATTGACGTTGCGCGACAGCACCCAGCCGTCGAACGGCGCGCGCAAGACCGCGCGCTCCAGCCGGTACTGCGCGCGGGCGACCGCCGCGTCCGCCTGCTCCAGCGCAGCCTCCGCGCGGGTCAGCTCCAGGCGCGCCTGGTCGAGTTGCAGGGTGGAAAGCGATTCGGTGTCATACAGTTCCTGGGCACGCTGCATGTCCTGGCGCTTCATCACCTGCTCCGCCGCCGCGCCCTTTCGCCGCCCACCGGCGTCCCGGAGATCGGTCTGGAACGGGGCCGGATCCAGGCTCAGGAGTTCCTGGTCCTTGCTCACCGCCTGGCCGGCCTGCACGTGCACCTGTTGCACGGTGCCCGCCACCGCCGCGGAAAGTTCCGCCACCTGTTCCCAATGCACCCGCGCCGGGAGTTCGGCTGCCTGCGCCGCGGAACCAAGAAAAAATCCGGCCGCAAGGCCCACAATTACGCTTTTCACTTGCCTGCTCCCAGTTTGCCGGCGAGGGCGTCCAGAGTGGCCCGGATCGCCGCACGTTCATACAGTACTTTTTGCATGTTCCATTGCGCCTCGGTCAGGCGCGCCGCATTGTTTCCAAGATCCGCCTGCATCTCCAGATCGTACCGGGCCCGTGCGGCATCCAATGCGATTTCCCGGTTCGCCACCCGTCGGCGCGCGCTTTCCACCCGGGTACTAAGCACCTCCAGTCGCTGCACCAGTTCCAGCACGGTCTGGTGCAGGCGCTGGTCGGTATCCCGGAGCAGCGCGTTTTCGGCCTGCAATTCGGCACGTGCCCGCTGGCGTCCCGCGGCAATTTCGCCGCCGCGGACCAACGGCACGGCAAGCTCCAGGGTGGCCCGCAGATCGTGACGGTTGCCGGTGACACGGGCGTACTTGCCGGCCTCCAGATCCACGCTCAGAACCGGGCGGCCCGCCGCGCTTTCCGCCGCCAGGCGTGCCTCCGCTGCCTGCACCCGCGCGTATTGGGCTTTCAGGGCCGGGTTTCCCATCAGCACTTCCTGCAACACCTGCTTGTATTCCGGCGGTTCCGAATCCGGAAACTCCGCCACTACCAGTTCCCCCGGTAACTGCTCGGGCCGGCCCATGAGCCGTGCCAGGCGCGCCCGTGCCAGGCGCCGCTCTCGATCCGAAGCCTCACGCCGGTCGAGTTCGACACGAAACGGATCCTCCAGTTCGCCCACTTCGATATCACTGAGCATTCCCAGGTCGCGCCGCTCGCCTGCGCGATCGAAACGCAGGAAGGCGACGGTCATGGATTCGTTTTCGGCCAGGTAACGCAGGTCCGCGAGGATGACACTGAAAAACGCGTCCATTACTTCCAAGCGCAGCCGCTGGCGAGCGTCCACCATTTCCCACTCACGGGCGGCAACGTGTCCCGCCGCCGCCGCCTGGCGCCGGCTGGTGCGGCCAAAGTCCGTGATCCGGTGCCGAAGCTCTACTTCCGCCAGGCTGTCATCTTCCCAGTCGGGACGGCGGACTTGCTGTGCCAGCAAACGGGCGTCCACGTGCAGTCGGTCTCCCACCGCCGCAAGGCGCTCATCCGCCCGGGCGATTTCCAACTGGCTCGCGGACAGCGCAACGGCCGGGCTGGCTTCTTCCGCCAGCACCAACGCCTGTTCGAGGCTCAGGGGATCGGGTAACGGATCCGCGGCGAGCGCCACCTCTGCCAACAAGCCGCCCAGGAGGCAGCCCAGCATTGCGCGTCGGATCACGGAATCAGGATTTCCCGGAGGGAGTCGTGGCTGCCAGGCGTTTTTGTTTCTTAAACGCCTGAAAGCGTTCGTTGCGGTAATGGCCGTCCGCCACAAATTCACCCAGCCACAGAAACTCCTGGACGTCCTTGGTGGCGCCGGTAAAGCGGTGCATAACATTGCCGTCCAGGTCGACGAACAAAATTACCGGGGTGGCGCGTACCCGGTGGACCTTGGCGGCGTAATCCTTGCTGCTCATCTCTTCGCCTTTGAGGCCAACAATCAGGTCGTCGCCGCGCGTGTCCACGGTGATGGGACGGAACCGGGCGCGATAATAGTCCTGGACCTCGGACTGGTTCAGTACTGTGGCCTTCATCTTCTGGCACCAGGGGCAGTCGGGATCGTCGAACATCACGAACAAGCCCTTCAGGCCGTCCGAGCGCGCCGTGGCCAGTTCGTCGGGCAGATCGCCGAAACTCTGATAGAAAAAATGCGTCAGGGCGTCGCGGGTTTCCGCCACGGCAGGGCCGGCAACCGTGAAAAGCAGCAAAATCAGGCCCGCCAGGGCCGATCGGGGGTTATTTTCAAGTGTCATAGTCGCTTTATTCTAGCAGCAAGGACCGAGGCGGAGGGTCGAAATAGCCGCGCCGAAGCGTTGATTCCGGACCGGGACCCCGGATGATGGCGGTCACGCGGCAGCAGCGGGCCGGAACCCACCTTATAATGGCCGACACCCATGACTGGCCCGAATACCAAACTGAAACTGCGGGTGGCGGAGCGTTCCGCGACGGCACATGCCGAAATCCGGCCCTCGAAAATCGAGCGCTGGATCAACCAGCTGCCGGTGCTCGACGTGCACGGGAACATCCAGCGTCTTGAGCGGGCGATCGCGCAGCTCAACGCTACTCAGCTGGCCGGCAAACAACGCGTGCTTTTGCTTGACCTGTACGCGGAGCCGGTGGCGTTCGCCGCCGATCACCTGCATTCCGAGCGCAGCCCCATCGGCCTGCCACCGTCACCGAACCAACGGGAGCGGATCGCCGAGCTGTACCTGCTGCTGGACGCGATGGCCATGGGCTACAAGGCCGCCGTGATGGACCTGGCGACCGGCAGTGAACCCGGAATCGTAGTGGCAATCCAGCGCGCACTGCGACAGCTTGGTTTGCTGGCGCTGAAGCGCTACGAGTACTACCAGCGTCCACCGGACGGGCTGTTCAATGAAATTCACCAGCTCTACAGCCTGGCGCGCCAGCGTCGCCTACACAAGACGCCCGTGGACGATGCACTGCACCCGCAAGGCCGGCAGCGTGTCGATGAGGCCTACAAACGGACCATCCTTACCGCTCTCGCCAGTCCCTCGCGTATGCGCCGCGGTGACGTACTCCAGGTCTGGCGGTTTCTGGGTCATTTCGCGCGCCTTGCGCATTTCAGCACCACCGCGGAAACCGGCGGCCAACGCAGCCGCTTCCTGCTGCAACTGGACAGCGACGAACCCGGAATCCACTGTCCGGGTGACCCCCCTGCCGATCTGACCCGGCATCACCTGCTGCTGGAAACGCACCCGCTGATGAAGCGGATCCATGCCCTGCTGACCGCTCTCCGCGACGGGAAAGAACCCGAGGGAGACGTGATCCCCAGTGAATTTCTCAATGAAGAAACCGGCGCTATCCTGCGTCACCTGGGGACCATGCTCGGCACCGTGCCCACGCGCCGTTTTGCCCGGGCCCAGGTGTCTCGTAACGCGGTAGTCGCATTTGGGATCGAGCACGTAAATTTGCTGCTCAACGGCGGCAAGCCCTTCGAAATCGGCGCCGAGGAAGAAGTCGACGAGATCACGCTGGCCACGACGGCCATGGGCGGTATTCGTCAGGCCATGCGAAACGCACCGGACACGGCGGCGGAGTTCGCCTGCCGAATCACCGACCAGAGTGCCGACGGCTACCAGCTGGCATTCAGCGCGGACCGTCCACCGCAGATCTTTGTCGGCCAGCTGATGGCGGTGAAAAGTGATGAGGAAGGCGACGAATGGAGCGTTGGCTTCATTCGCTGGCTGGGCTGCGACTCCCCGCAGGAAACCCTGGCCGGGGTCCAGCGAATTCCGCCCGGCGCCGAGCCAATCGCATTGCGACCGGTGCAGGTGGAAGGGGATGAACCCCTGAAGCGCGCGATCCTGCTACCGGAGGTCACGGCACTTCAACAACCGTCGAGTTTGATCGCACCGCGCGGAGTATGGCGCCAGGAACGCAACCTGTTCCTGGAACGGCCCAACGAGGTGCACATGGTGCGCGCCGGAAATCTGATTGAGATTGGTCACGGCTTCGACTGGTTCGAATTTCAGCTGCTGGACATCTGAGTGCGGTGGTGCCCGCCGAAGCGGGGCCGCAGGCGAGACCGAAGGCCCATAAAAAACCCCGCCGAAGCGGGGCCGTATGCGAGACCGAAGGACAAGAAAAAGCCCCGCCGAAGCGGGGCCGTATGCGAGACCGAAGGACAAGAAAAAGCCCCGCCGAAGCGGGGCTTTTTTAGTTAGCCCTGCGGGCGATCAACCGCCGTTCTTGAAGTTCACGTCACTCTGCTCGACGACTCCAAGCTGCCAGGGTCCGCGGGTCTTGGCGTGCCGGACCGAACGGCTGATCGTATCGGCGCTGTCATTGCGCGAGACGGTCAGCACCTGTCCGGGATAGATCAGGTCAGCGTCCTTGATCTGGTCGGCGTTGGCCAGATACAGGCGCGGCCAGTGATAGGGATCACCGTAAATCTGCGAGAGGCTGGAGATGCCCCAAAGGTGCTCACCCCTGGCCACGGTATGGCTGTCGTTAGCAGCAGCGGCGGCCGGCGCAACGGCAGGACCAGCCTTGGCCGTTTCAACTTGCGGTGCCTTCTTCGCAGCACAGCCAGCGGTAAATACCGCAACCAGTCCACCAAGGACAACCAGCTTGGTGAGATCAGACAGGCGTTTCATATGTATCCTCCCGTTGGAAAAAGCTAGAATTCCCAACGGAGAAAATCCGCTGGTTTTCTGCGTTGGTTTTCTTGGAGAAAAAGTACACTCCGGCGCAGTACCTGTCAACCAACTAGGGTTATCGGAGCACCGCGGCGGACCGACCGGCCATGAGCATCACCATCTATCACAACCCGCGCTGCTCCAAGTCGCGCGCAACCCTGGCCCTGCTCCGCGAACGCGGGCACCAGCCCCAGGTCATCGAGTATCTCCGGGACCCTCCGGACGCCGACACCATTCACCGGCTGCTGGCGTTGCTCGGGATCAGCGCCCACGAGTTGATCCGCACCGGCGAGGCCGCTTACCGGGAGGCCGCCCTGTCACCGGACCTCCCGGAAAATCAGCTGATCGCCGCACTGCAGCAGCACCCGATCCTGCTGCAGCGCCCCATCGTCGAGGCCAACGGCCGGGCGGCCATCGGCCGCCCACCCGAAACGGTCCTCGAGATTCTCTGAGGCGGCGGGGGGACTCCGACCATGGGGCCTGTGCTGGTCCTGTACTACAGCCGCTTCGGAGCGGTGGCAGAGATGGCGCGCCAGGTGGCTCGCGGGGTGGAGGCCGCGGGGGCAGAGGCCCGCCTGCGTTGCGTACCGCCGGTGTCGCTCACCAGCGAAGCCAGCATCCCGAACGTGCCCGACTCCGGACCACCCTATGCCAGCGAGCACGACCTGCGCGAGTGCGCGGCCCTGGCCCTCGGCAGCCCGACCCGTTTCGGTAACATGGCGGCGCCCCTCAAGCACTTCCTCGATGGCACCGGTGCATTGTGGCTGTCCGGAACCCTGACGGGTCGCCCGGCAGCGGTGTTCACCTCGTCCGGCAGTCCTCACGGTGGCCAGGAGACCACCCTGTTGTCCATGATGCTGCCGCTGCTGCATCACGGCATGCTGGTGCTGGGCCTGCCCTATTCCGAGGCGGAACTGTATGACACTGCCGGGGGCGGTACGCCCTACGGTGCCAGCCATGTGGCCGGACGGGACAGCGACCGGCCGCTGGATGACAGCGAGAGTCGCCTGTGCCGGGTACTCGGTGAGCGCCTGGCCCGCACCGCGCTGGCACTGGCGGACCGTTCCTGATTTTTCTCCAGGGCGTGCCGGGCACGCCGCAGGCAAGCATCAGGATTTGCGGGAGGCCCCGGCCAGCAACTCCCGCAGCAGCGGCACAGTCACCCGGCGCTGGTGGGTCAGGCTGTGCACATCAATTCGTTCCAGCAGCGCAAACAACTCGGCGGTCGCCCGTCCGTGCCGGGTCAGCAAGTACGCCAGTTCCTCTTCCCCCAGCTCAAAGCCACGCGCCCGGGCGCGCTGGCGCAGGGCGGTCGCCTTGCCGGAATCGTCCAGCGGTTCAATCACCACCCGTTGCAACTGGTCCAGGCGGCTGACCAGTTCCGGCATGGCGAAACCGGCCGCCTGGGGTCTGCGCGGCATGGCGACCAGCAGCGAACACCCGGTCGCGCGCCAGGCATCCAGCGCGACGAACAACGCGGTCTCCCGGCGCGGGTCCCCCGCCAGCGACTGCACCTCGTCCAGGCAAATCAAGGCGTTCGCCTCCAGGCCTTCAAAAACTTCCGCGCCGAATTCCGTCAAGTCATCCAGGGGAAGATAACTTGGCCGCCCGCTGGCCAGTTCGCGGCAGGCGGCTTGCAACAGGTGGCTCTTGCCACTGCCGGCAGCTCCCACCAGGCACAACCGGGCATACTGGCCCGCCGCCAGTCCGCGCACGGCGTCGAGCGCCTCGCGATTTCCATCACTGGCCAGGAAGTTGCCAAAGGCACTGGTATCGGCGAGGCGGACGCCGAGGGGAATCTGGCGCATGGGATTCAGCCCACCGGCTGGATATTCTTACGGATGATCCAGAGCCAGAAATAATGGATGCCGCTGGCCACCGTGGTGATGAACACCAGCACCGTCAAAACCGGAATCACGAACCCGAGCCCAACCGAGAATGCCTGCTCCACCAGGATCCCGAGCACCAGGCTGATCTGGGCCAGGGTATTGAACTTGCTCAGGTAGCTGGGTTTCATTTGCACCGCTTCCCGCATGGCCACGTAGATCAGGCAGCCCGCGATGATGAACAGGTCACGAAACGCCACAGCCAGCAGCAGCCACAACGGAACGTGACCGAGCCAGGTGAGCACCACGTAGCTGCTGACCAGCAGCAGCTTGTCCGCCAGCGGGTCCAGGATCGCCCCCAGTTGCGTCACGCAGTCGTAGCGCTTCGCGATGAAGCCGTCCAGGGCGTCGGACACCCCGGCGACAAAAAATATCGCCAGTGCCAGTCCGTAGCGCTGCTCCGCCAGTACCAGGATCAGCACCGGCACCAGCGCGATGCGCAGCACGGTGATGATGTTGGGAATATAAGACAAGCTCATGAACCGGGCTGGGAACGCCGCGGAAATAAGATACCATACCGATTTCCCCGGAGAATCCCGTGAGTACCCCGCCGTCCGCGAGTTTTGTCAGTTACCAGGACGCCGGCGTCGATATCGGCGCGGCGGACGCGCTGGTGGAGCGCCTCAAGGCCCACGCGGCGTCGACCCGGCGGCCGGGCTGGCTCGGCGGCCTTGGCGGCTTCGGCGGCCTGTTCGAGATCCCGCCCGGGTACCGCCAGCCGGTACTGGTGTCCGGCACGGATGGCGTCGGCACCAAGCTGATCCTCGCCCGCCGGCTCGACGGGCACGACCGGATCGGTATCGACCTGGTGGCCATGTGCGTAAACGATGTGCTTGCCCAGGGGGCCGAGCCGTTGTTTTTCCTGGACTATTTCGCTACCGGCCGGCTGGACCCGGCCATCGCCGAACGCGTGGTCGCCGGCATCGCCGACGGTTGCCGCCAGGCCGGTGCCGCCCTGATCGGCGGCGAGACCGCGGAGATGCCGGACATGTATGCGGAGGGAGACTACGACCTGGCGGGTTTCTGCGTGGGCGTAGCCGAGAAAGAATCGCTCATCGACGGCAGCCGCATCCGCCCCGGCAACGCGCTGCTGGGGATCGCCTCCAGTGGCCCGCACTCCAATGGCTATTCCCTCATCCGGCGTATTCTCGATGATAGCGGCGCTAGCCTGGACAGCGACTGCGGCGGCACCCGCCTGGCGGACGCCCTGATGGCGCCGACCCGTATCTACGCCCGGCCCTTGCTGGATCTGATGCGCGAGGTCCCGGTGCATGGCATCGCGCACATTACCGGCGGCGGCCTGAGCGACAACATCCCACGCATGCTGCCGGCGGACTGCCAGGCAGTCCTCAGCGCCAGCCGATGGCCCGAGCCACCGGTGTTTTCCTGGCTGCGGAATACCGGCCCGGTATCCATCGCCGAGATGCGCCGCACCTTCAACTGCGGCCTGGGTCTGGTAATCGCGGTCGCGGCAAAAAGCACGGACCAGGCCATCGCCCGCCTCCAGGCATCCGGAGAAGCGGCCTGGCTGGTAGGGGAAGTGAAGGACCGTGGCGACGGAGCGGCGATCGAAATCCATGACTGAACGCCGACGCGTGGTGGCCCTGATCTCGGGGCGCGGCAGCAACCTGCAGGCGGTGATCGAAGGCGTCCGCAGCGGGGCCGCCCCGGCCGAACTGGTGCTGGTGGTCAGCAACAACCCGGCAGCGGCGGGCCTCGCGCATGCCGCTGCCGCCGGTATCGCCACCGCGGTGATGGACCACCGCGAGTATCCTGACCGGGAGAGCTACGACCGGGCGCTGACCGATCGCATCGACGCGGCGGCGCCGGACCTGGTGATTCTTGCCGGGTTCATGCGTATCCTCGGTCCGGTGTTCGTGGACCACTACGAAGGACGCCTGATGAACATTCACCCCTCTCTGCTGCCGGCGTACCCCGGACTGGAAACCCACGCCCGGGTGTTGGCGGCCGGCGAAACCGAACATGGCTGCAGTGTGCACTTCGTCACCCGGGACGTGGATTCCGGGCCGATCATTATTCAGGCGCGGGTGCCGGTACACACCAATGACACACCGGATTCGCTGGCGGCCCGGGTGCTGGAACAGGAACACCGCATCTACCCCATTGCGGTACGCTGGTTCTGCGAGGGACGCCTGTCGTTGCGCAACGGGCAGGTACTGCTGGACGGGCGCGCCCGCGATCCGCAGGAACTGCGCGCGGACGGAGTGATCGCCTGATGCGCACCTTGCTCCTGCTTGCAGCGATGCTGACGGCGCTGCCGCAAGCCGCTGATGCCGCCCTGCCAGCGCCGCTGGATCTTCGCTACCGCCTGAGCATCGGCGGCGTCACCCTGGGCGCAGTGGTCAAGCACCTGACCCGGGAAGGGGACTTCTACCGAATTGAATCCCGTACCGAAACCTCCACGATTGGCAGCCTGCTGACCCGTGACTCTCTCACGGAAACTGCCCGCTTCCGGGTGGTCGCCGGCAGTGTGCAGCCGATGGATTACCGGCTGATTCGCCAGGGATCCAAGTCCTACGACCGCCTGGTCGAATTCGACTACGCGGCCTCCGTGCTGCGCTTCGCAGATGGCCGGGAACTGGAACTGCCTCCGGGTACCCAGGACTCCGCCAGTGTGCTGTTCGCGCTGATGCTGCACCCGATTCAGATCGGCGGTGAAATGGTCATGCACATTACCGATGGCAAGCACCTGCGGCGTTACGAATACGTAATTGAGGGACGCGAGGTAGTGGAAACCGAAATCGGGGCGTTTGAGGCGGTGCGCCTGAGCCGCCACCATCCGCAAAAGCAACTGGTCACTACCCTTTGGCTTGCGCCACGCCTGGGAAATCTGACGGTAAAGATCGAAACCAGCCGACCGGGAAAGCCGACCCAGCAACTGATCCTGGAGAATCTGAGCGGCATGGCCGCCCGCTAATGCCCTCTGCTAGGCCTCCACTTCGTCCGGCCGCGCGGGCGCCGGTTCCCCAGGAGTAATTTCCACTTCCAGGTCCTCGTCGCCGGCAGAGATATGCACGGCGCCGCCGTGCTCCAGCTTTCCGAACAGCAGCTCCTCCGCCAGCGCCTTCTTGATTCGGTCCTGAATCAGCCGTTCCATGGGCCGGGCTCCCATGCTCGGGTCATAGCCCTTGTCGGCAAGCCAGTCCCGCGCCTTGTCATCGACGGTCAGGCTTACCCCCTTGGCTTCCAGCTGACCCTCCACCTGCACCAGGAATTTGTCTACCACCTGCTTGATGGTCTTTTTGTCCAGCGAGCGGAACGGAATGATCGCATCCAGGCGATTGCGGAATTCGGGTGAAAACATCTTCTGGATGGCCTGCAGGTCATCGCCGCTGTGATCCTGGGACGTAAAGCCCATGCTGCTGCGGGACATACGTTCGGCGCCCGCATTGGTGGTCATGATCAGGATGACGTTGCGAAAATCCGTTTTGCGTCCGTTGTTGTCGGTCAGGGTGCCATGGTCCATCACCTGCAGCAGCAGGTTAAAGACATCCGGGTGGGCTTTTTCGATCTCGTCCAGCAGCAGCACCGCATGCGGGTGCTTGCTTACCTGTTCCGTCAGCAGGCCGCCCTGATCAAACCCAACATACCCCGGCGGCGCGCCGATCAGCCGCGAGACCGTGTGCCGCTCCATGTATTCGGACATGTCGAAACGAAGCAGTTCGATGCCCAGCACGAAAGCAAGTTGCCGGCTGACCTCGGTCTTGCCAACGCCGGTCGGCCCGGAAAACAGGTAGGCGCCGATCGGTTTGTCCGGCCGCCCGAGACCCGAGCGCGCCATCTTGATCGCCGCTGCCAGCGCGCCGATTGCCTCCTCCTGACCGAATACCGCCAGGCCCAAATCCCGCTCCAGGTGCTTGAGGGATTCCCGGTCCGAGACAGAAACCTTACGCGGCGGAATCCGCGCCATGCGGGCAACCACCGATTCGATCTGCTCCACGTCCACCACCCGCTTGCGTTCGCCTGGCGGGTCCAGGTGGGTGCGCGCCGCAGCCTCGTCGATCACGTCGATGGCCTTATCCGGCAAGTGGCGTTCATTGATGTATCGGTCCGCAAGCACCGCGGCGCTACGCAGCGCCTCCTCGGTGTAACGGATGCCGTGGTGCTCCTCGAAGCGTTCGCGCAGGCCATTGAGAATTTCAACGGCCTCTTCCACCGATGGCTCTTCTACATCGATCTTCTGAAAGCGGCGTGACAGGGCCGCGTCTTTCTCGAAGATTCCCCGGTACTCCTGGTAGGTTGTGGAACCAATGAAGCGCAGCTCCCCGGATTGCAGAACCGGCTTGAGAAGATTGGAGGCATCCATGGTGCCGCCGGAGGCGGCCCCGGCACCGATGACCGTATGGATCTCGTCGATGAACAACGCCGCGTTGTTTCGCTCCGTCAGGGCACGCAGCACGCCCTTGAGGCGCTGCTCGAAATCGCCGCGGTACTTGGTGCCCGCCAGCAGCGAACCCATGTCCAGCGAGTAAATCACGCAGTCGCTCATGATCTCCGGCACTTCTTCATCCACGATGCGTTTCGCCAGTCCTTCCGCCAGTGCGGTCTTGCCTACTCCCGCTTCACCGACGAACAAGGGGTTGTTTTTGCGACGGCGGCACAGAATCTGGATGGTGCGCTCCAGCTCCGCCCCGCGGCCGATCAGCGGGTCGATGCGTCCCGCCGCCGCCTGGGCGTTGAGGTTTACGGTAAAGGCTTCCAGCGCATCCGGTGCGGCGCGCTTCTCTGCGTCGGAATCCGGTTCCGGGGCCGGCAGACCCAGGCCTTCCCCCTCCGACGCCTTGCCGACACCGTGGGAGATGAAGCTGATCACGTCGAACCGGGAAATATCCTGCTTGTGCAGGAAAAATACCGCGTGGGAGTCGTGTTCACTGAAAACCGCCACCAGCACGTTTGCCCCGTCCACTTCGTCCTTTCCGGAACTGCGAACATGCAAAATGGCGCGCTGGATTACACGCTGGAACCCCAGGGTCGGCTGGGTGTCCGCATCGCTGTCCTCGACCAGCAGCGGCACGTTCTCGGCGAGGAATCCTTCCAGGTCCTGGCGCAATTCGTCCAGCTCACCGCCGCAGGCGACCAGCACGTCCGCCGCTTCCGGATTTTCCAGCAGCGCTTGCAGCAGGTGCTCCACGGTGACGTACTCGTGGCGCTGGTCCCGGGCATTCTGGATGGCGGAATTCAGCGTCTGTTCCAGGGCGGGTGACAACATCAGGCTGGCTCCATGGTGCACTGCAGGGGATGCTGGTGCTCGCGGGAGTGCTCGGTTACCACGCGCACTTTGGTTTCTGCCACTTCGCGGGTAAACACACCGCAAACGCCCTTGCCCCGTTGATGGACGTGCAGCATCACGCGAATCGCGCTTTCATGGTCCATGCTGAAAAACTGCTGCAAAAGAGCCACTACGAACTCCATGGGAGTGTAGTCATCGTTGAGGAGTATGACCTTATATAAGGTCGGCCGCTTCAGTTTCGGCTTGACCTCATCCACCACCAGTCCGGTGGGGTCGTTTCGCGATTCGTTACTCACGGATTCGGGGGCTTCTCACCATGACTCGATTGGGCGCCTGCCGGCGCGATTTCCCTGAATTCAGGGGCTTGGAAACAAACCTACAAGCAGATTCTGGGTCCGTGGCCGAAAATTTCAAGTCGCCGCCGCGGAACGGGCAAATCCCCAATGTTTCCGCGTATTGACTTGCCGCGCCAAAGCCGAGAGATTGAATCTCGGTGGGGTCGCCGGACCTGCGGTCCGCCAGCATGGCCCGAAGAGGCCAGCGGTACAAGAAGATGGAGTACCCCAAAGCTCCACGAATTTGGTCCTGAACGACGGAGGAGGAAAGCTATGACACTGGGAACAGTGAAGTGGTTCAATGCGGCCAAGGGCTACGGGTTTATTTCGCCCAGCTCCGGCGGCAATGACGTATTTGCCCACTATTCAGAAATTCGCATGGATGGCTATAAAACACTGCGCAAGGGACAACAGGTGGACTACGAATCCCGGGAGGGTCCCCGTGGACCCCAGGCGGCCGGAATCATGGTCCGCGCCGGCGCCGCAGCTCCCTGAATCGGCGCCGTAACAGGGCCCGGCAACCGCCGGGCCCTTTTTTCGTACGTACTTTGGTTCCACCGGGGCGGTGTGCGATCATTCGCCATCGAAATCGCTACCACACGAAATCTTGGTCTGGCGCCCGAACGTCACCGTTGCCGCGGTGGTAGAAAAAAACGGAAAATTCCTGATGGTTGAAGAAAGCAGCCAGGGAAGTATCGTGCTCAACCAGCCCGCCGGACACCTGGAGGCCGACGAGTCGCTGCTGGACGCGGTGGTGCGCGAAACCCTGGAAGAGACCGGCTGGTGTTTCCGGCCCGATGCGCTGGTCGGGATTTACCGCTGGGTCCGCCCGCGGCGCAATATCACTTTTCTGCGCTTTGCCTTCAGCGGCGAACTCACCGGGCAGGAGTCGGATGGCCCACTGGACGATGCAATCCTGGGAACCCGTTTCATGGATACAGACGAACTCAAAACCACTCGCGAACAGCATCGCAGCCCCCAGGTCCTGGCCTGCCTGGAGGACTACCTGGCTGGCCAACGCATCCCGCTGTCGTGCCTGAGGGATTTCCCGTGAGCGCAGTCCGAATCTGGCTGGCCGTTTCGCTTCTGTTGCCCTGGGCTGGCGTGGCGGCGGATTCCGCCACGGGTCCGTTCAAGGTGTGTTACGACTTCGGCTGCCAGAGCAGTCAACAGGTCACCCTGTCCGCGGAAGAATGGAAAGGCGTGGCCAACTGGTTTGTTCCGGCGCCGGCGGATGCTGCCGAGGAACGCGAACGAATTCGCAACGCCATCGGCTGGATCGAGGTGCTGGTCGGCAACCACACGCCTACCAGCAATGACCGGGCCCGCAACGAACTTTTGCCCAGCCAGGCGCCCGGCCAACAGGACTGCATCGACGAGTCCCTGAATACCACGACCTACCTGCGATTGCTGGAAAAGGATGGATTGCTGCATTTCCACCGGGTACTGGATCGCGCCTACCGGCGCGCCCTGCTCGACCAGCACTGGGCTGGACGACTCGAGGAATTCGACAGCGGCGAACGCTGGGTGGTCGATTCCTGGTTCCGGGACAATGGCTACCTGCCGTTCGTGCAGCACGCCCGCGAATGGAAAAAGATTCGCTACTTTCGAACTTCCTACGACTCCACGTTCTGAGCCGGGCAGAACATGACGCACCCGAGCCGCGTGGTCGTTGGCCTGTCCGGCGGCGTCGACTCTGCCGTCGCCGCCCTGTTGCTGCAGCGCCAGGGCCACGAAGTCATCGGCCTGTTCATGAAGAACTGGGAGGAGGATGACGAGGCCGGTCACTGCTCCGCGGAACAGGACCTGGCGGATGCCCGCGCAGTTTGCGAGCGGCTCGGTATTCCCCTGCACACCGCCAATTTCAGTGCCGAGTACTGGCACCGCGTATTCCGGAAGTTCCTGGATGAATACGAGGCGGGACGCACGCCCAACCCGGATGTGCTTTGCAACCGGGAAATCAAGTTTGACCGCTTTCTGTCCCACGCGCGCGAACTGGGTGCGGATCATATCGCCACCGGGCACTATGCCCGTGTTGGCTTCCACGATGGTCGCTGGCGACTGCTGCGTGGAGTCGACACGGACAAGGACCAGAGTTACTTCCTGTACCTGCTGAACCAACCAGCCCTGGCCGCAAGCTGGTTTCCCCTGGGGGCGTTGACCAAAAACCAGGTGCGCGAACTCGCCCGGGAGGCGGGTCTGCCGGTGCACGCCCGCAAAGACAGCACCGGCATCTGCTTTATCGGTGAGCGGGATTTCCGCGAGTTCCTGGGACGCTACCTGGATTCCCGGCCGGGGGACATCTGCACCCCGGACGGCGTGGTGGTCGGAGAACATGCCGGTGCGATGCTATACACCATCGGCCAGCGCCAGGGCCTGGGTATCGGCGGCGCCGGTGGCCCCTGGTACGTAGCCGACAAGGACGTAAGCGCCAACCGCCTGGTGGTAGTGCAGGGACACGACCACCCGGACCTGTTGAGCGAGCAACTGGAGGCCACCGACACCCACTGGATTGCCGGGGCCGCGCCACCACTGCCCCGGTCCCTTGCGGCGGGTACCCGCTACCGGCAACCCCCGGCGCGCTGTGAAGTCCGGGCCGGCAAAGACACTGCCGGGCTGAACATCCGCTTCGCGGAACCGCAGCGGGCGGTGGCACCGGGACAGGCAGTGGTGCTCTACGACGGTGACGAGTGCCTGGGCGGCGGCACGATCGAACGCCGCTCCTGATATATTTACGGTCTTCGCCAGCGCCTGGCGCTGATCCCGGGAACCCTTCAGATGCCTGATTTGTCATTGCCGACCGGAGCCCTCACCGCCCTGAGCCCCCTGGACGGCCGGTACGCGGACAAGCTCGCCGCGCTGCGGCCGATATTCAGCGAGTACGGCCTGATCCGGGCCCGGGTGGAAGTTGAGGTGCGCTGGTACCTGGCACTGGCCGCCCATCCCGGCATCCCGGAACTGAAGGTTTCCGCCAGCGCCGCCGCACGCCTGGAATCGCTGGTGGCGGATTTCTCCCTTGCCGATGCGCAGCGGATCAAGGACATCGAGGCCACCACCAATCACGACGTCAAGGCGGTTGAGTACTTCCTCAAGGAAGCGACTGCCGACCAACCGGATCTCAAGGCGGGCGCCGAATTCTTTCACTTCGCCTGCACCTCCGAGGACATCAACAATTTGTCCTACGCACTACTGCTGCGCCAGGTGCGCGAGCAGGTGCTGCTGCCGGGCATGGATGCGCTGATCGACGCCATCTCGGAACTGGCCCATCGCCACGCACAAGACGCCATGCTCGCCCGCACCCACGGCCAGCCGGCGTCACCCACCACCCTGGGAAAGGAAATGGCCAACGTGGCGGCGCGCCTGGTCCGGCATCGAAAAGCAGTCGCCGCAGTGACCCTGCTCGGCAAGATCAACGGCGCGGTAGGCAACTACAACGCGCACCTGGTCGCCTATCCGGACGTGGACTGGCCGCAACTCGCCGCTGATTTTGTGGCGTCCCTGGGGCTCGAGCTCAATCACTACACGACGCAGATTGAACCCCACGACTACATGGCGGAGTTGTTTCACGCCCTGATGCGCTTTAACACCACGCTCCTCGACTTCAACCGCGACATCTGGGCTTACATCGCGCTGGGTTATTTTCGCCAGAAGGTGGTGGCCGGCGAAGTGGGTTCATCCACCATGCCCCACAAGGTCAACCCGATTGATTTTGAGAACTCCGAGGGCAACCTCGGGCTGGCCAACGCGATACTGCAGCACCTGGCCGAAAAGCTTCCGGTCAGCCGCTGGCAACGGGACCTGAGTGACTCCACCGCGCTGCGCAACATCGGTTCCGCGATCGGATACGCGGATCTCGCCTGGCATTCCTGTCGCAAGGGCATTGGCAAGCTGGAAGTGGACCCCGAGCGACTGGCCGCGGACCTGGAGGACAACTGGGAGGTGCTCGCCGAGGCCATCCAGAGCGTGATGCGCCGGCACGGCGTCGCCGAGCCCTACGAGAAACTCAAGGCCCTGACCCGCGGCAAGCGCCTGAACGGTCCCCAGGTGCGGAAATTCATCTCCAGCCTGGAACTGCCGGAGGAGGCTCGGGAGCGGCTGCTGGCCCTGACGCCGGCGGGCTATATCGGAAATGCCGGCACCCAGGCGAGCGCCTGGCGGCGACAGCGTGGAGAATAGCGCCCGGCGGCTAGGGCTTGCTGGCGGAACCGTTCTCCGCCCGTGACTTCCGGCGTGCCGGCGCCGCGCGTTTCTTCTTCGATTTCGCCGCCGCTGCCGGGGTTTCCGCCGCCGGCCGGGTTCTCGATTTCTCCGCTGGTTCGGATGCCGCCGAAGCCACCGTTGCCGCCGGCGTCGTCCCCGGTTCTTCCGGTGGCTCGGGCACCTTCGGGGCCGGCGCCGCGGCCTTTTTCTGCACCCGGTCCGGCTTGCCACCGGACTCCCCGTCGGGCGCCACGGACGGTTTCTTTGTGGTTTTTTCTGGCGCGGCGGGCGGCTTCGGCCCGGTTGCCGGGGCCGGGCGTCCCCGCGCCGGTGATGGCCCGGGTGCCGGCCGCTGCTGGCCACGCCATTCCCGGTAGGCCATGCCCAGACGAGTCGCCAGCAGAAATACCGCCAGCGCCGAGTTGAGCCCCAGACTGACCGCCATGGGAGCGGTGCGCGGCATGGACCCATCGAAAAAAGTCGAGTAGCTGACCACCAGGCTGACGGCCAGCATGGCGACGATGGATGCCTGCACGATCTCCCGTTCCGGGTGCCGGGCGCCAATACAGAAAGCGATCGTCCAGGCGATCAGGCTGATGCCGAACATGCGCGACATGACCGGGTCGTTGGCATACGTGCTGATCAGGGACTGGGTCGCGATGGGCGCCAGCAACAGGGCGAGCCCCCAGCCCATATAAAGGGTGGCGGCCACCAGCAGGGCAATTTGGAGTCGCAGACGCATTCTTGCTCCCGAATTCGCCGAATTGCGGTCGGATCACCAATGTTTCCTGCTATCCGGCACAGGGAAAAGCAGCGAAAATGGTTTATTCGTCCTGGACGACCATTATAGCCATCCGTGTCACCCGACCACCTAATCCTGAACGACAGCGAATCCGCCGCCCAGGCACTGCTGGATCTCGTACACCGCGGCGCCCGGGAGATCCGGCTGTATGCCCGCAGCTTCGACCCTCGCCTGTTCAACCGTCCTACCCTGGAAAAAGCCATCGCGCAGCTGGTGATTCGAGACGTCCGGGCGCAGGTACAAATCCTGACCGGCGACCCGCAGAACCTGCTGCGGGATGCCGCCCGCCTGGTGGCGCTGGCCCGGCAGTATCCCAGCCGGGTCCAGGTGCGCGGATTCAACGACCGGGAGTTTGCCGCACCGCCGGGTTTTTACGCCCTGGTCGACAAACTCGGGTACCTGGGTCGGAAAAATGATTTCGAGGCGGAAATCGAATGCGGGCAACTGGAGCCCGTCGATGCGGAACGACTGGCTCGGGAATTCGACAAGCGGTGGCAGGAGTCGCTGACCCTGGACGGGATTTTCGTAGCCGGCTTGTAATGCGACGGCCAGCAACTTTCCACCGTTTCGCCTGATTTATTGAATACCGGCCGGCGGGTCCGAATTCGAAATGCAGCGGCGGGCTATCGCCCGACGCCCGGTCTGCTACTCGCCAGCCGTGCCAGGTAGATTCCGGCCAGCACTACCACGCCGCCGGCCCACTGCCAGGGGCGCACCGACTCCCCCAGCCACCACCAGGCCAGAAACGCCGCCACTACCGGCTGCAGCAACAGGCTCACCGAAGACAGCGCGGCGGACAGGTGCGCCATGGCCCAGGCAATCGCGCTCTGGCCCAGGGTGTGGCTGAACCAGGCTAGCGCCAGCAGCATCATCCAGCCGGAAAGGCTCGCCGCCAGCCAGCGATCCTCCAGCAACCATGCCGCCGGCGCCAGTAACAGGCAGGTAACCACGCCGGAAACGGTCATGATCGTCGCGGTGGAAAAACGTTCCCGCAGGCGGCTGATACTCAGCAGGTAGCCGCCGTAGAAGACCGCGGTCAGCAGGCCCAGCCCGTCCCCCAGCAGGCTGGTACCACCCAGGCTCAGGCTCTCTCCCATGAGTACCACCGAACCGGTGAAGGCCAGCAACATCCCCGCAAGAAACAGGCGGCTGACACGCCAGCCAAACAGCAGCCAGCCGCCAAGGACCACGAACACCGGCGCGCAATTGGCCAGCAGCGTTGCGTTGGCTACCGAGGTCCAGATGATGGATGCATGCCACGCGCCCAGGTCCGCTGCGAAAAAGACGCCCGCCAGCGCGAGGAGCAGGTAGTCGCCGAGGCCGGCGGGCATGCGCCGGACGGGCCCGGCGGATTCCAGTGCCAGCCAGGCACCCAGCAAGGGCAACGCCAGGGCCATACGGTAGAAGGCGGTAGTTACCGGCCCGGTATCCGCCAGGCGCACGAAAATCGGCGCGAAACCGATTGCGGTCGCACCCAGCAGCAACAGCGGAAAGGCCCACTGTCCGCCGGGCCGCGGGAATTTCACCGTGCCAGGCGCTCGCGTAGCCAGACGCCGATGGCCTGGATCTGCTCGGGCACCACCTGATGGGCCATGGGGTATGCGCGGAACTCCACTTCCAGGCCCTGGGCGCGCAACTGCTCCACCGCGGTGGTGCCCACGAAGTAGGGAATCACCGGGTCGAACTGGCCGTGCATGAACAGAATCGGCGTCTCGCGGTTGGCCGCGTGCAATTCCTCGCCAAGCGACCCGGCCAGTGGCAGGTAGGTGGACAGGGCCAGGATTCCCGCCAGCGGGTGCGGGTACCGCAGACCTTCGAACAGCGCCATGGCGCCACCCTGGGAAAACCCCGCCAGCACGATCCGGCGCGAGGGAATTCCCGCGGCACGTTCCGCATCCACCAGTTCCGCCAGGTACCGGGCGCTGGCGTGGATTCCCTCCTCGTCTTCGTGCAGGAAACGATCCAGCGCGAAGATGTCGAACCAGGCGCGCATGACGCTACCCATGTTCACGGTAACCGGCCGTCGCGGTGCATGGGGAAACACCAGGCGAACGCCGGGTGCCTGGTCGAGACCGAGGTCCGGTACCACGGGTACGAAATCGTTGCCGTCCGCACCCAGCCCATGCAGCCAGATGATGCTGGCATCCGGCTCCGGACCGGTCTCGACGATGATCGGGGGATTCGCTTCGCTCATGGCCGGTGCGAGAGGCACCACCAGCAGCAGGGCGCAAAGGATCCGGGCCACTGCGATCTGGTTGCTTCTCATTTCTGCTATATTGAGCCGCGCGCTCGGGCTCGCGAGCTTAATGTATGTCCCCGGATTTCGCCAACGACAATTCGCCCGAACTGGCGCGAAACGTTATGCAGTTGCTGGATCGCTGGCGGGTCGAGGCGTCGGACCGCGTCCGGTTGCTGGGCCTTCCCGAAACCACGCGCCCCCGGGCGCTCACCCGATATCGCCAGGACAGCTGTCTGCCGGACGAGGGAGATACCCTGACGCGGGTGCGACACTTCCTGGCCATCGAGCACGACCTCGGTTTCCTGTTCCCGCATAATCCCAGCATGGCCGATTTCTGGATCAGCACCGAAAATCCGCTGTTCGAGGACCAGACACCACTGGCGGTTATGCTGGCGGAGGGTCTGGCCGGTATCGAACGGGTCGCGCAGCGGCTTGGCAACGGCGGGGACTGGTAGACGGTGGGCCAGGTCATCCCCTTCCGCCCGCCGAGCGCCGGAGAACAGGTGCGCCGGCGACGCGCCTGCGGCCACGAATGGCGGCCGGTACAGGAGCCGGAACCGATCGACCTCCACGCACGTATCGAATTTCTGCGCTGTGCGCTTTGTGGTGCGCTCAAGACCGTGACCCGAGGCACCCGCGGATTGGCCGAACCGGATACCTGACCGACCTATGAATGAGCTGCTGAACAAATTCAACTTCACGCAATTTTCCGAGGAACAATTACTTCCCTGGGGCCTGAACATCTTGTTCGCCCTGTTCATTCTCGTGGTCGGGCTGCGCGTTGCGCGCTGGCTGTCCGGGCTGGTGAAACGGATGCTCGAGCGCGCCGGCATGGCCCGGATACTGGTCGATTTTGTCGGCGGCGCAATCAAGGGACTGCTGGTGCTGCTGGTGATCATGGCGGCGCTGGACCGGCTCGGGGTGGATACCACGTCGCTGGTGGCCCTGGTGGGCGCCGCGGGTCTGGCGGTCGGCCTGTCCCTGCAAAGCTCGCTACAGAATTTTGCCGCCGGTGTCATGCTGATCCTGCTGCGCCCATTCCGCATCGGAGACTATATCGAGGCGGCGGGGACCGCGGGCTCGGTAGAACAGATCAACATCTTCAGCACACAGCTGGGCACACCGGACAACCGAACCGTCACCGTTCCCAATGGCGCAATCTACCAGGACAAGATCGTCAACCACTCGGCCCGGGAAACGCGGCGGGTGGACCTGGAGTTCAGTATTGGCTACGGAGACGATATCGGAACGGCCCGGGACCTCATCGCCGGCCTGCTTTCCGCTGACCCGCGAATCCTGAAACACCCGGAACCGATCATCGCAGTGGGGGAACTGGGCGACAGCAGCGTAAACCTGCTGGTGCGTCCCTGGGTCAAAACCGCGGACTACTGGGGCGTCTACTGGGACCTGACCGAGCAGGTCAAGCTAGCCTTTGACGCCGGCGGGATCACCATTCCCTATCCGCAGATGGATGTGCACATGCCGCGCACCTGAATCCGGACCGCGGTCGAAAACCAGAACCGGAGAATTCCTCCATGCACCGAATCCTCGCTCCGCTACTGCGCCTGGTCATCGCGCTGGCCGCTTGCACGGGTACCGCCAGCGCCGCGCTGATCGGTGTGCTCGACACCGGCGTGAACGATACCGGCGTGTTGGGCGGAAAAATCGCCTCCGGGGGATACGACTTCGTCAATGACGACAACGATCCGGCGGATGACCAGGGCCACGGCACCGCGGTAGCAACACGGGCGATTGCGGTTTCCCCAAATTCGTTGATCCTGCCCATCAAGGTGCTGGACGAGAAGGGCGAGGGCACCAGCACCCAAATCGTCGCGGGCCTCAACCATGCCGTCGGCAGCGGGGTGGACATTGTCAACCTCAGCTTTGGCGGCGATGTCTCCACTCAGTCCGAAATCCAGGCATTGCTGGCAGCCGCCCGGGCAGACGTCATCATCGTCATGGCCGCGGGCAACGAGGGAGGCGATGAACCCACCCAGCCTGCGCTCCATGTTGCCGGCCTCGGTGGCCTGGGAATCGCGGTTGGCGCCATCGACGCAGCCAACCGGTTGCAGACCTACAGCAACGCCGCGGGATCGACCGCCAGTTACTACCTGGTCACTTACGATGGCGGTGTCGGAACCTCGATCGCCACTCCGGCGGTCGCCGGCGCGGCGGCGGAGGTGCTGAACGCATCGCCCCACCTGAGCGGCTTCCAGGTGGTGGAAATCCTGCTGGTCAGCGCCGATGACCTGGGCCAGTCCGGCCCCGACGCAATTTTTGGCATGGGCCGCCTGAACCTGGCCGCGGCACTGGCCGCCCTGCCCCCACTGTCGGTTCCCGGCGGGGGCGGCGGCAGTTCCAGTTTCGCGGCGCCGGCACTGGTCATCGGTTCGGCGCTGGTTTACGCCATCAGTCGCCGCAGCAAAAAAATCCAGCAGGCGGTAATCACCGACCGTTACGATCGCGGCTACACCGTGGATCTTGGCGCACGCCTGGAACCCGCCCCCCACGTTAGCGCGATGGGCGACTGGCTCGCCAACCTGGCCAACGAAAGCAGCGCCATCGATTTGCGCCCGAATCCCGGACAGCAACTGCGGTTGTGGTTCGCGCGGCCGGCGCCGGGACGCAGCGTGCCGGACACCTTGCCGTCCGCTTTCCAGGCGGGCCAGTTCATCGGCCAGCAGCTCAGCGACGAGGAGATCGAGCGCGCCCGGATGGCGCTGTCCTGGCGTGGGCAAACCACCGACGGTCTGTACTATGGTCTAAACCTGAACACCCATCGCGACCTGGGCCTGGGGCCCGATCCGCTGCAGCCGGCATTTCTTGGCAATCGCGCCCTGTCCGGAAGCTACCTGGGATTTGCCGATCAGGCAGACGCGTTGCTGGCGGGCTGGGCCTTGGACGAAAACAGTGACCTGCGTTTGCAGTATATGGACATGGACGAGGACACGCGCTATGGCCTGGACAGTTCCTCGCTGGACCTGCGCCTGCGGTGGGCCGCCAGTGATGACGTGCAACTGAGCCTTGCGCTCAGCCAGCTGGATGAACACGGCAACCTGCTCGGCGGCGCCAGCCAGGGAGCCTTCAGTCCGCGGGCCGCCACCACCAACGCGGTGTCGCTGGCCGCGGAATGGGCGGTTTCCCAACGCTTCCGGGTCCGCGGTCACCTCGCCGAGGGCGTCACCCGGGTCCAGGCAGATCGCCGGAACAGCATCGCCCGGAGGTTCAGCTCCCTGCGCAGCCGGACTTTCGGCTTGTCACTGAACGGGCACGGCCTGTGGCGGGCCGATGACCGCGCCGGGATCGCACTGACACGGCCCCTGCGGGTACACGATGGCTACGTGGACCTGGAAGTGCCGGTCGGCCAGGATATCCGTGGCGCCATCCGCTCCGAATGGGAACGTGTAGCCCTGAACCCCACCGGCGCGGAAACCGACCTCGAGATTTATTACCACGCGCCGCTCGGGAAAGGCCGCATTGGCGCCTACCTGCTGTACCAGAACCAACCCTGGCACAATGAGCAACTGAATGACGCGGTCAGCGCGTTTTTCGTATTCCAGCAACCCTTCTGAGCCAGCGCGACGGTGTCTCCGGGTGTTGTTGCCCGGCGGGCGAAGCCAGCGCGGCATTCCGCTGTTGGTCCGCGGGATACAGCGTGCAAAACCCCTTTTCCCGGGATCAGTCCCGGTCCCGTTTGCGCAGCTTGAGAGACGCTGAATTGATGCAGTAGCGGGCGCCACCGGGATCCGGGCCGTCCGGAAACACGTGGCCCAGGTGGGCCCCGCAGTCCGCACAAAGCACCTCGGTGCGTTCCATCCCCAGGCTCTGGTCCGTGCGGGTCTCCACCGGGGCGCCCGGCGCGGGTTCGGTAAAGCTGGGCCAGCCGCTGCCGGAGTCGTACTTGGTCTGCGAATCGAACAGCCGCGCGCCACAGCAGGTACAGCGGTACTCGCCATCCTGCTTGCTGTTCCAGTAGGCGCCGCTAAAGGCCGGCTCTGTGCCCTTTGCCCGGCAGATACGAAACTCCTCGGGGTCCAGCTCGGAACGCCACTCGGCGTCGCTTTTTTGCACCTTGTAGGACATGGTCGCCTCTTCTGCGGAATACCGCGCCGGGGGCGGCGCGGACCAGCCATGGTTGGACCATGGTGGGATCAGGGGCATGATACACTGCGTTTTTGGGTGCCCCTAAGCCCGTTGAGCGCAGCCTTCGAATCCTCTTCGCGGTTGTCCCGCAGGCTGATCGACCAGGTGGTCGATCGCCATCGAACGCAACAGCCGACCGACGATCCGCCAGGATCGGAGTCCTTTCTTCGCGCCTATTTTCAGGACAGCCCCCCGGATGACCTGGTAGGCCGCGAGCCCGCGAGCCTGCTGGCCATGGCCCGTGGCCACCTGCGCCTGGGCCGCCAGCGGCCCTCCGGTACCGACTGCGTGCGCGTATACAACCCGCAGGCCAGCGAGCAGGGCTGGGAATCGCCGCACACCATCGTCGAGGTGGTGACCGACGATATGCCTTTCCTG
>JAJDOE010000051.1 GCA_022340345.1 Gammaproteobacteria bacterium
TGGGTCAGGTCATACAGGTAGCGTCCGTACTGCATCCATACCGGTTCATCCAGGTGGTATTTCTTGTCCAGGTTGGCCTGGATCTCCGGCGGGAGGGTCTTCTCGGTATCGAAGGGTCCACCGGGTGCGGCGCGGGTGAGAAAAAACGCCATCGTGATCAGGATCAGCAGCGTGGGCCATGCGCCAAGAAAACGCCTGATGGTGTACTGGAGCATGTGCCTTTCAGTTTCTCCGGGCCCGGACCGGCGATCCCGCCGGCCGTTCAGACACTACTGGTGTTTGAGAATATAGAGGTGCTTGGAGTAGTGGTGGTCCATGACGTTGTCTTCGTAACCCGCCACCCACGGTTTCAACAGGCGCTTGGTGACATAGAAATACAACGGCATGATCGGGGCGTCACCGATCAGAACTTCTTCCGCCTTCTCCAGGATCTGCATCCTCTTGCCCGGGTCCGACTCGGCGGCCGCCTGGGCCAGCATCGCATCGTATTCCGGGTTCTTGTAATCCGAGTCGTTAAGCCCGTGGTTGGAATGCATCAGTTCCGAAAAGGTGTTTGGATCGTTGTAATCGCCGATCCAGCCCGCCCGGAAGGCCTGGGTAACCTGCTTCTGCTTACGGTTCTCCAGGAATACCTTCCACTCCTCGTTGAACAGGGTGGTTTGCACCCCCAGGGCGGTCTTCCACATGGAGGCAATCGCAATGGCGATTTTCTTGTGGTTCTCGTGGGTGTTGTACCGAAGTTCGACCTTCAGCGGATTGGTCTCCGAATAACCCGCTTCCTGATACAGGCGCTTCGCCTCGGCAGTACGTTCCTGCTGGGTGAGTTTTGCGTAGTCCGGCACATAGGAGTGGTATCCCTGGATGCCCGGCGGTACCCAGCCATAGGCGGGGATCTCGCCGAACTGGGTGACCTTCTCGGTCAGGGTCTCCCGGTCCACCGCCAGCGTGAGGGCCTTGCGCAGCTTGAGATTGTCTTTGAACGGAGGCCGCCGCAGGTTAAACCCGTAATAGTACGTCCCCAGGTAGGGTGGAACGTGCAGTTCGCTCTTCAGGTTCTTTTGAATCCAGCGGAACTGGTTGAGGGGCAGGGTCTCGGTCCAGTCCAGTTCCCCGGCACGGTAGCGCTTGAGTTCGGTGGACTGGTTTTCGATGGGGTAGTAGTAGACCTCATCAATGACGGTCTTGTCGTTGTCCCAGTAGTTGGGATTCCGGACCACCTTGATGTGTGATTGCACCACCCATTCGGCAAGCTGGTAGGCGCCATTGCCGACCAGCTTGCCCGGACGGGAAAATTGATCGCCGTATTCCTGCGCGGAGCGCCGGTGCACGGGGTAGGTGGTGGAATGCGTCAGCAGGCCGATCAGGTAGGGCGTGGGCGCGTTCAGGGTGATGGTCAGGGTGTAATCGTCGAGCGCTTTTACGCCCAGTTCGCTGGCGGGTTTTTCGTTGGCGATGATGGCTTCCGCATTGACGATGGGGGCCAGGATCTGGGAGTACTTGGAGCCGGTATTGGGGTCCACGCTGCGCTGCAGGCCAAACTCGAAATCCTTTGCCGTGACCGGGTCGCCATTGGACCAGCGGGCATTCTTGCGAATCTTGAAGGTGTAGACGAGCCCGTCGTCGCTGACGGTCCAGGACTCCGCTCCACCCGGGATCAGGTCGCCGTTCGGGGCCTCGGACACCAGGCCTTCGAACAGGTCGCGCAGGATGCGCGAAGACGGCACGCCCTCCGCCTTGTGGGGATCCAGGGTCTGGGGTTCGGCGCCATTGCCCCGGCGCAGCACCTGGTCCTCGGCCCGCTCGGTGCCCAGCGCAACGGGCGGCGGCGCCTTGGCTTCCTGCTGTACGGGCCCGCTTCCCGGCTCCTCGGAACAGGCCGCCAGCAGCAGCAAAGCAAAAGAAAGAACAGCGGCGCGCGATGTTGGCAAGTGCATTATTTCAGTAACCCGGGGAACCCGTCAGTGCTGCAGTATGTAGTAATTCTTGATGTAGTGGTGATCCATGATGTTATTGCGGTAGCCCGCCACCCAGGGCTTCACCAGTCGCTTCGTCACGTAGTGGTAAAGGGGAATCATGGGGTGGTCGGCAAGCATAAGACGCTCCGCTGCTTCCATGTACTGGCGTCGTTTCGTTGCATCCAGCTCCGCGGCAGCCGCCTCGATCAAGCGGTCGTATTCCGGATTGGAGTAACCGGGGTCGTTCAGGCCATGGCCCGTATGCATCAGTTCGGCGAAGGTATAGGGATCGTTGTAATCGCCGTTCCAGCCGTCACGAAACACCTCGGTCACCTGCTTGGCCTTGCGGTTTTCCAGGAACACCTTCCATTCCTCGTTCAGCAGCGTCGCCTCGACACCCAGATTCGACTTCCACATGGAAGCCACCGCGATGGCGATTTTCTTGTGGTTTTCGCTGGTGTTGTAGCGAATCTCCACCTTGAGCGGCTTGTCCGCCGAGTAACCTGCCTCCGCATACAGCCGCTTTGCCTCGGCGAGGCGTTTTGCGCGGGGCCAGTTGTGGTATTCGAATTGTTGCGATGTGTAGTTGGCGACACCCGGCGGCACCCAGCCGTACGCCGGCACTTCTCCGACACCGCTCACCTTCTCGGTCAGGATTTCCCGATCCACCGCCATGGACAGCGCCTTGCGCAACTTCAGGTTGTCCTTGAAGGGCGGGCGGGTCAGGTTGAACCCGTAATAGTAGGTGGCCAACTGCGGGTCCACGTGCAGTTCCCCGGGCAGGTTCTCCTGGATCCAGTGGAACTGGCTGTTGGGGATTTCGTTGGTCCAGTCCAGTTCGCCGGCGCGGTAGCGCTTGAGCTCGGTGGACTGGTCCTCGATCGGGTAGTAAACGACCTTGTCGATTACGGTGTTGGCATTGCCCCAGTAGTGGGGATTGCGTTCCACGGTCAGGTGGTCGTTGACCACCCACTCGGTCAGCACGTAGGCGCCGTTACCCACCAGCTTGCCCGGCCGCGGGAAGCCGGCGCCATACTCCTTCAGAGACGGAACGTGGATCGGGTAGGCGGCGGTATGCGTGGTCAGGCCCGGCAGGTAGGGCGTCGGACCCTTTAGATTGATCCGCAGTGTGTGCTCGTCCGGCGCCACGACACCCAAGGTCTCTGGCGCCATCTTGCCGGCGATAATCTCTTCCGCATTGCGGATCGGCGCCAGGATCTGGCCGTAGGCGCCACCGGTGGCCGGGTCCACGGTACGCCGCATGCCGGCGACGAAATCCGAAGCGACTACGGGATCGCCGTTGGACCAGCGCGCCTCGGGACGCAGCTTGAAGGTCCAGCTCAGGCCGTCCTCGGCAACTTTCCATTCGGTGGCGACGCCGGGCACCAGGGTGCCGTCGGGTTGCTCGGTCAGCAGGCCCTCGTACAGGCTGCGCAGGATCTGCGAGGCGGTGGTGCTCTCGCTCCGATGCGGGTCAAGGGTATCCGGTTCGGCGCCGTTGCCACGATGCAATACCTGCTGCGCGGCACGCTCGGTACCCACGACGGTGCTGGGTTTGGCGGTGGTCTCCTGGGAGACCGGGCCGGTCCCCGGTTCGTCGGAACATCCCGCAAGGAACAGACCGGCGGCAAGCAACAACGTTGTACGAACGGAAAATCGTTTCACGTCTGGCTCCGGCTTTTTCAGGATGAATCCGCGCTCGCGGCGCGCTCGGATTCCACGTGCTGAATCCACTGAGCGGCCTGCTCCTTGCTTTTCTCGAATTCCAGCGCCTTCTGGAAATAGTTCACCGCATCATCGTACGCCTTGGTTTCGTAGGCCGACATGCCCAGCATGATATAGGCGGTACCCGTGTCCTTGAGACCTCCTTTTTGCAGCGCGCGCTTGAGGGCGGCGGCGGAATTCTTCCAATCCTCTTTCTGCAGGTACAGGTAGGCGACTCGCAGGTCCAGCTTGCCGTCCCCGGCCATGGTCGCCGCCTTGCTGAGCGCCTCGATCGCCTTTTCCTTTTCCTGGGCGGCCGTCCAGGCGTTGCCCAGGAGTTCCCAGTTCTTCTGATCGGATTCCACGATACCGTCGCGAATCCCCTTCTCCAGTACCGCGCCGGCCTTGGCCGGGACTTCGCGATGCAGGTACAACATCGCCAGCCGCACCCAGTCTTCGCTCTTCTCCAGCAGGTCCTGCTTGTAGGCCAATTCCAGCACCGCAAGCGCCTTGTCGTCCTCTTCCAGGCGCAGGCGGATACCCGAAAGTTGCTGCCAGTAGCGTTCTTCCTGTGGCCAGAAGCGCACCATCTTCTCCAGCACTCCTGCGGCCTGCTTGAATTCGCTGCGTTCGTAATGCATTGCCAGCAGCAGCTTGAACCAGTCCTCCTGCGGAGTCTCGGCGATCGCGATGGCCTTCTTCAGGTAGGGAATGGCCTTGCCGTAGTCGTTCAGGTTGGCCCAGCCCACGCCCGCCAGGGCGTAGGCCTCGGCGCTGGGTTTTTCCGCGGTGGCAAACCATTCCTCGAGAATCTTGATGCCCTTGCGGAAGCGCTTGATGGCCATGTTGAGCTGGGCCATGTTGTAGACCAGCTGCTTGGTGGGTTCTTCCGGCAGGGCATCCAGCCGGTAGGCCCGCTCCATGTATTCCAGCGCCTTGGGATACTGGCTCTGGGCCGCATACACGAAGCCGTAGATCTGCGTTACCACGGCCAGTTCGTAGGGATTTTTCTTGACCAGCGGCTCCAGACTCCGCAGCCGCTCCACCACTTCCGCGTACTTGCTCTCGCCGAGCAGATCGTAAATCCGTGTCAGGCGCTTGTAGGTGCGCTCGGTCATGAACGTCGATTTCGGCTTTTCTTTCTTTTTCTCGGCCGGCGGCGCGCTCTGCTGCGCCTCGGCGGGCGCAGGCACCATGGCTAACGCTCCGAAGGCAAGCAGGGAAATCAGGACCAGGATGCGGCTGAGGTTCGGCATGGCGGTGTCCACCGGGACGATCAGAAGGATTCCTCGCCCTGCAACGTGAATTTCATCGTGTAGCGGACGGTGCGTTCCTTGGCGACCCCATCCACTACCAGAGGCTTGTACTTCCAGCGTCCCACGGCACGCAACGCCGCGCGGTTGAAAATGCGCGCCGGATCGGCGTCGACAATCGTCGGATTGCGTACCGTGCCGTCCTTGGTGACGACGAACTCCACGACCACGTAGCCCTCGATGCCCTTCAGCCGCGCGTCCTGGGGGTACTGGGGCTGGATACGCACGATGGGCTGGGCCTCACCGTCCGCGCTGGGGTCGCCCGTGTAGCCACCGATAAACGGTCCGCTGCCAAAACGCAGTGGCGGGTCCACCTTCGGCATGCGCATTTTCAGTTCCTGGGGCTTGGGCCGGTCCACTTTCTGCACCTGTAACTTGGGCGGCGGCGGTGGTTTCTTCGGCGGTGGCGGACGCTTGACGCGCTTTTTGAGTTGTACCTGCTCGTCTTCCTTGAAACGGATGAAATCCACCCCGGACAGGTCCGTATCCCGGTGGCTGGCCCGCTCGCCGATGGACACCATGAACTTCATGGCGAAAAACAGCAGGAATGCCACCAGCACGCCAATCAGCAGGGAAACGACCAACCGGGGGCCGCTACCGACGCGCGGGAGAGCGATCGCTGCCATGTAGTCAGTCGTCTTTCTTGGCGGCGATGGAGACGTTCTTCACTCCGGCAAGGCGCACCTGGTCCATGACCTCGACCAGCGTGCCGTTTTTCGAATCCTTGTCGGCCAGAATCACTACGGAACCTTCCGGGTTCTCGGCATGCAGGCGCTCCACGTTGGCGCGTACGCTGCGCAGCTCCACGCGGCGCTTGGCGATCCAGATCTCGCCGTTGGAATTAATTGCGATCAGGACATTGCCGCGGGGCTTCTTCTCCGCCGTATTTGCGCTTGGCCGGTTGATGTCGATACCGGTTTCCTTAACGAAGGACGTCGTGACAATAAAGAAGATGAGCATGATGAAGACGATGTCCAGCATCGGAGTGATGTTGATCTCGGCTTCGTCTGCCAGTTTGCGATGTCGGCGCATAATTAGGGTAACCCGGTAAAATAGGTTCCTGAGTCAGTAGTACCGCAGCATGTCCGCGAGCTTGTCCCGCTCTTCCTTCGCACGCTGATCCAGGCGGGCACTGAAAAACAATCCGGACAGGGCAATGACCAGGCCGGACATGGTGGGAATGGTAGCCTGATAGATGCCCGCCGCCATGGCCCGGGCATTGCCGGTGCCGGTCAGAGCCATGATCTCGAACACACCGATCATGCCGGTGACGGTTCCCAGCAGCCCCACCAGCGGGCAAACGGCGATCAGCGTCTTGATCATGCGCAGCCCGCTCGCCAGGTCCATGGACACCTTGGAAATCATTCCCTCGCGGATACGGCGGGCATACCAGGACTCCACGTCGCGGCGTGCCTGCCAGCGGGCGATCGTGGCCTGCATGGCGCGCGGGTGAGCCGAGCGCAGGAACCAGAAGCGCTCAATAATGAGCATCCACAACAACACCGCCACAAACAGCACGGCATACAGAACCGGCCCGCCGGCTTCGAAGAAGTCGCGGACCTGGACCCAGGGATTTAGGCCAAACTCACCCACGCCCGCGTTCTGCGTGTTCCGCGACTATCCCCGCACTCTGCTCGTCCAGAACCTGGATCAGCGAGCCACTGCGTCCCGCCAGCCAGCCGTGCAGCAGCACCAGCGGGATGGCTACGGTGAGCCCCTGGGCGGTAGTGATGAGGGCCTGGGAAATTCCATCGGCCATCAGTTTCGGGTCGCCGGTTCCGTACAAGGTGATGTCCTGGAAGGTAACGATCATGCCGGTTACGGTTCCCAGCAGCCCCAGCAGCGGGGCCACCGCGGCGATGATCTTGATCATGGTCAGACCGCGTTCGAGCTCCGGGGTTTCCTTGAGGATCGCCTCGTCCAGCTTGAGGCCAAGGGTCTCGGTGTCCACATTGCGGTCCTCGTAGAACGCCTGCATTACCCGGCCCAGCGGATTGTTGTTCAGGGGCTTGTCGCTCGCCGCCAGCTGACGCTTGATCCGGCCACTAATTCCCTGCAGGGCGAGGAACCGCCAGATCACGATGATCAGCCCGAAAACGCCCAGGATCATGATTACGTAACCGACTTCCTTGCCCTGTTTCAGGTGCTCCCACAGGGTGGGCTCGTCCACCAGCACCGCCAGCAACGGGCCGCGGGTGGGGTCGAGGGTCATGCGCACCGGCCCTTTCTTGGCGCTCTCCAGGTCGGAAGCGGTGTCCGTATAGCGGCTCGGGGGCTGGCCCTTGAGCTCGACCAGCTGCCCATCCCTCATATTCAGGAATTTTCCATCGGAAACCGCGTTGAAAACACCGACCCGCACCACCGAGCGCTTCTCGCTGCGTCCGTCCGGCAGCACCACTTCCGCGTCGAATCGCCGCACCTTTCCGGACTCCACCATCTCCTGCATGATTTCCAGCCACAGCTGTTCCAGGGCCGGCGTGGTGGGCAGTTCCTTCGCCTGGGCAAGCTCGGAAAGGAAAGTTTCCCGTCCCGGGATCTGCGCCGAAACCAGCGAACCTTCCACCACGCCGCGTACATCACCGGCGACCAGGCGCACGATGCCGAACATCTCGCCCAGCGCGCCCTGGCGCTCGTTCAGCAGGGTGGACATTTCCTCCAGCTTGCGTTCGTTCTCGTCATAGCTCGCTTTCAGCTGGTCGCTGCGCTGCTCGGTGCGCTGCAATTCGCCCTGGGCCTCGTCCAGCAAACGGCGCTGCTGGTTCCGGGCGGCGAGGAAACGTGCCTCACGGGCCTTGTTGGCGGCGGTTTCCTGTCCCTTGGATGCACGCACTTTATTAAGCAACTGCTCCAGGGTCGCGGCCGGGTCCGGCTTGGGCGCCTCGGCGGGCTTGTCCTGGGCCGCCAGCGGCCCTGCGACCAGCATGCCCGCCAGCAGGGCGGCGACCACACTGGTGTGTTTCTGTTGCTTGTTGATGCTCATTGCACCGCCTCCGGCGCCTGCACGGGCACGGTCATCAGCTTGGGGGCGGTTTGCTTCTTGGCGATGCGCAGGCCCTCCCGGACCGCGTCACCGTAATCCGGATCGGACACCCACTGCCGCGCCTCTTTGTCCCAATAGCCCTGTTCCTTGCGGTCCTGGGTCTGGTACATCAGGGCCAGGCGTCCCACCCGCAGGAAGTCCACCTCGCGCTCCTCGCCGTCGATATTCAGCTTGCTGGTATAGGCCTCGATGGTGCGGGCGTAGTCCAGCTCCTTCTGGTAGGCCTCCATAACGCGACGGTACTTCTCGGAGGTCGTGACGTCCGCGCGATGCATGATTCCGGCAAGATTCTCGATGCGGCCGGCGCGCTCTTCCACCAGGAACGGCATATCCAGGCTCACAAATTCCTTGAGGGTGTCGATCATGCGGATCATCAGCGGTACCACTTCACGGTTGGTGGTCTCCAGGGTCTCGATCTGCTTGCCGATGGAGACAATTTCCTCTTCCTGGGAGCCGATGATTTTTTCCAGGTGGGCGTTGTACAAGCGGAGACTGTCGGTGCGACGCGTGACCAGCCGGTACTCGGTGATCATGTCTTCGGTCTGGTCCGATATCTTGTCGATGCGCTGCTGGGATTCGTTGGCCTGGCGGTTGATCTGGGTCTGCGTACCGACCGCCGAATCCAGAGTATCCGCTGCCGCCGGTCCGGACATCAGTCCCAGGCCGGCCACAACAAAAAAGAAATGCTTCATTGTGAAACCTGCGTTTGGTCGGAATGCGTGACGTTGTGCGTTATGAACGCTCGTGGACGTTTGGAGAGCCCATGGCAGAGCGCCGTTTGTGGGAGCGGATCATGCCTGTTAGACCATTAAAAAACAACATAACCGCATAACGCGACGACATAGCCGCATAACGCGCGCCGGTCCCGGGCGGCTCCGTCGCGACGCCGGGTACCGGCGCCGGTTGTTGTTACAAAACAACAACCGGCATTTCGCAACCCCCCGTGAAGTCTCGTTTTTTGTGGTGCCAGGCGGCTAAAAAATGGATCATTTGCACTCTTGCAACGCCTTGTTGCGTCTGTGCTATGATTCCGCCGTGCAGATGTTGCCGGGCGGGCTGGGGACCACTCCACGAAGCACCGGCGGCTTTCTCCAACACTAAGAATGCATATTTCCTAGGAGGACCTCCCATATGCGATTCAACCACACTCGTGTGAACCAGGCGGTTCGCTCGGCTCTTACCGCGGGTGTCGCAACGGCGGTCACGGGGTTACCGGTATTGTTTGCCGCTCCCGCGATTGCCCAGGACACCGCGAAAGAAGAGAAGGGCGAAGTGACCGGTTCTCGCTTGCGAGGCATCGATGTAGAAGGCGCTAATCCGGTTACCAGCTTTGACCGCGCCACTCTGGATGCATCCGGCGAGATTGCCGTGTCCGACTTCCTGCGCGACATGACCTACAACTCCTTCGGCTCCTTCCGTGAGCGCTCCGGCTCCTCGGGCGGCGTCGTAAGTAACTCCCTGGTCGACCTGCGTGGCCTGGGTTCACAGCGTACCCTGGTACTGATCGACGGCCGCCGCATGGTGGGTACCGCCGCCCAGTTCACCACGGGCCCGATGTACAACCTCAACCTGGTCCCGATGGCCGCGGTGGAACGCATTGAAGTACTGCGTGACGGCGCGTCTGCGGTGTACGGTTCGGACGCCATCGGCGGTGTTGTGAACATCATCACCCGCAAGGACATGGAAGGCGTGAA
>JAJDOE010000070.1 GCA_022340345.1 Gammaproteobacteria bacterium
AACATACCGGGCAAGACGGTCATCGGCCTGGAAATCCCCAACGAAAATCGCGAAACCGTGCGGCTGGTGGAAGGCCTTTCGGCCCGCATCTTCGAAGAGGCGAATACCCCCCTGCCGCTGATGCTGGGCAAGGACATTTCCGGGCAGCCGATCATCGCCGACCTGTGCAAGATGCCCCACCTGCTGATCGCGGGCACCACGGGCTCCGGCAAATCCGTCTGCATCAACGCGTTGATCCTGAGCATGCTCTACAAGTCCTCACCCTCCCAGGTGCGGCTGGTGCTGGTGGATCCGAAGATGATCGAACTCAACGTGTACGAAGATCTGCCGCACCTGCTGGCGCCGGTAGTCACGGATATGAACCAGGCGGCCAATGCGCTGCGCTGGTGTATCCGCGAAATGGAACGACGCTACCAGCTGATGGCGGCCCTGCAGGTACGCAATATTGCCGGTTTCAACCGCAAGGTCACTGCCGCGGCCCAGGCCCGCAAGCCCCTGATGAGCCCGCTGGTGACCGAAGGCGAGGAGCCCGAGGAACTGGAGCCGCTGCCCTACATCGTGGTCTTCATCGACGAACTGGCGGACCTGATGATGGTGGTGGGCAAGAAAATTGAGGAGTCCATTGCGCGGCTGGCGCAGCGGGCGCGGGCCTCGGGCATCCACCTGATTCTGGCCACCCAGCGCCCGTCGGTGGATGTTATCACCGGGCTGATCAAGGCCAACATTCCCGCGCGCATCGCCTTCCAGATGTCGTCACGAGTGGATTCCCGGACCGTGCTGGACCAGATGGGTGCCGAGCACCTGCTCGGTCATGGCGACATGCTGTACCTGCCGCCGGGTGCCGGCCAGCCCATTCGCGTGCACGGCTCCTTCGTCAGCGACCAGGAGGTGCAGCAGGTTGCCGCGTATCTCAAGCAGGCGGGCAGGCCGGACTACAACGAGGACGTTCTGGAGGGACAGGAGAGCGTCGCTGCGTCCGGGGAACTGGATACGGACGGGGAAACCGACCCGCTGTATGATGAGGCCCTGCGGCTGGTAACCGAATCCCGCCGCGCCTCCATTTCCGCCGTGCAGAGGCGACTGCGGATTGGATATAATCGCGCCGCCCGAATGATCGAGGCCATGGAACGCTCCGGCGTCGTCGGACCGTTGCAGTCCAACGGCAAACGGGAGGTCCTTGCGCCACCACCACCGGAATGACCATGTTTTCCCGTACACGCAATATTGCCGCGGCACGCGCCGCGATGGCCCTGCTGTGGCTGGTGGTTTCCACCGCCGGCGCTGCCGGCAACGAGCTGGATCGCTTCTTCGCCGAAGTGGAGACCTTCGAGGCCGGTTTCGAGCAGGCGGTACTGGACGAGGGGCTGAATGTCATCGAGGAGTCCGCCGGTCGCATGTGGTTACTACGTCCGGGACGCTTCCGCTGGGAATACGGCGCACCGGACCCGCAGCTGATCGTCGGTGACGGTAAAAAGGTCTGGATCCATGACATGGAACTGGAACAGATTACCGTTCGCGATCAGGTGACCACCCTTGGCAATACACCGGCGGCGCTGCTGGCCGGCAAGGGCGACGTGCGCAAGCGATTCACGGTGGAAGACCTGGGCGACGGCGGGCCCATTCACTGGTACCGGCTGCTGCCAAAGACGAAGAGCGGCGATAGTTCGTTTGACGATGTGCGCATCGGATTCGAGGAAGGCCGGCTGCGGCTGATGGAGCTGCTGGATGGGCTGGGCCAGACCACGCGAATCATCCTCAAGGACATGCGCGAGAACGTGCCGGCGGATCCGCAGCGTTTCGTCTTCACGCCGCCGCCCGGCGTGGACATCATCGACGAGCAAAAGACGGACGCCGCCGGTTGAACAACGCGCTGGCCATCGCTTTCGGGGGCGCCGCCGGGGCCGTGCTGCGCTACTGGGTGGCGCACCTGGTCAACCTGGTGGCGGGCCGGCATTTTCCCTGGGGCACGCTGACGGTCAACGTCACCGGTTGCCTGCTCATGGGCGCGGGTTACGTGCTGCTGCTGGAACGTCCCGGCGCGGCGCCCGAATGGCGGGCCGGTCTGCTGGTGGGCCTGCTGGGGGCCTTCACTACCTTTTCCACCTTTTCCTTCGAGACCCTGCAGCTTTTCGACCAGGGCCACTGGCTGCGCGGAGTGGGAAATGTCCTGGCCAGCGTGTTGCTGTGCCTTGGCGCCACCTGGGCAGGCATGAACCTGACCCGGCTGCTGGCGCCGCCGATTGCCTGACAAGCCTGTCTGTAGTTGCTAAACTAGCTTAAAATCCGCGCATAAGGTCCTGTTTTTCCTTTAAAAATGCTTGATTCTCGCGCTCTACGGCAGGATCCCGGCGGGGTCGCTGCAGCCCTCGCCCGGCGTGGTTTCCGCTTCGATACCGAGGCCTTCGTCGGCCTGGAAGAAGCCCGCAAGGCGTTGCAGGTAGAGAGCGAGGCACTGCGGGCCGAGCGCAACCGGTTTTCCAGGCAAATCGGCGAATCCAAGGCGCGGGGCGAGGATGCCAGCGAGGCCATGGCGGCGGTCAGTGCCGCGGGCGAGCAGATGAAACTGCTGGAGGCAAAGCTGGCCGGAGTGCAGGAACAGCTCAATGCGTTGCTGTGGGACCTGCCAAACCTGCCCCATGAAAGCGTCCCGGAGGGTGACAGCGAGGCGGACAACACCGAGATACGGCGATGGGGCGTAATACCTGATTTCAAATCTCCCCGCGACCACGTGGCGCTTGGGGAGGCCCTGGGGCAGATGGATTTCGAAGCGGCGGCACGCATCTCCGGGGCCCGTTTCGTGGTGCTGCGGGGTCAGCTGGCCCGCCTGCAACGCGCCCTGACCCAGTTCATGCTCGACATTCACACCGGCGAGCACGGCTATACCGAGGTCTACGTGCCGGACCTGGTGGGGCCCGAGGCGCTGTTCGGCACCGGCCAACTGCCGAAGTTCGAGGACGACCTGTTCCGCGCCCGCCTGGACCCGCCCCTGTACCTGATTCCCACCGCAGAGGTTCCGGTCACCAACCTGGTGCGGGACCGCATTCTCGAGGCGGAGGATCTGCCGCTGCGCATGGTGGCGCATACGCCCTGTTTCCGCAGCGAGGCGGGCTCCCACGGCAAGGACACCCGCGGCATGATCCGCCAGCACCAGTTCGAGAAGGTGGAAATGGTGCAGATTCGTCGCCCGGAGGAGTCCTACCCGGCACTGGAAGAGCTGACCGGCCACGCCGAGAGCATCCTGCAGCGGCTGGAACTTCCGTACCGGGTGGTGGCCCTATGTGGCGGTGACCTGGGCAATTCCGCCGCCAAGACCTATGACCTGGAGGTCTGGCTTCCGGGGCAGGCCAGTTACCGGGAGATCTCCTCCTGCAGCAATTTCGAGGCCTACCAGGCACGCCGCCTGGGGGCACGCTGGCGGAACCCGGATTCCGGGCGGCCGGAGCCCTTGCACACCCTGAACGGCTCGGGGCTGGCGGTGGGCCGCACCCTGGTAGCGGTAATCGAAAACTACCAGGAGCCGGACGGTTCCATCCGTATACCCGAGGCGCTGCGCCCCCGTATGGGTGGCCTGGAGCGCATCGGTGCGCCGGCCTGAGGCGGGCGGGCGGTGTTTTCGGGTACGGGTCCTGGGCCACCGCGAGGTGCCGGGATGGCGGTAGCGTGCCTGGATGGGGTTCAGGTGAAAAAAACACCTGAATTTGACGATTTTGCGAGGAAATTTGCCTGATTATTAGGCATATTCGGTTGTTTCCAAGGGGGGTTTGCGGGGATACTTCCCCTCGCCTCAAGTAGGGGTTATTAGCATGAAGAAAAGATTCATTCGCGCGCTCGCGGTACCCGCGGCGCTTTTCGTCGCTTTGCTTGCTGGCACCCCGGCGCTTGCCGATCCCAGCGGCGAAATCCGGCGAGATATCCATATCCAGACCGGCCGTGACGTGGTGCGCCTGGACATCGACACCCGCACCTATCGCGAAGTGCTCGATTTCTTCCAGAGCGGATATCCGACCGCGTCGGTGCTGCTGCACGCGGTCAACCTCGGCATGACCATCAACGATGCGGTGTACCTGGCGGTCAAGGCGGACCGGGAAGGGGCGGAACAAATTTATGCGACGGCAACGGGCATGCTGCCCTCCCTGCCGGGCTGGGCCTGCAGCTCCAATCGCGCTGCCCAGGGCCGTTATGCACCGCAGTATCTGCTGCAGGAACTGCCGCCACAGCCGAAGATCGCGGAAGTAGCGCGCCGCTTTTTCAAGGAGAACAAGCGGCTGGCACCGTTCCCGGATTGGCAGTTGGGCAAGGCCCACATGCCGGCCCAGGTCAGCGAACTCGAAGCGCTGGTGAAAAAGCAGGAAGAACAGCGTAACCAGGAGCAGGCCGCGCCGATCCCGGAAAAGGGTCCGTGGTGGTACCTGGACGCAAAGGGCGCGCAGCCGCCGGATTCGGAGCTGGTCAAACGGCCGGTATTCGTCTCCCTGTACAAGAACGGCGAGCGTATCGTGGTGGACAACACCCTGAAGCAGGTGGAGGCCGCCCGACGCCTGGGCCTTAGCGAGCTCGGTGCGGTGTTTGTTTACAACGAGGATTACATCTACCCGGTGGGCGACCTGGGGCCGAAGGCGACGGTCAAGGACGGCGCGAGCCGTTTCTTCGGTGGAGGCAACGAGGCAACACCGGTTCCGCAGTGGTCGAACGGCAATTTTCACGTGTTGGGAAAGCGCGAGGAACTCGAACAGATCTTCAAGATCCCGGAGAAGAAAGACGTCAACGAGAAGGAGTGGAAGCGCCTGTCCGAGGAGCTGCAACGCGATGGTTTCAAAAAGCGGCCAATGCTGGTGAGCCTGCTGGATTCCGGCCGCATGTGGCTGGATGAGCCGGCCCGCGTGGCGGTGGCGAAAGAGCAGCAGATGGAAGACGTGCCGGTGGTCTACTTCTACCACAGCAGCGGCCGGCAGGCGTGCGGCGTAACCGCGGTGCCCTGCCAGGAACTGGTGTGCGATGCGGTGGTGGCGGCGGGCGGTGACCCGAAGGCCTGCGAGGCCGAGGCCATCATCCCCAGCCTGCAACAACCGCTGACCCTGCCCGACTCACCACCTGGTGGTGGCGCAACCAGCCCCTCCTGAATCCGGTAGTTAGCAGGTGGCGAACAACGTGACATCCCGGTCCGGGAAAATGGCTCGTATACGGACAACCCGGCTGCGGCCAGCGGCGGCGGCGCTCGCGTTGCTGGGTGTCGGCCCGGCACTGGCGCTCGACGTGGTGGCTCCGCCGGCGTCGTCTACCACGCGGAATTTCGAACCCGCCCAGTTCGCGGATGAGGCCGAGGACCTGCTTAGCGGTTTTTACCCTTCGGTTACCGTGTCCGCTACCCGCGACACCAACGTCCTGAAGGAATCCGCCAACGAGGAAAGCGACTGGGTCTACACCATCGCGCCGGGACTGGAGTACCGGACCGAGCTGGGCCGCCATTCGCTCTCGGTCGGGTACCAGGGGGTCTACCAGCGCTATGGCGATCTCAGCAGCGAGGACGGCGACAACCACTACCTCGGGGCCGCGCTTGGCCTGGATATCACCAACATCCTGGATGTAAACCTGGGAGCGCGATACGCGGACGTGCGCGAGGCCCGCGGGCGTCCCGGCACCCGGAACTTCGCGCTGGAGCCGGACCGCTACCAAGAGACCTCCTACGATGGCGAGGCGGTACTCGGGCGTCGCGAAGCGACACTGCAGTTGGCAGCGGCGGTGGGCGTTTCGGAAATGCGCTACCAGAACAACGACCAGCAAGGACGCGACCGGGACTCCCAGTATTTTTCGGTTACCGGGTACTGGAATACCGGCCCCAGGAGCTCGCTTTTCGGCTCCGTGACCTGGGAAGAAATCGATTACGTGGAATCGGCCCCCATCAACCTCGACAGCGACGTGACCACGTATTCCGTTGGCGGTATCTGGCAGATGTCCGAAAAGACCTCGGCGAAGGTGTCCGTGGGCCAACAGAAAAAGGACCTGCTCGACCCGGCGGCGAACGATTACAACGGTACTGTGTACGAGGCGCGCCTGCGCTGGGCGCCACGTTCGTACTCGCAATTCGAGGTATACGCCGGCCGCAGCACGGAGGAAACCACCGACGTGAGTAACGGTGCCGGTTTCATTGAAAGCGACATCCTTGGCGCGGACTGGAATCACGAGTTGAATGACCGCTGGTCGTTGAATGCCGGGGCACGGTACATCAGCGATGATTTTTCCGATGGGCGCCAGGACGAACTAAGCAGTTATTCCGCCGGAGTCAATTACGGCGTAAACGACTGGCTGAGCGTAGGCGCCAGCTACGGCTATGCCAAACGCACCTCGAACCTGGAGGGCGCCGACTACGAAGGCGAAATTATCGTTCTTTCCGTCACCGGCTCCCGATAGGGCCTCCCGGCGTTGCCGGAATCCTCATGGCCGCACGCATTTTCAAATTCGTTTTCCTGTCGTTGTTGCTTTTCGGCACCGCGGCGGCGCAGTCCGCGTACCGGGTGTCGCCCGGCGACCTCATCAAGGTAATCGTTTTTGGTGAACCCGACCTGACGCTGGAAAGCGTGCGGGTATCGGGCGACGGACGCATCGCATTCCCGCTCATCGGCGAGGTGCAGGTGGTAGGGCATACCACCGGCGAGCTGGAGACCAAATTCAAGCAGCTGCTGCTGGACGGTTACCTGAAAAGCCCCTCGGTTACGGTTGCCGTTGTTGAATACCAGCCCCTCTACGTGCGGGGCGCGGTGCGAACCCCGGGAGTGTTCAAATTCAAAGAGGGAATGAACGTCGCCAAGGCCATTACCCAGGCCGGCGGGTTGACAGACCAGGCGGATAGCCAGGACATCAAACTTCTCCGTGCCAGTAAAGAACTTCCACAGACCAATATGGAGACCGCGGTGCTGCCCGGAGATGTACTGGTAGTGGGAGGAGGCAACGAGCCCGGTCTGTTTTTTTATGTCTACGGCGCGGTCGCCCGGCCCGGTAGTTTCCCGTACCGCGATGACCTGAGCGTGGAAAAGGCCGTTATCCTCGCAGGTGGGTTCTCGGCACGCGCCTCCCGGCGAAAAGTGAAAATCAAACACGAAGACGGTGTAGAACTGGATCGGGTAGCGCTGGAAACACCGGTTCGGCCAGGCGATATCATTACCGTTGGCGAGAGTCTCTTCTAGATGGCGACGCTTCCGTTGACCCAGCCCAACCCGTATTCGCCGGGAGGCGAACCCCGGCAGGGCGTGCACCTGGCGGATGTGTTGCGCATTCTGCGCCGGCACAAGTGGGGCATCGCCGTGCTGGCGATCCTTGGTGCGGTGATTGGCGGTATCCGCGCCATGCAGGCAATACCGGTGTACCAGGCGCGGCTTACCATGCTGATCGAGCCCAACACTCCCAAGGTTTTTGCGGACGATATTTCCGCTCAGAACACCCCGTACCTGTTTTACGAAACCCAGTACGAAATAATTCGCAGTCGCGCCGTAGCCAAGCGGGTGGTAGATCGGATTGGTATGGCCGACGACGCTCAGCTACGCCCGAAAGTCGAGCCGGGATGGTTCGAGGGCTTGGTGGCAAGGTTGCGTGGGGAGGCCGAAGGACCCGCGGAGTCGCCCGCACCCGAATTGGATGCCGCACGGGCCGAGTACCGGGAATGGCGCATTGATTCGGTGCGGGGCGGAATTAACGTTCACGGTGGTGTACGCAGCCAGATGGTCACCGTGACCTACGACTCTACGGACCCAGACGAGGCGGCGCGCGTCGCCAATGCGGTCGCCGATGCCTATATGGAAATGGGGCTCGAGGCGCGTCTTGATCTTACCCGGCAGGCGACGGGATGGCTTACGGAACGCCTTGAGG
>JAJDOE010000011.1 GCA_022340345.1 Gammaproteobacteria bacterium
GTGTGTGCCGAGGTGCATGGTGATAGTAATGGGCTGGCCGGCTTTTTCGTGGGCGATGCCGGCGTGGCCGCCGAGACGGTGGCCGAGTGGATAAAACAATGCCTGCCGGAGTTCATGGTGCCGGCCAGGCTGGTCGTTCTGGACAGCCTCCCGCGCACCCGGGCGGGCAAGGCTGATTTCGAGCAACTTCGGGCGATGGCACACGCCCGCAGCAACGAAAATGTGCCGCCGGCAACGGAACGGGAGAGGCAGGTCCTGCGTATCTGGCAGGAGGTCCTTGGTGTCCGGGAAGTTGGTGTGACCGACCATTTCCTGGAGCTTGGTGGAGATTCAATCCACAGCATCCAGGTCGTGGCCCGCTGTAATCGCCTGGGGTTTCGGCTCGGCGTCCGGGATCTTCTCTCGGGAGCCACGGTGCGGGACATCGCGGCGCGGGCCCAGGGGCCGGTGGTGGCCGCCGATCGGGATGGCTGGTTCCCGTTGGCGCCGTCTCAGCGGCGTTTCTTCGCCAGCCAACAGAAGCAACCAAACCTCTACGCACAGGGCCTTGCACTGAACGTGGACCGGCGAGTGGGCGCCGAACAGATGCGGGCGGCGCTGGCACTGCTGGTCGATGCCCATGGGCTGGCGCGGCGTTTTCGCGCGGACGCTGACGGCGGGCAGCAGTCGGTCGCGGCGCCCGATCGGGACGCGGAGCTGACGTGGCCAACGGGTCATAGGGATATCAGCACCTTCGCCCAGCATCTGTTCGCAGAGCTGGATCTTGCCAGTGGCCCGACCTTTGCTGCCGGCTGGTGGCCGGCCAGTGGTGACGAGGACGCTGTGCTACTCCTGGTCGCACACCACCTGATTGTGGACGTGGTGTCCTGGCGGATACTGCGGGACGACCTGGAGGCCGTGTTGAGGGACATTGCCGCCGACAGGAAAGTCGAGCTTCCGGTGGCTCCGTTTTTCGGCGACTGGGCGGCCCGGCTAACGGACTCGCAGCAACTGGAGGTCAGCGCCCGCGAGTCCAGCTACTGGATTGAGCAATGCAATCCCGGCGACCTGGTGTCGACAACGTCCATCGCAGGAGGCTGGCGCGTCGGTGACATGCGTAGTATTCAGCTGGCACTGGACCGGGAAGACACGCGGCGTTTCCTGGCATTGGAGGTTGCGCACCCGGACGGAGTGATTGCCGCGGCGGTTTTGCGTTCAATCCGGCGTACCGGGCTGGCCACGGGCTTGTTGCTCGACATGGAATGGCACGGACGAAGTGATGACCACGCGACAGATTTCAGCCGTACCGTTGGCTGGTTCACCGCGCGGTTTCCGGTCTACATCCCGGTGGGAGACGACGCCGGTTGCCGCGAGGACCTTGAGTCCACACAACGCATTTTCGGCGCCGTCCCTCGCGGGGGAAGTGGTTACGGGGTACTGCGGTACGCCGGCGGCGACCCGGCGTTGCGCGAACGCCTGGCGTGCGTCGACGGCGCGTCCCTTGGATTCAATTACCTGGGTGTGGTCGATTCGGGCGTCACTGTTGGCGATCTACTGCAATTTGCCGCCTGGCAACCCCGCGTGACGCGGTCGCCAGAGGAAGAAGTGTCCAACGCGCTGCGCCTGGAAGCCTGGGTCGGCGATGGTCGCCTGGAGTTTCGGCTGGATTACCAGCGGTCCGTGTTCGCCGAAGATGTTATTCGGACACTGTCTGCTGCCCTGAAAGAGGAACTCCAGAATCTCATCCGCCGGGCGCCGGAAGACCCGGCAAAGGGAACGGGCTATTCGGCGCGGCGGCTCAGCCGATCCGAACTGGAGGGGCTTGCAAATCGCCTGGGGCAGGGATGACAGCCATCCAGGACATCTTCGAGCTAACCCCCGTCCAGCAAGCGATGCTCATGCGCATCCTGCTGGAACAGGACTCGACCAGCTACGTGGAGCAGACCCGGTACCAGCTGCGCAACCTGGGTGACCCGCAATTGCTGATACGGGCCTGGCAACTGGTTGTCCGGGAGCGTGCAGCGTTGCGGACCAGTTTCCATTGGGACGGCCTCTCCGAACCCGTGCAGGCCGTGCACGAGAATGTCGGGTTTTCCGTGGAGATGCTGGATTGGAGTGATTGCGACGCCAGCACTCAGGGCCAGCGCCTGGAGCGTCATTTTGAGTACGAAAAGCAGCGTGGTTTCGATCTGGGCAAACCACCGTTGATGCGCGTGTTCATTGTGAAGATGGGCGATGGTTGTTTCGATCTGCTGTGGACGCGCCATCATCTGTTGCTGGATCGGTGGTCCCGCCGGCTCGTATTGGAAGACGTCGGGGATGCTTGTAATGCCCTTTGCGCAGGGCGTGAACCGGTTCTGCGCTCGCGACCTGAGTTCAGCAGTTACGCCGCAAGCCTTGAGCCGCCCGGGGAGGCGGCGCGGACCTTCTGGCAACGGATGCTACGTGGTGCCGCGGCAATCGATGTCTGGCGGCCCGCGCGCGCCGGCAGCGGCGATGTAGTTCGCACCCATTTGGAGTTGTCGCGAGATGAGAGCGAACGGTTGCGTGGCTGGAGCCGCGTGAACCGCGTGACACTGGCCAGTGTTTTACATGGTCTGTGGGCGCTCACGATACGGGACATGGGCGGGCTGCCCACGGTGGTTTTTGGAAGCGTGGAATCCGGGCGCGCGCGACCGATCCCGCAGATCGATCGCGTGATTGGTACGCTGATCACCACCCTGCCCGTGTGCCTGCAACCGCGTGTAGGTCAGAGCTACGCAGATTTCCTGTTCGCCACCCAGTCACTGCTCAGCGAACTGACACAATTCGCGGGGACACCGCTCGCCGATATTGAGCGCTGGTGCGATTGGCCAGGGAGTGAGCCACTTTTTCAGTCCCTGCTGGTAATCGAAAATGTCGCCGGAGATCTGAGCCATGGCGATGATGGTGTCCGGTTCAATGCTGTATCCGGATTTGGCGGCACCGACGGTGCGCCGCTGATGGCGTTCGTGGAGACCGGACCGGCGATCCGCCTGGAACTGGTGGACTCGACGGGCTCCCTGTCCTCGGCACAGCGGGGGGACCTGGTCCGGGCGTTCCGGAGGCATTCACGACGCTGCGTGGAACACGATTCGCGCATCCTCCCGCTGCCGCAGGTGGAAGGAGATGCCGGCCAGGCGGTGGAAGCGCTGCCGGATCGTGCGGACGAGGCCGGGGTCGCGCGCACCATGCCGGAACTTCGCCTGCTGAATATCTGGCGGAGCATTATGCACTGCGCGTGCGGGCCGGAAGACGATTTTCGCCTGTTGGGCGGCAGCTCCCTGAGCCTGATCCGATTGCTCCGGGCCGTGCACGAGGAGTTCGGTGTGGATATTCCCCTCAACGAGTTTTTTGCGAACCCAACCGTGCGTGGACTCGCGAAATTGCTCTCCCGGCCAATGAACGGTGAAGCGCGGCCAGAGACAATTATCCCGGTAGCGGGAGGGAACGGAGGGGCGACGGTTTTTTTCGTTCCCGGCGGCGGGGGTGGCGAGCTGGAAATGACCATGGTCTACCATGAATTGGTATTGGAGCTGGGGGCCGAGTTCACGGTGGTCGGCTTGGATGCAGCGCGCGCAATGGGGGATGGAGCCAGTAGCTTGGAGGAAATTGGATCGCGACTTGCGGCTGATCTATTGGCATACCGACCCGGGGCGGGTCCCTGGTATCTGGTGGGCGAATGCAATGGATCACTCGTAGCGCTGGAGGTGGCCCGGCGTCTGATGGCGGTCGGCGAATCGGTGGCGTTCCTCGGCATGCTCGATCCTTCCCCACCGGGGCGCACCGCAATGTTGCGGGTCGGTCTGCGTCAACTGGGGCAGACCATCATGGAGCGGCTGAACTACGGACGCTGGATCGTCGGGCGGCTGCGCGCGCACCTGCGTGCACTGCGACTTCAAGGTTTACCGGGCAGGTTGTATGCCGGGGCGCGGGGCGCCAAGAGCCTGCTTTCTGCCACGGAGGAACTGGCGGCGGTCCATGCGCGACGTCGCAGGTACCAGCGGCTTATGCATGCGTACCGGCCACTGGAATACGCCGGCCGGGTAACAATCCTGATGTCCGGCGATCCGGGGCGCGCGAACCCGGTGCCCGGTTGGACGGGGATCGCCAGGGGTGGTGTCAATGTCGAACAGTTGGGCGGTGACCACTACTCCTATGTCCGGGGACAATTTCGGGCAACGGCATCGCGTTTGCGCTCGTGTCTCAATCGTGCGCTCCGGGAAAACCTGCACCGGGCAGGTCCCGTCCCCCGGGGCTACAAATAGAGCGCGACACTGCGTGCGTGGATCGGTTTTCGGGCTCGCGGCGCTTTTCTCCGGGCGCCGGTTCCGATGTCTTGCAGTGGAACCTTGGCTTTGAGCCGGGCGAAAAGTCGCGAATTGCACCGCCATATGGAGCCGGCCTGTTGCGCTGCAACAGCGTATTCCTGGACGATGGACAGCGACGCCGAAAGCGGACGCTCGACCATTTATTGATCTCGGTATCAATTCGCCATGCACACGCCAGCGTTTCCGACAAGAAACAAGTTCGCAGCCAAAACACCGCCCGGTTGTTGCTGTGCAACCGCGTGTTCTGGAACGTGAAGCAGAGACGGCACCCTGATCAGAATCTGGAAGGCAGTATCCGGCATCCGGGGTCTGCGTATTTCTGTGCGTAGCCGGAGTGCATCAGGCCATTGCCCCTGTGAAACCTTTCGCTGGCGTGTCGGCCCTGGGGAACACGCCAGTCGTCTCCATAAAGCTCGGCGATATACATCTCCGGATTTTCCGGTACTGGCCATTTCTGACCAATAAACTCCATCTCCGTCAGGCGCGGAAACCAGGGATTGAAGTAGATGTCCATGTATCGCGCCCTGCAACCGGCCCCGGCGACGCGCAGAGAAATCATATTGCCGGCCGGGTGCATACCGAGCCAGCGTCGGACGCGCTTTAGCTTCAGCCCGTGGCTCTGAAACGCTTTTTCTTTTAACAGCTGTTCCATCTTCGGCCAGTCGTCCAGGTGGCAGGTGATATCCAGGTCCTTGTCCGGCGCAATGATGTCCTGGTCCCGCACTACTCCCAGCAGGGTTCCGCAGTCGAGATAGTGCGGAATATCCGCGCCTTGCAACAAAGTGCTGGCGATGCGCAGCAAAATCTGGTCGGACGGACTGGCGTTACCAATCTGCGTACCGCTGATCTCTTGCCTGCGGGAAAACTCCGGTATCTCGACAGCGCCTGTCAGCACGAGCATTGCCCATACCGCGACAACGAACAGGATGCTTATCAGCAGGAAAATCAGCAAAAGGGGAGGAAAAATCCGTCTTCAGGTGGCTTCACCGAGAACAATCCTTCTGCGTAGTTGTGTGCTGGAAACCCCGACGGTATAGGGCAACAGTTGGATGGCGATCCTGCCTTCGATTTCCTTCCGGCCCGGAAAGTCTGGCATGTCGTCTCCCCGCACGTAACAGGCCGATTCCAGATTGTCGTCAGAGCGAAGAATCGAGCGTAACGCCCGGGTAGGGTCAGTCGACGGGACGATGAAGACCAGGTCGATAAACGGCCGAATATTTTCGATCCGGGTGCTCAGGTCATCATGATGTGCGGGCCGCAGACCCTTCAATTCCTTCAGGGATGCGTCGTCATGAATACCGATGATGATTACTTTTCCCAGTTTGCGCATCCGGGCAAACAGGGCCTTATGCCCCTTATGAAAATGATCGAAGCAACCGACTGAATAAATTCGTTCAAACACGACTTTTTTTGCTACCCCTGATGGGCATTGAAAAGGAGGGCAGAAGGCTCATTTTCGGTAGATTTCAAAAAATCGATAGATGGCGCAAGTAATTATGTAGTTCGAGGAAGCAGCAAGGCGCCTTCTCGAATCCGGCGATTTTATTTCGGATCATGGAATTTCTCTACAAACCACGGACAGAAAATGTTGAGGGCAGCCACTTCGGCGACAGGCTGTGGCCGGCGTATCGGTTCAAGCCGCGATTGGCCATGGGAGAGGGAAATTCGTCAGGTCCGGCGCATTGGTTGTTGCGCTGCAATAAAGGACCTGCCTGAATTCGCCGCGCGGTGGGCCTTTTCCGCTGGTACCGGTTCCGGTTCAGGACAATTCCTGGCGTGTTTGGTCGCGGTTTGCGGCTTCTCCGGTGCGATCGCCAGTCGCATCGCGTGATCGGGTAGCATAGAACCTCCATGTTCGAGCAACTCGAAACCTTCCATCCCTGGTTGCCGGCCGCCGCTGGAATCGGCGTGCTGGTGCTCCTGGCTCTTCTGGTACAGGTGCTGGCCAAGCGCGTGCTGCTGGCAGGCGTGCAACTGGTGGTCGAACGGACGCGCGCTACCTGGGACGACATGCTGGTCGATCACAAGGTGTTCGTCTACCTGGCCCGGATATTGCCAGCAATGGTTATCGCCATCGGTATCGGGTTGATCCCCGGGCTCGCGGACCGGGCTGTCCGGCTCGTCCACAACGTGGTGACGGCCTACGTGGTCGTGATGCTGATGCTGGCACTCAATGCCGCGTTGTCGACCGCCAACCAATTCTACGAGACCCTGCCGGTCTCCCGATCGCGGCCCCTGAAGGGCTTTGTCCAACTCCTGCAAATCGCCGTCTATGTGCTCGGCACGGTACTGGTGATCGCCGCGCTGCTCGATCGGTCACCCGCACTGCTGTTGACCGGTTTTGGCGCCATGACCGCCATTCTGATGCTGGTGTTCAAGGACACCATCCTCTCCCTGGTGGCGAGCGTGCAGATTTCCGGGCAGGACCTGGTGCAGGTTGGCGACTGGATCGAGATGCCCCAGTTCGGTGCGGATGGGGACGTGGTGGACGTGCAGCTGCATACCGTCAAGGTGCAGAACTGGGACAAGACGATCACCACGATACCCACCCACCGACTGATCTCGGATTCGTTCAAGAACTGGCGCGGCATGTCCGAGTCCGGCGGGCGGCGCATCAAGCGGGCGATCCACATCGACACCTCGACGATTCGTTTTCTGAGCCCCGAGGAAGAGGAGCGCTTCGCCGACTTCGAACTGCTGCAGGCCTACATGCGGGAAAAATTGCGCGAGATCAGGGAGCAAAATGCCGGGGTCGAAGGAGACGCCGGGGCCAGCGCGCGCCGATTGACCAATGTCGGTACCTTCCGCGCCTACGCCTTCAACTACCTGAAGCACAGTCCCCACATCCACCGGGGCATGACCCTGCTGGTACGCCAGCTATCGCCGGGAGCCGAGGGGCTGCCGATCGAGATCTACTGCTTCACCAATACCACCGAGTGGAAGCTCTATGAGGACATCCAGGCGGACATCTTCGACCATTTCCTGGCCATCATCCCTTCCTTCGGCCTGAAAGTATTTCAGTTGCCATCGGGCTCGGACGTGGCCGGGGCGCTGGACCGCGCCGCTGGTGGTTGAGAGTTGACGCGTGATCTGGTGTTAGCGCGGTTCCTGGAGCATTGGCCGACAAAACGGTGCCGGGCCGCTCTTTTTCTGCAAGAATGGCCGGAACGCCCTCCACCGGAACCGCACCCTGGCGTGCGGGCCGACCGATGGGGGAGAATGGGCAGCTGACGCGCGGGAATCCCGGTTTTTCGATGGTGGGCCCCGCAGCTGTCCCGTTATACCAACCCGTCCGGAACCAAGGCAAAAAATATGGCTACCACCCTGATCGTTATCCTGGCAATCGCTGCGCTGATCGTATTTTACGTAATCAGCATCTACAACAAGCTGGTTGCACTCAAGAATCGGTACCTGAATGCCTTCGCGCAGATCGAGGTGCAGCTGAAACGGCGTTATGACCTGATCCCCAATCTGGTCGAGACGGCGAAGGGTTATATAAAGCACGAGCGC
>JAJDOE010000016.1 GCA_022340345.1 Gammaproteobacteria bacterium
ACCCGAAAACCACGCAGCAGGCGCGCCAGGGGGCGCAGAATGCCGGCCAGCAGCGCCCGGGTAAAAAGGGCGACGGGCTGGTTGACCCGGGAATTCATGCAAGGAACTGCTGGATGAACGCCTGCCCGTTGTCGTGCAGCAGCGCAGCCGCGAGATCCTTCCTGCCGGCCGCCTCGAGTGCGTTCAGATGAAGGCGCAGATTGAACGGATAGGCCACCGGCGCAGAGTCGTTCCCCCAGAACAATTTTTCCCAGGCCGGATTGGCGCCCACCCGCAACAGGCGTTCGAGGGCCAGCACACCGAAGCCACTCAGGTCGCCCCACACGTTGTCATGCTCGCTCACCATCTGTGCGGCGGCTTCGTACCAGGTCGGCCCGCCGGTGTGGCACAGGATAAACTGCAGGCGAGGAAATTTACGTGCCGGCTGATCAAAATACAGTGGATTGGCGAAACGGGAGTTGAGGAAAACCCCGGCGCGCGCCTCCTCTTCCTTGTGCCGCGCACTGATGAATCCGGTGTGGATCATGGCTACCAGGCCAAGGTCCTGCATGGCTCCCCAGAATTCGTCGAAGGCCGGATCGTCCGGCTCGTAACCCGTGACCGGCAATAACTTGATCACGCGTACACCGGCAGCGGAAATCTTCTGCAGCACGCCGATCGCGTCCGGCATGCGCGGATCGGCAAACTGGGAGATCAGGAATTGTTCACCGTGACTGGCGCCCAGTTCCCGCAACTGGCGGTTGCCCCATATGGATGCGACCTGGTCCGGAACGGATTGCAACAGGGCCCGGCGGATGCTGAAGTGACTCATCGCCTGCAACTGCATCTCCAGCACCCCATCCATCTGCGGCAGGATCTGGTGCATGTCCACCAGTTGCTGTGGCAGGTCCGGTACCGGCACCGAAGCGACGAAGGCCGGATCTTTCAGGCGCGAGCGGTCCACCGGAAAACCGCAGGCCGGGCATGCCGGTGCGTCCGCCGGGAGCCGGGCCCGGCAGTAAATATAGCCACAGGCGCTCATGATTCCGGTTTCCCGGAGCCGTCCCCGACCATGGCAGCACGGCGCATTCGTTCCATGATGCGGCGATCAAAGAAATGCCAGCGACCGCGCATGAAACCGATGGACTCGCCGCCCTGTATGAAATCGCCTTCGAGTTGGGCGCCGATCAGTGCGCCCCGTTTGAATTCCTTGTCCGAGATTACGCCGATCCCGAAAATCGGCTTGCTCAGTTCCGCGAAGGACCCGAAATCCGCGAACAGTTTGTTCAGCACAAAGGCCTTGTCGTAGCCCACACCGTAAAACATGTGCGCGAGCGCGTTTCCCATCTGGCGCCCCGCTTCAATCATCATCAGGCCCGGTACGTGGTCCTGCGGATGCTCGAAAAAGAACGGGTGATCCGGGGGAAACAGGAACTGGCAGATAAACTGGTCAGATTCGTCGTCACCGACCCGTTCCACGCGCGCGACAAACACGTTGTCCTGGTTGTACTTGTGGATCAGCCCCTTATCGAGGGCCTGGGGCGGCCCCTTCGCGAACTCCTCCGTCCACGCGGTGAATCGATCCGTAATTGCTTGGTTTTCAATCATTTCCGGGTTACTTCGGCCTTTCAAAATAATCTACTTGCGGCACCAAACCGGGTCAACCGGCGGCGCGGTTCAGAACGCGATTTCGCCTGTAAGTTCGCGGCCCACTACCAGTTCGTGGATGGTTTCCGTGCCCTCGTAGGTAATCACGCTCTCCAGGTTGAGCATGTGACGAATCGTCGCGTACTCGCTGGTGATACCGCCGGCTCCCAGCAGGTCACGGGCATCCCGGGCGACGTCCAGGGCGGCGCGGGTATTGTTCCACTTGGCCAGGCTCACCTGGGTGGGGTGCATCTGGCCAGCATCCTTGATTCGTCCCAGCCGAAGCGCGAGCAGGCGTGCCGTCGTGATTCGCCGCGCCATGTCCGCCAGCCGCCGCTGCACGGTCTGGGTTGCGGCCAGCGGCCGGTTAAACAGCTTGCGGCTGCCGGCGTAGTCGAGCACTTCGGAAAGGCAGGCCAGCGCGGCCCCGTTGACGCCCCAGGCGATGCCGTAACGGGCCTGCGTGAGGCAGCTCAACGGGCCCTTGAGGCCGGTCGCACCCGGCAGGACCTGGTCATCCGGGACCCGCACTTCGTCCAGAAACAGCTCCGAGGTCACCGAAGCCCGCAGCGAATATTTCCGCCCGATGTCGCGGGCGGAAAATCCCTTGGCGTCGGTCTCCACCAGGAAGCCGCGCACCCCGTCGTCCGTGACCGCCCAGACCAGTGCCAGCTGGGCCAGGCTGCCGTTGGTGATCCACATCTTGGATCCGTTCAATACCCAGTCCCCGCCGTCGCGTCGGGCATGCGTCTTCATGGCCCCCGGGTCCGATCCACCGTGGGGTTCGGTCAGCCCGAAACACCCGATCACCTCACCACGGGCCAGTGCCGGCAGCCAGCGTCGTCGCTGCTCCTCGGACCCGTAGCTTCGAATGGGCCACATAACCAGGGAGCTCTGTACGGAAACGAAGCTTCGCAGCCCGCTGTCGGCTCGCTCCAGTTCCTCGCAAATCAACCCGTAACAGATGCTGTTGAGGCCCGGGCAGTCATAGCCCTCGATCGAAGCGCCGAGCAATCCCAGTTCCACCAGCCCCGGCACCAGTTCTGCCGGGAAACGGTGGGCATCGAAGGCTTCAGCCATCAGGGGAATTGCCTGCTCGTCCACGAAGCGGGCCACGGTGTCCTTCACCAGGCGCTCCTCCTCGCTCAGTTCCGCGCGCAGGTCCAGCAGATCCAGGGGATTGAGAGTGGTCATGGCATGGCTCTTAGGGCTTGGACGTGGGGCCGGCACCGGAGGTTTTCCCTGTGCCGGGGTGATGACAGGCGGTCAGGCGTCCATCGAATTGTTCCAGTGGCGGCACCACTTCCCGGCACACCTGGGTCGCCTGCGGACAGCGACGATGAAACACGCAGCCCGGCGGCGGGTCCAACGGGGAAGGCAACTCCCCACTGAGGGGCACGCGCTGCCGGCGTTGCGCCGGGTCAACGCGCGGTGTGCTGGCCAGCAACGCGCGGGTATACGGGTGGGCCGGCGTCTTCAACACCCGCGCCGCTGCGCCTTGCTCCATTACGCGTCCGAGGTACAGCACCAGCACATCGTCGGCAATGTGTTCCACCACGCCGAGGTCGTGGGTAATGAACACGTAGGCCAGCGAAAATTCCTCCTGCAATTTTTCCAGCAGGTTCAGGATCTGTGCCTGGATCGAAACGTCGAGAGCGGATACCGGCTCGTCGGCGACAATCACAGCGGGGCGCAAAATCAGGGCGCGGGCAACCGCGATTCGCTGGCGTTGCCCGCCGGAAAACATGTGCGGGTAGCGGCGCGCGAATTCCGGGCGCAGGCCGACGTGTTCCATTACCTCCCGCACCCGCTCCGCCCGCTGCGCACGGTCCAGCCGTTCGTAGTTGATCAGCGGCTCCTCCAGAATCTGGTGTACCCGCCGGCGCGGATTGAGGGAACCGAACGGGTCCTGGAACACCATGCGCACTTGCCGGTGAATCGCACGCACCGCGTCTCCCTCCGCATCGGTCACGTTCTCCCCATTGAGCAGCAACTCGCCCGTGGTCGGATTCTCCACGTGGGCCAGTTGCCGGGCCAGGGTGGATTTGCCGGAGCCGGACTCCCCCACTACGGCCAGGGTGCTCGCCGTGGCAAGCCGGAAACTGACGTCCGCCAGGGCCTTGAGCGCCACCTGGCCGATACCGTCCACGCGCACCCGGTAGTCCCGACCCAGTCCGCGGGCCTCCAGAACCGGCGGCTTCAATTTGAAGCCCCCAACGGGAAATGGCAGCGCACCGCGCTGTCCCCTTCGCTGCGCAGTTCCGGCATCACCTCGCGGCAGCGATCCTCGGCATAGCGGCAACGCGGATTCAGGTAACAGCCGACCGGCAGGTTGTCCAGCCCCGGAACCACGCCGGGAATCGTTTTCAATTCGCCCCGTTGCTTGCCCTGGGGCAGGCTCTCCAGCAGGGCCTCGGTATAGGGATGCCGCGGATTGCTGAACAACCGGTCCACCGGCTCGCGCTCCACGATCTGGCCGGCGTACATCACCATCGCCCGCTGGGCGGTCTCGGCGACGACGCCCAGGTCATGGGTAATCAGGATCAGCGCCATGTCCCGTTCCTGCTGCAGGCGCACCAGCAGGTCCAGGATCTGTGCCTGGATGGTTACATCCAGCGCGGTAGAAGGCTCGTCCGCGATGAGCAGCCGCGGGTTGCAGGCCACCGCCATGGCGATCATCACCCGCTGGTTCATGCCACCGGACATCTGGTGCGGAAAAGCACGCAGCCGCCGCGCCGCGTCCGGAATGCCGACCTGCTCCAGGAGTTCCACCACCCGGTCGCGGCGCTCGCTCTTTCCCATGTTGGTGTGCGCGCTCAGCATCTCTTCCACCTGGTGGCCCACGGTGAACGACGGGTTTAGGCTGGTGAGGGGCTCCTGGAAGATCATGGCGATCTCGCTGCCCAGCAAGCGCCGGCGTTCCACCGAAGCGAGCTGAAGCAGATCCGTACCATCAAACTCGATGCGGGTGGCGCGCACTCGCCCCGGGGCGTCAATGAGCCCGAGGATCGCCAGCGAGGTGACGCTCTTGCCGCTGCCGGACTCGCCAACGATGCCCAGAATTTCGCCGGTATCCAGCGTGAAGCTGACATCGTCCACCGCCCGTAGCGGGTGCGCGGCCGGCCCGAAATCAACACACAGATTTTCGACGTGCAGCAAAGCCATCAACGTTTCAACCGCGGGTCCAGTGCATCCCGCAGGCCATCGCCCATCAGGTTGGTCGCCAGCACCGTGACCAGGATGGCAACACCCGGAAGGGTGACGGTCCACGGCGCACGCTGAATGAACTCCCGGGAACTCGACAGCAGCGTACCCCACTCCGGCGTGGGAGGCTGCGCCCCCAGTCCCAGGAACCCCAGTGCGGCGATATCCAGGATGGCGGACGAGAACGCGAGGGTCGCCTGCACAATCAGGGGAGCGGCGATATTGGGCAGCACCGCGATACGGAACAGGCGCACGGGTCCGGCGCCATCCAGGCGGGTGGCGGTGACATAATCGCGGGCGGTTTCACTGACTACCGAGGCGCGTGTAATACGCACAAAATGCGGCAGCAGCACCACCGCCACCGCGATCGCTGCGTTCACCAGGCTCGCGCCAAGTACCGCGACCACCACAATCGCCAGCAACAACGCTGGCAGCGCCAGCATCATATCCATGATGCGCATGATGACGATCTCGGGGATACCCCGCAGGGTGCCCGCCAGGGCACCGATACTGACTCCGAACGCCAACGCCAGCATCACCACCGCAAGGGCAATGGACAGCGAAAACCGTGCGCCGAAAATCAACCGGGACAACATGTCGCGACCCAGGTCGTCGGTCCCGAGCCAGAACCGCATGCTGCCCCCGTCCTGCCATACCGGTGGCACCAGGAAGGCATCCGTATGCTGGATGGCCGGATCGTATGGCGCGAGCCAGGGCGCGAATACCGCCACCAACACCATCAATACCAGCGTCGGCAGACCAATCAGTGCGCCAAGATTCTGGCGATAGGAATCCCAGAATTCACCCCACGGCCCCTTGGGCGCGTTCGCGGTGATTAGCTTGCTGCTGCCGAGTTTGCCCATTTCACCGCCGGCGAATGCGCGGGTTGATTACCGCGTACAGGATATCCACGAAGGTGTTGACGATAATCACGATGCTCGCCACGATCAGCACGCCGCCCTGTACCGCCGGGTAGTCGCGCCGGTAAATGCTTTCCAGCAACCACTTGCCGATCCCAGGCCAGGAAAAGATCGTTTCCGTAAGAATGGCGCCGGTCAGCAGCACACTGACCTGCAGGCCGATCACCGTCACCACCGGAATCAGCGCGTTGCGCAGTGCGTGCTTGAATACCACCCGCATGGGTGACAGACCTTTGGCACGGGCGGTGCGCACGTAGTCCTCGCGCAGCACCTCGAGCATGGAAGATCGCGTCATGCGCGCGATGACGGCAAGGGGAATGGTGCCCAGGGCGATGGCGGGAAGCACCAGGTGATGCAGGGCATCACGGAATGCCTCGCCATCACCGGCCAGCAAGGTGTCCACCAGCATGAATCCAGTGACCGGTTCCACGTCGTACATGAAGTCCAGCCGCCCGGCCACCGGCATCCAGCCCAGGTTAACCGAAAACAGCAGCACCAGAAGCAACGCCCACCAGAAAATCGGCATGCTGTAACCCACCAGGGAGGTTCCCATTACGGCGTAGTCGAACAGCGAATTGCGGCGCACCGCGGCCAGCACTCCGGCCGGCAGCCCGATCAGTACCGCAAAAATGATCGCCACCGTGGCCAGCTCCAGGGTGGCGGGAAACAGGTTAAGAAATTCCGTGAGCACCGGCGTTTTGCTGACGACCGACACACCCAGGTCGCCGGACAAAACACTCGTAAGGTAATCCCAGTACTGCACCCAAAGGGAACGGTCGAAGCCGAACTGAATGCGCAGTTGCTCGTAGCGTTCCGCGGATACCCCCCGCTCGCCCGCCAGCAACAGGATCGGATCACCGGGCGCAAGGCGGATGAGAAAAAATGCCAGCACGGTGATCCCCAGAAAGGTGGGGATGACCAGGCCGATGCGCCGGAACAGGTGAAGGAGCATGACGGGCTGGATCCGTCTGCGCGCCTATTCGACAGTCACACCGGAGAAATAGATACCGCCAAAGGGGTCGATCTTCAGCCCCTTCACGCTGCTACGTGAAGGCTGGTAGCGAATCGAATGGGCCACGGATATCCACGGGAGTTCCCGGTGCACCACTTCCTGGGCCTTTTCGTACAGGCGCGTCCGCGCTGCCTTGTCCGACAGCATGCGTGCCTCGGTAATCAATTTGTCAAACTCCGGATCACACCAACGGGCGCGATTGTTTCCCGTCTTGGCGGCAGCGCAACTCATCAACGGCCCGAAGAAATTGTCCGGATCGCCGTTATCCCCGGTCCAGCCGAGCAGAATGGTCTGGTGCTCCCCCTCGCGGGATTTCTGCAGGTAGGTGCCCCATTCGTAGGAAACCACTTTCGCCTCTATACCTACTTTTTTGAGATCTGCCTGGATCATCTCCGCCATCTTGCGCGCGTTGGGGTTATAGGGTCGTTGCACCGGCATCGCCCATATGTCGGTCTGAAATCCGCCATCAAGCCCGGCTTCCTTCAGCAGTGCTCGGGCCCTTTCCGGGTTGTAATCGTAGTCCTGAATGGCGTCGTTGTAGGACCAGATGGTCGGCGGGATCGGGTTCTTGGCGGCCTGCCCGGTACCAAGGAACACGGCCTCGATAATCGCGGCCTTGTTGATGGCATGGGCCATCGCCCTGCGAACCCGCACGTCGTCAAACGGTTTCTTTGTGACGTTGAGTGCCCAGTAACCGACGTTGAGCCCTGGCTGGCTGGTCACCACGAGGGCCGGGTCCTTCTTCATGGCCGGAATGTCCGCCGGCAGCGGGTAGGCCATCACGTGGCATTCACCCGTTCGCAGCCGGGCATAACGCACGGACGGATCCACGGTGATGGCAAACACCAGGTTTTCGAGTTTTTCGCGACCACGCCAGTATTGCGGGTGTGCCCGGTAACGAATGAAGGCGTCCTTTTCGTAACGGCGAAAGAAAAACGGCCCGGTACCCACCGGGTCCAGGTCGATTCGCTCCGGATTTCCGGCCTTCATCAGTTGGTCACCGTACTCGGCGGAAAGAATGGACGCGAAGTCCATCGCCATGTTGGCAATGAACGGACTTTCCGGACGCGCCAGGTGAAATTCCACGGTGTAGTCGTCAAGCTTTTTCAGATCCGTGATCAGGTTGACCATGTCCATATCATCGAAATATTTGTAGATCGCGCCGCCGACGCTGTGATAGGGGTGGTCCTTCTTGCGTTGGCGATCAAAGCTGAAAATCACATCGTCCGCATTAAAATCCCGGGTCGGGGTGAAGTACTTGGTGGTGTGAAACTTCACTCCCTTGCGCAGGTGGAAGGTGTAAATCTTTCCGTCTTCGCTGACCGACCAGCGTTCCGCCAGGCCCGGGCCGATGTTGGTGGTGCCAATTTCGAACTCCACCAGGCGGTTGTAAATCTGGCGGGAGGAAGCGTCGAAGGTGGTTCCGGATGTCGCGAGTTGCGGATTAAAAGCCTCCGGGCTGCCCTCGGAGCAGTAGACCAGGGTGCTGCCCGCCGATGCCAGAAGTGGCGTCTGCGCCAGCGAAAGAAGTGCGAATAATGCGAGTGTTTTTCTCATCCTGCCTTCCGTTAAACAGTTCCCGGGTGACCGGTTTGTACCGGATTCTACCGAATCCGGCGGCGTAGCGGACAAACCGGGGAGAACCACCGTGAAAATGAAAACATGCCTTCTCGCTGGCCTGCTGACCGTACTGGCGCCACTGGCCAGCGCCAGCGAAGACGAGGCCGGCGCCTTCCTGGAAAAAACGAATTCGGAATATTCAGATGCGCCGTGGAAGGTGCCGCTCGTGCATCAGCATGGCAGCTATCTCCTCCACCGACATACTGCTGGTATTTACGAACGGAACCTGCAAGCGTTGGTACAGATCCTCTACCTGCGAAACCTCGGCGCGGCAACGATCCATGGAGGAATAACGGCTGCCGGGCCGGCGTTTTTCCCGGATCTGCTGCAGTCGTTCCGGCTGGATGGTGAGCCCATAGAGGCGTTCGCGATGGACCTCAAGCACCTCCGGCAACCGCGATGACTGCAAATCCTCCTCCACCAGGGGGTAGTTGGCTGCGCGAATTCCGTAGTGCATTGCCAGGTACAGGCAGGTGGGTGTCTTTCCGCTGCGTGACACTCCAATCAGGATGATGTCCGCGTTCCGGTACTGGCGGGTATTGATGCCGTCGTCGGTGGTCAGGGAGTAGTTCACCGAATCCATGCGCGTGGTGTAGCGTTGCCGATCCACTACACCATGGGAGCGGCCGATGGTATGCGACGACTGCCGACCCAGTGCCTGTTCCAGCGGCTCCAGGAACGCCTCGAAAAAATCAAAAAAGACACCCTCGCAGCCACTGAGAATCGTCCGCAGTTCGTCGCGAACCATGGTGGAGAACACGATAGGTGGCCGGCTGTTTTCCCGGGCCCAGTGATTGATCTCCGCCACCGCCCGGTGCGCCTTGTCCTCGCTGTCAATGAACGGCATGGTCTCCAGTTCAAAATCCACGCCCTCGAACTGGGACATGAGGCCATGCCCCAGGGTCTCGGCGGTAATGCCGGTGCGGTCCGAGATCAGAAAAACCAGTTGTCTTTGGGAGGGTTCAGTCACGGGAGAATAAGAAGGTATAATCCGCGTATCATATCCGCTGATTGCGTTTTTTCCTAAAGCGCGGCGGGTGCTTCCGATTTCCAAACTACCCGCGGGGAGTGACTTCCGGTGAGCGACTATCTGGTCTGGCTTAAAGACGTGGGCATGACCGACGTCGGGCGCGTGGGAGGAAAAAATGCCTCTCTGGGAGAGATGATTAGCGGCCTGTCGGCGGCCGGCGTGCAGGTACCGGGTGGGTTTGCCACCACCGCCGACGCTTTCCGCGATTTTCTGGAATCCAACGGCCTCAAACAGCGCATCGACGCCGCCCTGGAATCCCTGGATGTGGATGACATTGCCGCCCTCACCCGCACCGGCAGCGAGATCCGCCGATGGATCAGCGAGGCCCCGTTCCCCGCCAAACTCCAGGAAGCGATCGGGCGCGCATACGCCTCGCTGGCGAAAACCACGGACGATGGCATGTCCTTCGCGGTCCGTTCTTCGGCGACCGCCGAGGATCTTCCGGACGCCTCCTTCGCCGGCCAGCAGGAAACCTTCCTGAACGTAGAGGGCGAGCAGAACATTCTCGCCGCGATCAAGGAAGTATTCGCCTCCCTCTACAACGACCGCGCCATCTCCTACCGGGTCCACCAGGGTTTTGTGCACAGCGAGGTGGCCCTGTCAGCGGGGGTGCAGTACATGGTGCGCAGCGACCTGGGAGCCAGCGGTGTGATGTTTACGCTGGATACCGAGTCCGGGTTTCGCGACGTGGTTTTCATCAACGGTGCCTGGGGGCTGGGCGAGACCGTGGTCCAGGGCGCGGTCAATCCCGACGAATTCTACGTACACAAGCCGACCCTGTTGCACGACCGGCCGGCGGTGTTGCGACGCACTCTCGGCGAGAAAGCCCTGAAGATGGTCTACTCCGATGACGCATCGCAAGGTCGTTCGGTGCTCACCGTGGAAGTGAAACCGGAGCAGCGGCGGAAATTCTGCCTGAGTGACGGCGATGTGGAAGAACTGGCGCGCCAGGCCATGGCCATCGAGGCCCACTATGGCCGGCCGATGGACATTGAATGGGCAAAGGACGGGCGGGATGGCCGGCTGTACATCGTGCAGGCGCGCCCGGAGACGGTGCAGAGCCGTTCCCATGAAAATATCCTGGAGCGCTACGAACTCGCCCAGCGTGGCGAAGTACTGGTGGAAGGACGCAGCATCGGCCAGCGGATTGGCGCCGGGGTGGCACGGGTGGTCTCCGGACTGGAGCAGATGCACAGTGTCCAGGCCGGTGACGTGCTGGTAACGGATATGACGGACCCGGACTGGGAACCGATCATGAAGCGCGCGGCGGCCATCGTCACCAACCGGGGCGGACGCACCTGTCACGCTGCGATTATCGCCCGCGAACTGGGGATTCCGGCGGTGGTCGGCACTGGCGACGCGACTCACCGGATCAAGCACGGCGTTGAAGTCACGGTTTCCTGCGCCGAGGGCGAGACCGGCTATATCTATTCCGGTCTTCTCCCATTCGAACGCCGGGAGATCACGCTGGACTCCATGCCTCCCCTACCGTTCAAGATCATGATGAACGTCGCCAATCCGGAGCGCGCTTTCGATTTTCAGTTTCTGCCCAATGAGGGCATAGGGCTTGCGCGACTGGAGTTCATCATCAACACCACCATCGGAATCCACCCCAAGGCGCTGCTCAACTACGCGGACCAGTCGGAGGAAGTGCGGGATCAGATCGACGAGCGCACCGCCGGATATGACGGCCCGGTGGACTTTTACGTACGCAAACTCAGCGAGGGCATCGCCACCCTGGCGGCGGCCTTCCACCCACGCCCGGTGATCGTGCGCATGTCCGACTTCAAATCCAACGAATACGCGCACATGCTCGGTGGCCGGGACTACGAACCCGACGAAGAAAACCCCATGATCGGGTTCCGTGGCGCCTCCCGCTACCGCTCCGAGAGCTTTGCCGCCTGTTTCGCCCTGGAGTGCCAGGCGCTCCGGTATGTGCGCGAAGAGATGGGGCTGGAGAACGTGGAGATCATGATCCCCTTCGTCCGCACCCTGGGGGAAGCAAAACAGGTAATCGATACCCTGGCCAGCAACGGCCTGCGCCGCGGTGAGAACGGCTTGCGGCTGATCATGATGTGCGAGGTTCCCTCCAACGCGATCCTCGCCGACCAGTTCCTGGAATTTTTTGACGGCATGTCCATCGGCTCCAACGACCTGACCCAGTTAACGCTGGGACTGGACCGGGATTCCGGGCTGGTAGCGGACCTGTTTGACGAACGCGATCCGGCGGTGAAGTTCATGCTGTCCCGTGCCATCCAGGCCTGCCGGACGGCGGGCAAGTACATCGGCATCTGTGGCCAGGGACCTTCGGACCACCCGGACCTCGCCAAGTGGCTGATGGAGGAAGGCATTGACAGCGTGTCCCTGAATCCGGACTCGGTGGTCGAAACCTGGCTGTTCCTGGGCAACAAGCAGGTCTGAATTTCATCGTGGCCGTTCCTTCCGGGCGCCGGGAAGTGCTCGTTACCGGATGCTCCTCGGGTATCGGGGAGGCCCTGGCCCATGGGCTCGCCGCCTGTGGTTATCGGGTGTTCGCCAGTGCCCGCAAGCGGCAGGATGTGGAGCGCCTGGCCGCCAGCGGACTCGAGGTGCTGCAATTGGACCTGGCGGACCCGGATTCCATCGCCCGGGCCATGGATTCACTGCTGGAGCAAAGCGATGGATCGCTGTACGGGCTGGTCAACAACGGTGCCTATGGTCAGCCCGGGGCGGTGGAGGATCTTCCGGTCAGTGCCCTGCGCCGCCAGTTCGAGACCAACTTTTTCGGCACCCACGAGCTGAGCCGCCGCGCTCTCCAGGTCTTCCGCGCCCAGGGCTGCGGGCGCCTGGTCCAGATCAGCTCCTTCCTGGGCTACGCCAGCATGCCGTTTCGCGGCGCCTACAACGCCAGCAAATACGCCCTGGAGGGCCTTACCGACACCCTGCGGCAGGAACTCCACGGCAGCGCAATTCACGCGGTGCTGGTGGAACCCGGACCCATACGCAGCCGCTTTCGCGAAAATGCCCTGGCCGCCTTCGAGGCCAACATCCCGGTGGCCGAAAGTCATTTTCGCGACCTGTATGAGGACCACCTGCAAGGCCGCCTGCGTACCCGTGGCGACCCGCCGTTTACCCGGGATCCGGTGGCGGTGCTGCGGGTGGTGCGCAAGGCACTGGAGGCGCGCCGTCCGCGGAGCCGCTACCGGGTGACCGCGCCGGCGCACGCGTTCTGGTGGGGACAGCGCCTGCTACCGACCTGCTGGATGGACGCGATACTCCGCCGGGTTGGCGGAACCTAGGCGAGAACTACCTCGATCGTGCTGGCATATGCAGCGAAACGGCGGTTAAATACGCCAAATGCCATCAACTCGGCTGCTCCCAAAATGACCGGGATTTGGGTATAGTACAGTCCCCCCCGCGACCTCGCCTGCGGAATACGGCGCGTCGGGTCGCCGCTGAACAATCCGCAATAACCTGGAGGCAGATGGCCCGATGAAACGATTTGTACAGCTGAGCGAGACCAACAAGAAGGGCCGCAATTGCCTGCCGGTTCTCGAGGGGACCATTGGCCCGCCGGCCATCGACGTCAAGACCCTGTACGGCGAATACGGCGTGCTTGCCTTCGACCCCGGCTATCGCTCCACCGCCTCCTGCCGCAGTGCGATCACCTACGTGGACGGCGAGGAAGGAATTCTCCTGTACCGCGGCTACCCCATTGAGGAACTGGCGGAAAATACCAGCTTTCTCGAGGTCTCCCACCTGTTGCTGTTCGGCGAACTTCCGGACCCGAACGAGAAAGTTGCCTTCGAACGCCGGGTGGCCAATTTCACCCTCCTCCACGAACAGATTCTCAAGTTTTTCACCGGCTTCCGCCGGGATGCGCACCCGATGGCGATCATGGTGGGAATCGTCGGCGCCATGTCCGCCTTCTACCACGACAACCTGGATATCTCCGACCCGGATCAGCGCATGTTTTCCGCCATCCGGCTGATCGCCAAGATTCCGACCATCGCCGCCGCCTCTTACACCTACACCATCGGCCGGCCGTTTCGCTACCCGCGCAACGAGCTGGACTACACCTCGAATTTCCTGCAGATGATGTTCGGGCTTCCGAGCGAGGACTACGAGGTGGACCCGGTGGTGAGCAGTGCGCTGGACAAAATTTTTATCCTGCACGCGGACCACGAACAGAACGCCTCCACCTCCACCGTGCGCCTGGCGGGCTCCAGCGGAGCCAATCCCTATGCCTGCGTGGCGGCGGGCATCGCCAGCCTCTGGGGGCCCTCACACGGCGGCGCCAACGAGGCGGTACTGGACATGCTGGAGGCCATTGGTGACGTGAAGAACGTCGGCAAGGCAGTGGATCAGGCCAAGGACGCCGACGACGATTATCGCCTGATGGGATTCGGCCACCGCGTATACAAGAACTTCGACCCGCGCGCGACCGTGATCCAGAAGGCCTGCAAGGATGTGCTGGACCGCCTGGGCCTGGACGATCCGCTGCTGGAGATCGCCATGCGCCTGGAGGAAATCGCGCTGCAGGACGAGTACTTTATCGAGCGCAAGCTGTATCCAAACGTGGATTTCTACTCCGGGATCCTGCTCAAGGCCATCGGCATTCCCAAGAGCCTGTTCACCGCGGTCTTTGCCCTGGCGCGCACCACCGGCTGGGTCAGTCACTGGCTGGAACTGCACAAGGACGATCACGGAATTGACCGGCCGCGCCAGTTGTACGTGGGGTCGCCGCTACGCCACATGAAGAAATGATGGCATCGCCCGCCGGAACGCGGGCGTTGGCTTACCTGGTCGGGGCCGGCTGCACGTCCGTGTCATGAATCTCCACCGGGCGTTGCCCTGCGGGCAGCCGCCGACTGAGCCAGAAGCCCCGCTCGACCGTTCCGGCCGCGCTATTCTGGATGAGCATGTCCACCACAGGCATGCCCCCGGGGGCGTCTGGCAGCAGTCGCAGGTGCAGCGGGATCTCCATCTCCGGGCGGGTTTTGTGAAATTCGACCCGGATCCGGTTCTCGCCTGCGTGCAGGGAAAATACCCAGGCGCCACCCTCCGCCACTTCGGCGCGTCTCGGGTCGCCCTCATCAAACAGGTGCTGCAATTGCACGCCGCCACCACGTATGGTGGGAATGTGCACGCCATTGATTTCCACCCGCAGGGTATAGGCCGGGGCGCTCGATTCAAGCAAACCGGCCACCGTGTCCGCCGCCTGCGGGGTCGCAGAAAATGCGAGCAACGCGCCCACAAGGCACGCGCCGCGGACCACCGGAGAATGCAATCCCAAGTCTACTTTCCTCCTACGGCTGCCGCCGCAACCGGCGTTCCGATCGCATAGCGCAGCCGCGTCGCACCGCCGGCCTCGCGCCGCTCCACCCACGCCACGTGCAGCCGGCCCGAGCTATCCAGGGCGAGTGCCGGATGAGTTTGCAACAACGGCCCGGCCATTGCCGCTGCGTTCCAGTCATCACTCCATCGTCCACCGCTTCCGGTCGTCAACCAAAGGTCCGAATTGCCATCCCGGTCATCATCCCAGGCGACAACCAATGCATCCGTACCCATCGCGAGTGCCGGGTGCCACTGCTCCACACCCTCTGCGAAACCGTCCTGCACCAGCTGATTGTCTCCGAAACGGCCACTGTCCGCCGCGAGCGCCGCATAGATATCGTGCCCCATGCGAAAATTTCGTTTGTCCGCCCACGCCGCGAGCACCCCCGCCGCTCCACCGCGCAAGGCAATCCGGGCAACGCCGCTGCTTACACCGTATTCGGAGGAATGGGGGGGCCAAAGGCCGTTGACCTGCATGGGTAGCGAGAAGCCGTCGTTCAACGACCCGATTGCGGACATCAACACGGTGTTCCGGAAGCGGCGATCTTCCCAGGCCACAACGTGGGCTTCGCGATTTGCCAGCCAGGCGGCCGCCGGGTAGCCCTGGTCTCCGTCGCCGGCAATCCCTTTCAGCCACATCGCGGGACCGGCTCGCAGCGCGCCGGCTTCGAGCCGCAGCATGGCGCCGCGCAACTGCCGGTGCCGTTCCCGCTTCTCCGCCCAAACCGCGAGTACCTGCCCACCCGGGGCCGGGGCCAGGGTCACCTGCGCGCCGGATGGGCTCAACGCCAGGGCCTCCGGCTGGCCAACCAGCCCGGCACGCACACCATCTTCCGCCTCGAAGGCGACAAGCAGCTGATCCCCCAGCGCCAGGAGCGCCGGTTCGTAACTCTCCCGCGGGGCGCCGGGCCGTAGCCTGGGTGAAAATTCCGGGTCGCCCGCAGCGCGGCACGCCACCCGCACCTGTGGCGTGCCGTCCCGGTTGTCCTCCCAGGTCAGGCAGACCTCACTACCGTGTACCACCAGGTTGCGTCGTCCGGAAGATTCCAGGTGATGAAACACCCCTGCCTGCCAGTTGCCGTCCACGTTCAGCGGTTCCGAAAAGGTCCATTCCGCGCCGGCCTGAAGTACACCAGGCAGGAGCAGGCCCAGGCCCAGCAGTCCGGTTGCCGTGCGCCTATTCACCCGACGCCCGGAATTCTTCAAAGTTCATCCGCCGGTAGAAACCGCCGGCGACAAAACGCTCCGCCGCCAGCAGATCTTCGGTTTTCTGGACTCCCACCCGGCGCAGGATGGGCGTGCCGTCGGCTTCCGCGAACACGAATACCGGCGTGACAAAGGCCTGGAAGCGCGGCCCGAGTTCACGCTCCACGATGCGCTCACCGCTCGGTAGCGTCAGCCGTTGCCCGCCTTCCGAGTCCACGTAGGCCAGCTCGTAGTTCTGCTGGTAGCGTTCGCGAACCCGCGGGTCCACGAAGGCAGTACGGTTGGTGAGGTCGCAATAACCACAACCCTCGCGACCAAAGTAAATAAAGACCTTCCGTCCCGTGTCGCGCGCACTGTGCAGCGCTTCATCATAGGGATGAAAAACATAGTTTTCTGGTGGGTCCGCCCACGCCGGGAGCCCGGACACCAGCGCCAGAAGCAGCAGGAAAACGGCCGATTGCATTTGGTTCCTCTCCTTCAGTCCTGCAAAGCCCCGTCCAGGTTCGCTCCGCTGAAATCGACCGCCGCCCGTAAGCCGTCCACCAGCACGTCGTTTCGATCTACGTCCCGCAGGTCCGCCCCGGATAATTGTGCCTGCACGAAACTCGCACCTCCAATGGACGCCCCCCGAAGGTTCGTCTTTTCCAGGTTTGCTCCCGTCAAATCTGCGCCGCGCAAGTCTGCTCCCGCCAACTCCGCACCGTCCAGGCGCGCTTCGCGCAAACTCGACCAGGCCAGCCGTGTACCTTTCAATCGGGCACCACGCAGGTCAGTGGCCACCAGCGTGGTGAATCCCAAGTCGGTGCCGGACAGGTCCAGCCCCGCCAGGCTGACATGCGGAGTCCCCCGTTCCAGTTGGCGTTTTGGCGCCCGCAGCAGTTTCGGACGAACATCCGAGACGAAACGCACCACCCGAGCGCAGACCATCGGCGCCTCGATACGACGCAGCAGGGCGTTGGTGCGCGCAATAATGATGCGGTCACCCTGCGCCTCGGGCATGCCGCTGGCGAGAATGTCACCAACCCCTTGAAAATAGGAATCCACGGTCTGGGTTATCGCCAGACGTTCCTGACGATTGTTGAGCTCGGTAGCGAGCTCCCGCTGCCGGTCATCGATACGCGTGTCGATATACATGCTTACCGCAGCCACGCTCACCGGAACCAGGATAATTCCGAGGAAAAAAACCCAGGTTTCATTTTCGCGGGGAAGTTTCAAAAATTGCCGCCTCCAGGCGACATTATAGACGCTGCCCACAGGGGCTACTAAAAGCTAATTTCCGCCAGCGGCCGGCGGGTGGTCACCGGCACACAGGCTCAGGCGGCATCCAGTTGCCGACGCTGTTCGTCCAGGCCAGTCCAAAAGGCCGCGACGCCATCCAGCATCTCATTGCCGAAGCGAATGAAGGCCGCTTCGTTCAGGTCCCGGCCAAAGTAGATCTCTTCCAGCTCTTCCTGGGTGTGCGCCGCGTGCTGCGCCTCGATCTGGTCGTGCCAGGTAAAAAATGCCAGCGGCAGGCCCATACCGGAACTCTCGTTGAAAATTCGCAGCCCGTTGACCAACTGCCCCCAGAACCCGGCCGCTGCCCAGTTTTCCACTGCGTAACTGGCTGCCTGTGAGATCAGGTAATCCTCGTTTCCATACAACCGCACCAGTTCGTCACAAAAAAACAAGGTGGACGGTGTGCCGTGGCGACGTTTACCGACGTCGTTGAACTCCAGTCCGAGCCGTTCCGCAATCTGCAGCAACCATTCAAAATGGGCGGCGCGAAAACGGAATACCCCACCCTCCACCGAACCCTCGGTGGAGACCAGTTCCGGATCGGCATCCGCGGAGATTCCGGCACCAGCCCGCGCGTGAAATACCACGCCAATCTCGTTGGCGAGGATTTCCTTGGAAGCCCGCATGCTGTCCAGCGAATCCGCGTTGATGGTCTTGTGCAACTGGGCGATCAGGAACAGGTTGGAAAATACCGAGAACTGGACGATGAAGGCACGCACCTGTTCCGGGTTGAGTTGTCCGTCCGAGAACCACGCGGTATAGGCATTGCCGGTAATAATGGGGTGCTGCAGCAGGCGCGAATTGATCTGTTGCTGGAAAACCAGGAATTGCCTGCCCTTTTCGGTGGAGTAGCCTGGACGTTGTTCCTGGATGGCGGTCAACGATTCCGCGGTCAGCCCGGACAGGCCGTGCTCCGCGGCGAATGCCGCCAGGGGTGGATCGATGTCGGTGTGCATGTCTGCCTCCCATACTCGCTAAAAATTACTACAAAACCCCGCGCGCTTCCTGGTCCCGCTCGATTGCCTCGAAAAGGGCCTGGAAATTTCCTTCCCCGAATCCCTCATTGTGTTTGCGCTGAATGATTTCAAAAAAGATCGGCCCGATGACGGTCTGGGTGAAGATCTGCAATAACAGTCCCTGGTTCCCTTCCATGGACCCGTCAATGAGAATCCGGTTGGCGCGCATGCGCTCCAGGTCCTCGCCATGACCCGGAATCCGCCGGTCGATGGTTTCGTAGTAGGTATCAGGAACGTCCATGAATTCGATTTTCCGTTCCCGCAAGGCCTCGACGGT
>JAJDOE010000080.1 GCA_022340345.1 Gammaproteobacteria bacterium
GTCCACCGACGCGTTGTCCACCACGATGACTTCCACTGGCGTGTTACTGGCCAGGACCGACGCCACGCAACGGGACAAACAGACCCCCGTATCGAAATTGACGATGATGACGGATGTGAGTGAACTATCGGTCATGCGGACTGCGTGGATCGTTCAGATCAAAATCAATACGGGTTGCGAATATCTGTACAACGTCAGCCATGACGATCCCGGTACGGCGTCAACAAGCCACGCGCCATGCGTCCGCACACCACCGCCGGCGTCGCCCGACGACCCGCCTGAACGCCGCGCCGTTGACCCAGGGCGCGGCCCAGGCCGCGCAGGGCATCCCACTTCGCGCGCCAGATCAGCCAGCGGCCACGAGCCGAGAACACCAGCAACGAGACCAGATTGAGAAGCAGGTGCTGCGGCAGGTACAACCAGAAATACATCCCCGGCATGTTCTTCAGGTAACACCAGACCAGGTTGCGATGGCCGTGGTACACGGAAAAATCGCTACTGCGGCCGGTGGTGGCGGAACCGACATGTATCACCCGCGCGCTGCTTACATAGCGACTGGGATAACCCAGCAATTGCAGCCGGAAACCCAGGTCCAGGTCCTCGAAGTAACAAAAAAAATCATCGTCCAGACCACCGGCCGCCAGCCAGGCTTCGCGGCGGTACAGGGCCGCAGCCGCGCAGGGTGCGAAGATCTCGCCGCTGGCATGCTCGTCGCCGGCGACCCGCCCGTGATCCCGTCGCCAGCCCAGGCCACTGACATGGTACGTATCGCCGGTACCGTCCAGCTTTCCGCTTTCATCCTCCAACCGGCTGGCGAAGCTCCCGTGCCGGGGAAATTCCCGCGCCGCGGCAAGCAATTGCTCAAGCCAGTCCGGCTCCGGAAAGGCATCCGGATTCAGTAGTGCGATCCAGTCGCAATCCGCCGCCGCCTCCACGCCGAGGTTGTTGGCGTGGGCAAACCCCGTATTGGTCTCCAGCGCAATGTACTCGACGCGCGGATACATATTTCGCGCTTGTTCCAGCGAGTCGTCTTCGCTGGCGTTGTCGACCACCAGCACCCGGTCGGGTGACCGGCTCTGGCGTTCCAGCGCCGCCAGGCTGCGGCACAGCCAGCCACCGCCGTTGAAATTGACGACGATGACCGCTACGCGGGCGTCCTCAGCTGCGGGTTGTTTTCTTTGCTTTGCTGACGGCACGCTTTACCGGAGCGCGCTTTGCGGCGCTGCGTTCGAAGACCTGGCGTACCGCGTACACCGGTTTGTCCTGCGCTTCGTAGTAGATTCTTGTCTGCAGCTCGCCAAGCAGGCCAAAGGTAATGAACTGCAAGCCGATAAAGATCAACAGCACCGCCAGCAGAAGTAGCGGCCGGTCCGCCAGGGCGATATCAAAAAACAGTCGTTGAATGGTCATCCAGATGGAAAGCAGAATTCCCAGGGACCCGGACAGCAAGCCGATCATTCCAAAAAATTGCAGCGGTCGCGCGGAGTAACTGAGAAGAAATTTTACCGTCATCAGGTCCAGCACCACCCGGAGCGTGCGGGAGATACCATACTTGGACGTCCCGCTCACCCGCGGTCGGTGATTTACCTTTACCTCGGCAATGCGCACGCCCATCCAGCTCGCAATTGCCGGGATAAATCGATGCATCTCGCCGTATAAGGAAATATTTTTTGCGACTTCTTTGGTGAAGGCCTTCAGGGTGCAGCCGTAGTCATGCAGTTTGACGTCGGTGGCAGCGGAAATGATCCAGTTGGCGATTCGGGATGGCAACTTGCGAGAGAGGAATGGATCCTTGCGGGAAAATCGCCACCCGTTGACCAAATCGTACCCCTCTTCCAGTTTCGCGATTAAGGTCGGGATATCTTTCGGATCATTCTGTCGGTCTGCATCCAGGGTAATCACGATGTCACCCCGGGCGTGATCGAAACCCGCGGCCAGTGCGGCGGTCTGTCCAAAATTGCGCCGAAACTCGATGATGCGCAGGTGAGCGTCCTTTTTCAGGAGCTCCTGCAGGACATCCAGCGAGCGGTCAGAGCTGCCGTCGTCCACGAAAATAATCTCGTAACGGCGCTTTAGCCCCCTGAGAGCGGCGCTCAGTTCCGCATGCAGCGGTTGCAGGTTGTCTTCCTCGTTGAAGACTGGCAGTACCACGGAAACGTCCACGGATCCCCTCCTATTCGTTCTCCCACACCAGGGTGTGAGCATAGCCGTAACGACGGATGAATTTCAGGCCCCACCAGCGCTTGATCAGCCGGTTGACACGGAAAGCCAGGTAAGCGGCTGCAAGGCGCAGTTCCGCGTCATTGGTAGTCTCGCCACGTACAACGATCGCCAGGTGCAACCAAAGCAGGCGCCACACGGTCGGCCAGCCGCCACAGTAGATTGCGGCGGCCCGCCGGCTGCTCCAGGCAAGACCGGGAAAGCGGTGCACCAGGCTGCGAGTGGTCACCTCCAGACGCAGGTATTCCTGCTCGTGGATCTCCACCAGCCGGGTCAGCAGCCCCGCCAGGCTCGAGTGGACGCTGGTCTCACCTGCCTGGTTCTTGTCCGGCCCGAACAACAGGGTGTGCACCAGTGCGATGAGTATGTGCATTCCTGCAGCCAGCACGGCCAGCAGCGAACGACCACGAGACAGCAGGCTCCGAGGTGCGAAATCGGTATGCCCGATGACGTTGCTATCCCCTTGCACGTACTCATACAGGGGTTCGTCCACATAGCACAACCGCCCGTGAGCAAGCGCGATACACGCCGCCCAATGGTCGTGGAAGGCGTGCCCGATACGATCCGGAAACGGCAACATCATGTCCACCAGCTCCCGGCGAAACACGGAAGCGGCCCCGGTCACCGTGTTGGCAAGAATCAGCGAATCCAGCCGGGTGAAGTTGTTGCGCCGCCGGGACCAGTAGGTATCCGCCAGCACCGTACCCGACGGGTCCGTGATTCGCATGTCGCAATAGGCCAGCAACGCGTCCTGTGCCTCGAGCGCATCCAGGGTGCGTTGCAGTTTTTCCGGGTACCAGAAATCATCCTGGTCACAGAATGCGACCCAGCGGACACCGGGCGGCACCCGCGCCAGACAGGCCTCGAAATTGTGGTAGTACCCCAGGTTGCGCGGGTTGCGCCGCACCTGGAAGCGCGGATCGGCGGCACAGATCTGCTCCACCTGGCGGTACAGCTCCGGGTCGGACCCATCGTCGTTGACCAGGCAGATCCAATCGGTGAAAGTCTGCGCGCGCAGGGACTCCACCTGGCGCCGGAAAGGCTCCGGGGCCGGATTGTAGGTGGCCAGGCACACCACCATCGACGCGTCGCCTGAATCTGCCGGTTCTACCGGTTCCGTGAAGGGACCCTCCGCCACGATTTGCGTGCTCCCCAGCGGTATCCGCACCGTCTCCCGCGTCCCGCGCACTTCCATTACCATCTCATGCGCACCAGCCGGAAGCTGCCGTGGCAGACAAACCAGGCCGCGGAACCCTGACAACAGGGCATTGCCCTCCCCTTCCCCGCCGGCGAATTTCTCCGCCAGGCGTTCCCGGGGCTCGTGAATCCAGCGTAGCGGAAAACGAAACTCTCCCACCCGCAACTCCAGCGACCGGATGCCGCTTTCCGGGTGGAAGCAATATCCCTCCACCAGGTGACATACCCCGCGATGGGCGTGGATGCGCCCGGGCAGCGCCCGGTCCAGCTGCAACTGCCAGCCCGCCTGCTCCACGGATATCGGCATGTTTCGAATGTTCAGGCGCCCAGCTCGAACTTTTCGCTATCCAGGCTGAGATTGGCGTTGTAATAGGGGTCGCCCCGTTCCAGCAGATCCCGATGCCGCTCCCGGAACCAGGCACGCTCTTTTTCGAAACGCGCTTTCTTCTCCGGTGTGTCTTCGTAGCCGCGGCTCCTGGACTCGTAGTGAAACGCCTCCATGAACGGAGTCCACATGTTGAGATAACCCGCCTCGCGTACCCGCAGGCAGAAATCTACATCGTTACACGCCACCCCGAGCTGTTCTTCATTAAATCCGCCCAGCTCCTGGTACAGGGCACGGCGGATCATCAGGCAGGCGCCCGTCACCGCGCTGATGTTCTGGCTAACGTTCAGGCGGTTGAAGTACCCCGGCCGGAAGCTGGGAAAGCCCTTGTGGGCGTGCCCCGCGTACCCGCCAATGCCAATAATGATTCCTCCATGCTGGACGGTGCTGTCCTCGAAATAGAGTTTTCCGCCAACACAGCCCACCTCCTCCCGCTGAGCATGTTCCAACAGGGCCTCGATCCAGTCGTAGGTGATGATTTCCATATCATTGTTCAGTAAAACCACGTACTCACCACGCGCCTGCGCAACGCCGAAATTCACCAACCGGGAGAAATTGAAAGGCACGTTGTACTCCACGAAGCGGACCCGGGGGTCCGCTTCCAGTTCGCGCAACAACGCGAACGTCTCCGGCGCTTCGCTAGCGTTGGACACAC